>CACOXL010000001.1 GCA_902631135.1 uncultured Pelagibacteraceae bacterium
CTGTGATTCCACCAGAACTTAGGCCTTTAGTTCCATTAGATGGTGGAAGATTTGCAACATCAGATTTAAATGACTTATACAGAAGAGTAATAAATAGAAATAATCGTCTAAAAAGGTTAATGGATTTAAAGGCTCCAGACATAATTGTGCGAAATGAAAAACGTATGCTCCAAGAGTCTGTTGATGCTTTATTTGATAACGGTAGAAGAGGAAGAGTAATCACTGGAACAGGAAAAAGACCATTAAAATCCTTAGCAGAAATGCTGAAAGGAAAACAAGGAAGATTTAGACAAAACTTACTTGGTAAAAGAGTAGATTATTCTGGAAGATCTGTGATTGTTGTTGGTCCAGATTTAAAACTTCACGAATGTGGACTTCCAAAGAAGATGGCTTTGGAGTTATTCAAACCTTTTTTATATGCAAGATTAAATAAACTTGGTTTAGCATCAACAATAAAACAAGCTAAGAAACTGGTAGAGAAAGAAACGAATGCTGTTTGGGATGCTTTAGAATTAATTGTAAGAGAACACCCAGTTTTATTGAATAGAGCTCCAACTTTACATAGACTTGGGGTTCAAGCTTTTGAACCAAAGTTAATTGAAGGTGATGCAATTGAACTACATCCATTGACTTGTGCAGCGTTCAATGCAGACTTTGATGGAGATCAAATGGCTGTACACGTACCATTAAGTCTAGAAGCTCAATTAGAAGCAAGAATATTAATGCTTTCTACTAATAATATCTTATCTCCTTCTAACGGGAAACCAATAATAGTTCCTAGTCAGGACATGATTTTAGGAATTTATTATCTATCACAAGAGCCATTAACAGATAAATCTGCAGGTTACTTTACTGATGCAGATCAAATTGAATTTGCTTTATCTTCAGGTCAAATTAAAGTTCACAGCACCATTATTTCAAGATTTGAAACAGTAGATGAAAAAGGAAATAAAAAATTTGAAAAATATACATCTACAGCTGGTAGATTTTTGTTGGCAAATCTTTTGCCAAAAAATAAAGATATAAACTTTTCTTTAGTAGATAGATTATTACCTAAAAAAGTAGTCTCAGAAGTAATTGACATTGTATTTAGATTTTGTGGTCAAAAAACTACAGTTATTTTCTGTGATAAATTAAAAGACCTAGGTTTTAAGCACGCTTTTAAAGCTGGTATTTCATTTGGTAAAGACGACTTAGTTATACCTCAGAGTAAAACACAATTAATTGATGATACAAAAAAGTTAATTGCAGATTATGAAACTCAATATGCAGAAGGATTAATTACTAGAGGTGAAAAATATAATAAAGTAGTAGATGCTTGGTCAAAATGTACTGATAAAGTAGCTGCAGAAATGATGAAAGGAATATCTGCTACTGAAAAAACACCTGAGGGATTAAAAATAAATTCAGTATTTATGATGGCTGACAGTGGAGCTAGAGGTTCGGCAGCACAGATGAAACAATTAGCAGGAATGAGAGGTTTGATTGCCAAACCATCAGGTGAAATTATAGAAAGTCCAATTACATCTAATTTTAAAGAAGGTCTTACTGCCTTAGAATATTTTAACTCTACTCACGGAGCGAGAAAAGGTCTTGCAGATACAGCATTGAAAACTGCAAGCTCAGGATATTTGACTAGAAGACTTTGTGATGTTGCTCAAGATTTAACAATAACCAAGGTTAATTGTGAAAATCCAGGATTTATTGAATTATCAGAAATTCTAGAGGGAGGAAATGTTGTTGTGAGTTTATCAGAGAGATCACTAGGTAGAGTCACAGCCGCTGATGTTAAAAATCCAATTACTGGTGAAGTAATCATTAAAAAATCTTCAATGATAGATGAATCTGCATGTGATAAGATTGATGCTGCAGGTATAAAATCACTTAAAGTATTTTCAGTAATGACTTGTAGTTCTAAAGAAGGTGTTTGTGCTACTTGTTACGGAAGAGATTTGTCTAGAGGAAAAATGGTTCATGTAGGGGAGGCGATTGGAATGATTTCCGCTCAATCAATTGGTGAACCAGGTACTCAATTAACAATGAGAACATTCCATGTTGGTGGTACCGCTTCAGTAAAACAAGATTCACAAATAGTAACTAAAAATGATGGAATATTAAAAATTATTAACTCTAACATTTTAGAGGACTCTAAGAAAAATTTGATTGTTATGGGAAGAAACACTCAATTATCAATTGAGGATGATAACGGTGTTCAGGTAGCTGTTTATAAGGTTGCATATGGATCAAAATTATTTTTTAAAAATGGTGATAAAATAAAATCTAATACTAAGATCTGTGAATGGGATCCTTATACAACCCCAGTAATTGCTGAAAAAAGTGGTATTGCAAGTTACGTTGATTTAATCGATGGAGTTTCAATTCAAGAGACTACAGATGATGCAACAGGTATTTCCTCAAAATCAGTTGTTGATTGGAGATCGCAATCAAAAAGCACAGATTTAAAACCAAGAATTACACTAAGAGATGAAAAAGGAAATGTAATTAAAAAAGCTGATGACAATGAAGCCAGATACTATTTAGTACCTGACTCAATTTTGTCAGTTAAAGATGGACAAAAAGTTTCAGCTGGTGATGTTATTGCTAGACTTCCAAAAGAAACTACAAAAACAAAAGATATTACTGGTGGACTTCCGAGAGTTGCTGAATTATTTGAAGCCAGAAAAGCTAAAGATAGTGCTATAATAGCTGAGAATGATGGTCAGGTAATATTTGGAAAAGAAGTTAGAGGAAAACAAAGAATATCAATAGTGCCTGAAGATGGATCGGAACCATCAAATTATTTAATTCCAAAAGGTAAACATATTAATTTTAATCAAGGTGAGAAAATTAAAAAAGGTGAGTATTTATTAGATGGTCAACCGTTACCTCATGATATTTTAAGGATTATGGGAATAAAAGACCTTACAGAATATTTTGTCAATCAAGTTCAAGAAGTTTATAGATTACAAGGTGTTATTATCAACGATAAACATATTGAAACTATTTTAAGACAAATGTTAAAAAAAGTTGAGGTAAAAACTTCGGGAGACTCAAACTATCTTCCTGGTGAAATTGTAGACAGAATTAAATTTGATACTAACAATGAAAAATTAAAAAATGAGGGAAAAAACTTAGCTACAGCAGAGAGAGTTTTAATGGGGATTACAAAAGCTTCTCTACAAACAGAATCTTTTATATCCGCAGCATCTTTCCAGGAAACAACAAGAGTTTTAACAGATGCAGCAATAAAAGGTAAAATTGACCCATTAAGTGGTTTAAAGGAGAATGTTATTGTAGGTAGGTTAGTTCCAGCTGGTACAGGGAATATAAAGAATAAATGGAATAAAAAAGCCTTAGAGGATGACAATAAATTTTTATCAGAACAAGAAAAAATTGAGCCATCAGAAACACAAGTAAATCAATAAAAAAAACATATTTATTAGCCAGTTTTAGTTTGACAAAATCAATTTAATAAGTATTTTGGCGATGTTTTTGGTTGGAATGTAGTGCTAGAGTAACGTACTAAACGCTGCCACAAATAACCTGTCAGTTATTTTCACTCAAAAATATAAACTAATTAATAAACTTAATATGCCTACTATTAATCAATTGATTAAAAAAAAAAGAGTAAAACAAATTAATAGGAACAAGGTTCCTGCTTTACAAAAACAACCTTTAAAGAGAGGTGTTTGTGTAAAGGTTTATACTACTACTCCTAAAAAACCTAATTCAGCTTTAAGAAAAGTAGCGAGGGTTAGATTGTCAAATGGTTTTGAGGTAACAGCATATATTCCTGGCGAAGGACATAATCTCCAGGAACACTCAGTAGTTTTAATTAGAGGTGGAAGGGTAAAAGATTTGCCAGGTGTAAGATATCATATTTTAAGAGGAAATTTAGACACTCAAGGAGTTGCCAATAGAAAAAAAAGAAGATCTTTATACGGAACAAAAAAAGGTAAATAATGTCTAGAAAAAAAACTCAACCAAAGAAAAAAGTAATTCCAGATCCTAAATTTAATTCTACAATAATTCCAAAGCTAATAAATAATATCATGTATGATGGAAAAAGAGGTGTAGCTGCTAAAATTGTGTATGATGCTATTGAAAAAATTAAAACAAAATCTAAAGATGAGCCAATAAATATTTTTAATGAAGCAATAAACAATATTAAACCAACTGTAGAGGTAAGATCAAGAAGAGTTGGTGGAGCAACTTATCAAGTTCCTGTAGAGGTAAAAAGCAAAAGAGCCCAAGCCTTAGCAATTCGATGGCTTGTTGAGTCTGCAAGAAAAAGAAAAGACAAACACATGTCAGATAAAATTTTCAATGAACTCTATGATGCATATGAAAAAAAAGGAGCTGCAGTAAAAAAAAGAGAGGATGTTCATAAAATGGCAGAGTCAAACAAAGCTTTTGCACATTTTAGATGGTAATAAATTATGGCTAGAACTCATACATTAGATAAATATAGAAATATTGGGATCATGGCCCACATTGATGCAGGTAAAACTACTACTACAGAAAGAATATTATACTACACAGGTAAAAGCCATAAAATTGGTGAGGTACATGATGGTGCAGCAACAATGGATTGGATGGAACAAGAACAAGAAAGAGGAATCACAATTACATCAGCAGCCACAACTTGTTTTTGGCAAGATCATAGAATAAATATTATTGATACTCCAGGCCACGTAGATTTTACAATTGAAGTTGAGAGATCATTAAAAGTTTTAGATGGGGCGGTAGCTGTTTTTGATGGTGTAGCTGGAGTTGAACCGCAATCAGAAACAGTATGGAGACAAGCTGACAAGTATAAAGTACCAAGAATTTGTTTTGTAAATAAACTTGACAGAACTGGTGCTGATTTTTTTAGATGTGTTGATATGATAAAAGACAGATTGGGTGCTAAACCATTAGTTATTCAAGTTCCAATAGGTATTGAGGCCTCTTTAACTGGTGTGGTTGATCTAGTAAAAATGAAAGCTCAAGTATGGAAAAATGAAGCTTTAGGAGCTGAGTGGGAATACAAAGATATTCCTGATGATTTAAAAGAAATTTCAAATAAATACAGAACTGAACTTGTAGAATTAGCTGTAGAACAAGATGAAAAATTAATGGAAAGTTACTTAAACGGAGAAGAGATAAAAGAGGATGATTTAATTAAATGTATTAGAAAAGGAACTTTAAATTTTGATTTTGTGCCTGTTTTAACAGGTTCAGCATTCAAAAATAAAGGTGTACAGCCATTGTTAGATGCTGTTGTAAACTATCTTCCTAGTCCATTAGATATTGGGTCAATAAAAGGTACTAAAATTGGATCTGAAGATGAAATAGAAATGAAATTTGACGATAAAGCTCCTTTTTCAGCACTAGCTTTTAAAGTTGCAAATGACCCATTTGTAGGTTCATTAACATTTATAAGAGTTTACTCAGGGACAATAAAGTCTGGTACAGGAATTTACAATTCTTCAAAAGAAAAAGAAGAAAGAGTTGGAAGAATGTTATTGATGCATGCAAACTCTAGAGAAGATATTAAAGAAGCTAATGCTGGAGATATAGTTGCGTTAGCAGGTCTGAAAAACACTATAACAGGTCACACTTTGTGTGATGAGGATAATGCCGTTTTACTTGAGCCAATGGAATTTCCTGATCCAGTAATTGAAATAGCAGTTGAGCCTAAAACAAAAGGTGACCAAGAAAAAATGGGTGAGGCTTTAGCTAGGTTAGCTAAAGAGGATCCCTCCTTTAGAGTTTCTTCAGATGAAGAGTCTGGCCAAACAATAATTAAGGGGATGGGAGAACTTCATTTAGATATTATTGTTGATAGAATGAAAAGAGAATTTAAAGTTGAGGCAAATGTTGGTGCACCTCAAGTCGCCTACAGAGAAACAATAGAGAAATCTGCAGAGTTTGAATATATTCATAAAAAGCAAAGTGGTGGTGCTGGACAGTTTGCTAAAGTAAAACTTTTTGTTGAACCACAAGAACCTGGTAAAGGACGGTTAGTTGAAAGTGCTATCAAAGGCGGGGCTATTCCCAAAGAATTTATTCCTGGTGTTGAAAAAGGGATAGAGTCAGTTTCTGATAGCGGAATTCTAGCTGGATTTCCAATGATAGATTATAAAGTAACCATTGTTGACGGTTTACACCATGATGTAGACTCAAGTGTTTTAGCTTTTGAGCTGGCTAGTAGATCTTGTTTTAAAGAAGCTTGTACACAAGGTGGATTAAAATTATTAGAACCAATTATGAGAGTAGAGGTTGTGACTCCAGAAGATTATATGGGTGATGTAATAGGCGACTTAAATTCGAGAAGAGGACAAATAAATACTCAAGAGCAAAGAGGTAATGCTACAGTTATTACTGCAATGGTTCCTTTGGCCAACATGTTTGGTTATATTAATAATTTAAGATCGATGTCTCAAGGAAGGGCCCAATATTCAATGTTTTTTGATCATTATTCAAAAGTTCCACAAAATGTTCAAGATGAAGTAACGAAGAAAGTTGCAGGATAAAATGGAAAAACAAAACATTAGAATTAAATTAAGAGCTTATGACAACAAAATCTTAGATGCTTCAACTGAGGAAATAGTAAACACTGTTAAAAGAACTGGCGCAACTATTAAAGGCCCAATTCCTTTACCAACAAGAATTGAGAGATATACTGTCTTACGATCACCTCATATAGATAAAAAAAGTAGAGAACAGTTTGAGTCAAGAACACATAAAAGATTAATTGATATTGTAGAACCAACACCACAAACAGTAGAAGCACTTATGAAATTAGATTTGGCTTCTGGTGTAGACGTAGAAATAAAGATTTAATTATGAATGAGATTGCACTATTAGGAAAAAAAATTGGTATGACTAGAGAATTTTATAAAACGGGACAAGTAGTTCCTGTAACAGTATTAAAAATGGAAAAAGCTAGAGTCATACAGATAATTGATAAAGAGAAAAGAGGCTATAAAGCTGTGCAGCTAGGGTATGGAAAAATAAAAAATTCTAAATTGACTAAATCAATGAAAGGATTCTTTTCAAAAAAAAATACAGAGGCAAAAAGAAAACTTAAAGAATATCGTGTTTCAAATACTGAGAATTTTAAAGAAGGAAATGAATTTGGACTTGAAATATTTAAAGATATTAAATTTGTTGATACTAGATCAAAAACAATAGGAAAAGGTTTTGCAGGAGCAATGAAAAGACATAATTTTGGAGGTTTAAGAGCCACTCATGGAGTATCAGTATCTCATAGATCACATGGATCAACAGGACAAAGACAAGACCCTGGAAAAGTTTTTAAGGGAAAAAAAATGGCAGGTCACATGGGAGACAAGCTTAGAACTATGCAAAATATTGAAATTATAAAAGCAGATTTAGAAAATGAGTTATTATATTTAAAAGGTTCTATACCGGGATCTAAAAATACTGAAGTTTTAGTTAAGAAATCAGTTAAAAATATTGAAAAGAAAACTATTTTGGAAAAAATTAAGGCAACTGAAGAAGCAAAAAAAACACCCGATAAGAAGAAAAAATAATGAAAATTGATAAAATTAACTTGAATGGAAAAAAAGACTCTATCGAAGTTCTAGATAAGATATTTTCCGCAAAAATAAATAAAAAATTAATTAATAATGTTTTGTATAAATCAAATGCTAATTACAAAGGTAGACACGCTAAAACAAAGCAACAAAATGAAGTTTCGGGACCAACATCGAAAATTTACGCCCAAAAAGGAACTGGAGGAGCTCGACATGCCAGTAAAAAAGCTCCAATATTTGTTGGAGGTGGTATAGCTCATGGTCCTAAAGGAGAATTATCTTATAAAAAAAGAAAACTTAATAAAACTGAAAAAAGGCAAAGTATAGCTTCATTAATAAGTGAAAAAATAAAAAATAATAATTTGTTAATATTTAGTGATTTTAATTCTGAAATAAAAAAAACTAAAGAAATGAATTTGATTTTAAAAAAATATGAAATATTAGACTCATTAATAATTTTAGATAAACCGTCAAAAGAAAAAATTGAAAAATCGATAAGAAATATTCCAAAAATAAAAGTCACAGATATTAATCATTTTAGTGCTTTTGATATCGTTAAATTTAAAAAAGTTGTTTTTACAGAAACATCTGTAAAAGAATTAGAAAAAAGGTACTCATAACTTATGGAAAAAATACATCTATACGACAAAATAATTTCTCCTATGGTTACTGAAAAATCTACAAATTTATCAGAACAAAATAAGATTGCTTTTAAAGTACCGATGAGTGCAAATAAAACAACTCTAAAAAAGAATATCGAAAAAATTTTTAAAGTGAATGTAATAAAGATAAATATAATAAATAAACAAAATAGAAGTAAGTTAACTAGAGGAAAAAAAGTAAAAGTCTCTGGATTTAAGAAAGCAATAATAACTTTAAAAAAAGGTCAGAGTATTGACCTGACAACTGGAATTTAGAATAATGGCATTAAAAACTTTCAAACCCTACACAAAGTCAACTAGAGGAACTATTCTTGTAGACAGAACTGGACTTTGGAAAGGTAAGCCTTTTAAATCACTAGTTTCGCCTAAAAATGCAATGAAAGGAAGAAACAATTACGGAAGAATTACATCTATCAATAGAGCTGGTGGACATAAAAAAATGTATAGGCATGTCGATTTTTATCGAAAAAAATATGACATGCAAGCAACTGTTGAAAGAATTGAATATGATCCAAACAGATCTTGTTACATAATGCTTGTAAAATTTGAAGATAATTCACATGCATATTATTTAGCTCCACAAAAAATTAAAGTTGGAGACAAGATTGAAAATGGTCAAAAAAAAGATATCAAAGTTGGAAATTGTATGCCTCTACAAGATATACCAGTTGGTATAAATATACATAATGTTGAAATACAGCCTGGTGGCGGTGGTAAAATAGCTAGATCGGCAGGTGCTTCAGTTACTATTAGTGGAATGGATGGAAATTATAGTTTAATTAAATTATCTTCTGGAGAGGTAAGGAAAATTGATTCTAGAGCTTTAGCAACTATTGGAGTTTTAAGTAATCCAGATCAAAAAAATATTAAGATCGGTAAAGCTGGTAGGTCTAGATGGCTTGGTAGAAGACCTCACACTAGAGGTGTTGTCAAAAACCCTGTTGATCACCCTCATGGTGGAGGTGAAGGTAAGTCTGCTGGTGGTAGACATCCTGTGTCACCAACTGGACAGTCTGCAAAAGGATTAAAGACTAGAGATAATAAAAGAACAGACAAATATATTATCAAGAGAAGAAATAAGAGAAAGGATACTAAATAATGTCTAGAGCAGTGTGGAAAGGTCCTTTCGTTGAAGAAAGTTTAATAAAAAAAGTTGATAAATACAAAACTGATGCAAAAAAAATACCAATTAAAACCTGGTCAAGAAAATCGACAATTATTCCGGACTTTGTAGGAGTAAGTTTTTTAATTTATAATGGTAAAAAATTTATTCCTATTACTATATCTGAAGATATGGTTGGACATAAACTAGGTGAGTTTGCACCAACAAGAACTTTTTTTGGTCATACTCCAGCTGATAAAAAAGCGAAACCAGCGGAGGCTGAAGAGAAAAAATAGATATGAGTAAAAAGAAAAAAATTACTAAAGATAAAGAAAAACTAGTTAGATCAATTAACAACAATGTTAGATCTAGTGTTAGAAAACTTAATCCTATCTTAAAAGGAATAGTTGGTAAAAAAGTTGATATTGCGATTAGGGATTTACAGTTTTCTGAAAAAAGAATTACTAAAGACATAAGAAAAACTATCAATTCAGCTGTAGCTAATGCAGAAAACAATTTTCAATACGATATTGATAAACTAATTGTTAAAGAAGCTTATTGTGGAAAAAAAATTATTATGAAAAGATTTAGACCAAGAGCAAAAGGAAGAGCAGCGCCTATATTAAAACCATATTCAAGTGTAACAATTATTTTAACAGAAACAAAAAAAATGGAGAATCATGGGACAAAAAGTTAATCCAGTTGGTTTTAGATTAGGTGTTAATAGAGGATGGGACTCTGTTTGGTATGCTAAGAAAAAAGATTTTGGTAATTATTTAATTGAAGATTTTAAGATCAGAGAATACATCAAAAAAAATGTAATTAACTCAGGTGTATCAAAAGTAATGATAGAGAGAACATCAAATAAATGCTATGTTACAATCTACACTTCAAGACCTGGTTTTGTTATTGGAAAAAAAGGAAGTGATATCGATAAAATTAAAAATAATCTATCAAAACTTACTTCAAATGAAGTTGCACTTAACATCAAAGAGGTAAAAAAACCTGAGACTAACGCATATTTAGTTGCTGAAAATATTGCTCAACAACTAGTTAAGAGAATATCATATAGACGTGCAATGAAAAGAGCTATGCAATCATGTCTTCGATTGGGAGCTAAAGGTATTAAAGTTTCAATAAGTGGTAGATTAGGTGGAAACGAAATTGCTAGGACTGAATGGTTGAGAGATGGAAGTATACCTTCTCATACTCTAAGAGCGGACATAGATTATGCTGAAGCTGAAGCATTGACTACTTATGGAATAATAGGAATAAAAGTTTGGATATATAAAGGTGAAGTCTTTGCAAAAGAGTTTAGTCAAGAAACTAATAAGGAATCTAAAAAAGAGGTAAAAGAATAACATGTTACAACCAGTTAGAACGAAATGGCGTAAAGCACATAAAGGTAGAATTAGGGGGAATGCTTCAAGAGCACATTTTATAAATTATGGTGCTTATGCGTTAAAAGCTTTATCACCTGATAGGGTAACTGGTAAGCAAATTGAAGCTGCTAGAGTAGCATTAACAAGACATATGAAAAGGCAAGGTAGAGTATGGACAAGAATATTTCCAAATATACCAGTTTCAAAAAAACCAATAGAAGTTCGTATGGGAAAAGGTAAGGGCTCTCCAGAATTCTATGCTTGTAGAGTAAAACCAGGAAGAATTTTATTTGAAGTCGATGGTGTTACAGAGCAAGTTGCAAAAGAAGCATTATATAAAGCTTCAGCAAAACTACCTATTAAAACAAAAACAATTAAAAGATTTGCATAATATGAAAAAACAAGAAATAAAAAAATTATCAAAAGATGAAATAGTCAAAAATATTGATAAATTAAAAAAAGATTTATTTAATTTGAGATTTCAAAAAATAAGTTCGCAAGTTACAAATCCAGCTAAAATTAGTATGACAAAAAAAACTATTGCAAGATTAAAAACTTCATTAAAAGGAAAAATAAATGCCTAAAAAAATTTTATCAGGAACTGTTGTAAGTGATAAGGCGAACAAAACTATAACTGTTATTGTGGAGAGAAAGTATTCTCATCCTTTACTTAAAAAAGTAATTAAAGTAAGAAAAAAATACAGTGTTCATGATGAAGAGAACAAATTTAAAGTTGGAGATAAGGTAAATATTGTTGAATGTAAACCTTTTTCAAAAAATAAGAAATTTCAAGTTATGGAGAACGTTAAATAATGATACAAGTTCAGACAGAATTGCAAGTAGCTGACAATACTGGAGCTAAAAAAATAGAATGCATTAAAGTATTAGGTGGTTCAAAAAGAAGATATGCAAGTATTGGTGATACTATTGTTATTGCAGTTAAAGAAGCAATTCCGAAAGGGAAAGTTAAAAAAGGATCAGTTCATAAAGCTGTAGTTGTGAGAGTTAAAAAAGGTATACATAGAGATGATGGTTCAAAAGTAAGATTTGATAACAACGCTGCTGTACTCGTTGATGACAAAGGAGAGCCTGTAGGAACAAGAATCTTTGGACCAGTCACTAGAGAATTAAGAAATAGAGGTCAAATGAAAATAATTTCATTGGCTCCGGAGGTTTTATAATGATTAAAAAAGGATTAAAAGTTTTAGTTTTGTCGGGAAAAGATAAAAAAAAAGAAGGTGAAGTGATTGAAATCGATAGATCAAATAATAGAGCTAAAGTGAAAGAAATAAACATGGTTAAGAAGCATGTTAAAACAACTAAAGAAAAAAAAGGTGGAATTTTTACAAAAGAAAGTTTTATACATCTATCAAATTTAAAATTAGTTCAAACAAGTAAAAAGGAAAAGAAAAAAGAGGTTAAAAAATAATGAACCCAAGATTAAAAGATTTATTTCAAAAAGAAATTCAACCAGCGCTAAAGAATCAATTTGGTTATAAAAATTTATATATGGGTCCTAAAATTGAAAAAATTGTCTTAAATATGGGACTTGGAATTGATGGCAATGACTCAAAAGTTTTGAAATCATGTGAAGAAGATTTAGCAAAAATTACTGGTCAAAAACCTATAATTACTAAATTCAAAAAATCAGTTGCAAACTTTAAAACTAGAAAAGGAGCTAGCGCAGGTTTAAAAGTTACATTAAGAAAGAATAGAATGTATGAGTTTTTGGATAGATTAGTAAATATAGCATTACCAAGAATAAAAGATTTTAGAGGTCTATCCTCAAATGGTTTTGATAAATTTGGTAATTACACGTTTGGAGTAAAAGAGCACATAATATTTCCAGAGGTGAGTTTTGATAGAGCAGATAAAGTGAGAGGTCTAGATATAACAATAGTAATCTCATCAAAGGGAAAAGATCATAGTTACGCTTTATTAGAAAAATTAAATTTTCCGTTTATTAAAAAAGGAGAAAATTAAAATGGCTAAACTTAGTTCAATTAATAAAAATAATAAAAGAATAAAGCTTTCAAATAAGTTTTTTAAAAAAAGAGAAAAATTAAAGAAAATAGTAATGAATAAAAAGCTACCTTTGGATGAAAGATTTAAAGCGCAGCAGAAGCTTTCTAAATTACCTAGGAATTCTGCAAAAAACAGAATTATGAATAGATGTCAAATAACAGGAAGACCGCATGGCGTTTATAGAAAATTAAAAATATCAAGAATTGCATTAAGACAACTTGGTTTACAAGGAAAAATACCAGGATTGGTAAAGTCAAGCTGGTAGAAAGGAAAATATGAGTTTAAGTGACCCTATAGGAGATATGATTGCTAGAATTAAAAACGCTCAATCTAGAAATCATAAAAAAGTTGAACTGCCATCGTCAAATTTTAAGGCTAAAATAGCTGATATTTTAAAGAACGAAGGATTTATACGAGATTTTAAAATTAACTCTGAAAATAACAAACCAGTATTATCTTTAGAATTAAAATATCATTCAGGTAATCCTGTTATTAATGCTCTTGAAAGAGTATCTAAACCAGGTAGAAGAATTTTTTCAAGTGCTCAGAGTCTACCAAAAATTAATAATGGACTTGGTATAGCAATCATATCAACACCGAAGGGTGTAATGACTGATATCGACGCTCGAAAACAAAAAGTAGGTGGCGAAATAATCTGTAAGGTATTTTAATGTCAAAAATTGGTAAAATAAATATTTCTATTCCTGAAAAAGTTAAAGTTGCTCTTGCGGGTAACTCTTTAAATATTGAAGGTCCACTAGGAAAAAAATCAATTAATATTGATCTAAATTTATTCAATTTAGATATTAAGGAAGGTAAGGAAATATCAATTAAACCAAAAAAAGTTAATCAAGATACTAAAAGATTGTGGGGAATGAACCGAAGTTTAATTAATAATGCAGTAATAGGATCACATAAAGGGTATGAAAAAATACTTGAATTAGTGGGGGTTGGATATAGAGCAGCCTTAAAAGGTAATAAACTGAATTTACAATTAGGTTATAGTCATGATATCAATTTTGACATTCCAGAGGGTATTAAAGTTAATGTAGAAAAACAAACTACTATTAAAATTAATGGCCAAGATAAACAACAAGTTGGTGCTATTGTCTCTAAATTGAAAACTTTGAGAAAAATTGAACCTTATAAAGGAAAAGGTGTAAGAGAAAAAAATCAATACGTTTTGAAAAAAGAAGGAAAAAAGAAATAATGAAATTAAACACTAGTACAAGAAAGAGATTTAGAGTAAGCAATAAAGTTAAGAAAGTTGCCTCAAAAGAAAGATTTAGATTAAGTATTTCAAGATCATCAAAAAATATTTTTGCTCAAATAATTGATGATAGTAAGAAAATGACTCTACTTTCTGCTTCTTCGATAGAAAAAGATATTAAAACTGGGTCAAAAGTTAACAAAACTGAATTATCAAAAATTGTTGCTGAAAGATTAGCTAAAAAAGCTCAAGAAAAAAAAATTACAAAAATATTTTTTGATAGAGGTGTATATAAATACCATGGTAGAATTAAAATTTTTGCAGAAACCTTAAGAAAAAATGGAATGGAATTTTAGATATGGAAAATACTAAAGAAAAAAAGAACGACGATATTTTAGAAAAGTTGGTTCATATTAATAGAATTACTAAAGTAGTAAAAGGTGGTAGGAGATTTGGATTTTCAGCTCTAGTTGTGGTTGGAAATCAAGCTGGAAAAATTGGTATTGCTCATGCAAAAGCAAAACAAGTTCCAGATGCAATTAAAAAAGCTAACGAAATGGCAAGAAGAAAATTAGTTCAAATTCCTTTGAGAGAGGGTAGAACAATTCATCATGATGTAAAAGCTAAAGATGGATCTGGAAAAATAGTATTACGATCTGCCTCAAAAGGGACTGGCATAATTGCTGGTGGACCAGTTCGTGCTGTCTGTGAAGTTTTAGGTGTAAAAGATATTGTAGCTAAATCTATGGGTACATCAAATGCTCATAATGTAATTAGAGCAACAATGAAAGCATTGTTGAAGCAAAATTCTCCTAAACAAATTTCCACAATCAGAAATAAGAAAATTTCTCAAATAATAGAAAAAAGAGGCTAATGATAAGTTTAAATAATAGAACAAAAATAAATAAAAAAAAAATTAGAGTTGGGCGAGGTATCGGTTCGGGCAAAGGAAAAACGTCTGGAAGAGGAGTTAAAGGTCAAAAATCAAGATCTGGAGTTGCAATTAAAAGTTTTGAAGGTGGTCAAATGCCACTTTATAGAAGATTACCAAAAAGAGGCTTTAATCCAATAAATAAATTAAGTATAGCAATTTTGAATTTAGACAAGATACAGTCTTATATAACCAAAAAAAACATTAATACGACTGATATTCTTAATTCAGAATTACTTAAAAAATTAAAATTAATTAATAAAAATTCTACAAAGTTAAAAATCCTTGGTACAGGTGAAATTAAGGACAAAATAAATATTGTAGCAGATCTTGCTTCAAAATCAGCTGTAAAAAAGCTTGAAAAAATTGGTGGATCAATTCAATTAAAAAAATAATTTATATTAAATGAGTGCCTCATCTTCGACAACTGATTTAAGAAATAGAATTTTATTCACAATTTTTATCTTATCTGTTTATAGGTTTGGAACATTTGTGCCATTACCAGGTATTGACCCTGAACAATTAAAAATAATGATGGAAGGCAATCAAAAAGGTTTATTGGGAATGTTTAATGTATTTGCTGGTGGTGCCGTAAGTAGAATGGCAATATTTGCGCTTGGGATTATGCCTTATATTTCATCTTCAATTATTGTGCAGTTATTAACAGGCGTTTCTGAATATTTTAAAAATTTAAAATCTCAAGGAGAAACTGGAAGGGCAAAAATAACTCAAATTACTCGATACGGAACAGTTTTATTAGCAACTGTTCAAGGTTATGGATTAGCAGTTGGTTTAGAGTCATCTGCAAATTTAGTAATTAACCCTGGTATTTTTTTTAAAATATCAACTGTAACAACAATAGTTGCGGGTACAATTTTTTTGATGTGGTTAGGTGAACAAATTACTCAAAGAGGTATAGGTAATGGAATATCGTTAATCATTTTTGCAGGAATAGTTGCCGAAATACCTAGAGCCTTAGTTACTACATTTGAACTTGGTAGAACTGGAGCAGTTTCAACAATAATGATAATTGGAATTTTTATTCTACTGATTTTAACAATTCTTTTTATAGTTTTTATGGAAAGAGCATTGAGAAAAATATTAATTAATTATCCAAAAAGACAAATGGGTAATAAGATGTATGGAGGAGAGTCTTCACATTTACCTTTAAAAATTAATCAAGCCGGGGTAATACCAGCAATTTTTGCTTCTGCTTTATTATTATTGCCAGTAACATTTTCTAATTTTAACTTATCTGAAAGTGAAACTTTTTTAAATATAAGTTCTTATTTTACTCAAGGACAACCTCTCTATATGCTGTTATACGCATCAGGAATTATATTTTTTACTTTTTTTTATACTTCCATAACTTTTAACCCAAATGAAACTGCAGATAACTTAAGAAAGTATGGAGGATTTATTCCTGGAATTAGACCTGGTGAAAGTACAGCTTTATATATAGAAAATATATTAACAAAACTCACAACTATAGGTGCGATGTATCTTACATTAGTTTGTTTAATGCCAGAATTTTTGATAGCAAATTATCCTATTCCATTTTATTTAGGAGGTACTTCAATTTTGATTGTTGTTGTAGTGGCGATAGATACTGTAACACAAATTCAAACTAGATTGATGAGTTCTCAATATGAGCAATTAATTAAAAAAACTAAATTTGGTAGATAAATTGTGAATATAATTTTGTTTGGTCCCCCAGGAGCTGGCAAAGGTACTCAAGCTAAATATATAGCAAAAAAATTAAATTCTTATCAAATTTCAACAGGTGAAATATTGAGAGAAGAAATAAAAAAAAATACTGAAATTGGAAAAAAAATTGCCCATGACATAAGTGAAGGAAAATTCGTAAGTGATGAAATAGTTAATAAACTTATCAAAAACCTTATTTTTGACATTAAAATAAAAGATAGGCTGATATTTGATGGATATCCTAGATCTTTAAGTCAGGCTAAAAATTTAGATAAATTTTTAAACGAGTCAAATCAAAAAATAGATCTGATTTTCTTTCTTAATGTTAATAAACAAACAATACTAAAAAGAATTGAAAAAAGAAAAGTATTAGAAAATAGATCAGATGACGACTCTAATACATTTATAAAAAGATATGATACCTACATGGAAACAACTAAACCAGTTCTTGATTTCTATTCAAAAAATCAAAATTTTATTGAGCTTGATGGAAGCTTGGAAATTGATGAAATAACTAGGAAAATAGACACTTTTATCAACGTTTAAGCCGTTGACTTTAAAAGATCTTCTTATATAAAAGGCTAAATTTTATCACATATTTATGGCTCGTATTGCAGGTATCAACATTCCACAGAATAAATTAGTCCATGTTGGACTTACATATATTTATGGAATTGGAGATAAATTTTCAAAACAAATTTGTACGTCTTTAGAAATACCAAAGAAAAAAAGAGTTAATGAATTAACTGACGAAGAGATACTTAAGATAAGAGAATATATTGATCAAAATTTTAAAGTTGAGGGTGATTTAAGAAGAGATTATTCTTTAAGTATTAAAAGATTAATTGATCTTGCTAGCTATAGAGGTAGCAGACACAGAAAAAAATTGCCTGTAAGAGGACAGAGAACTAGATGTAATGCTAGAACTAGAAAAGGAAAAGCAATAGCTATTGCTGGTAAGAAATTAACACCACTTAAAAAATAATTATGCCTAAATCTGATAAGATAGAAAGTAAAGATCAAAAAGTTGAAAAATCTACAAAAAAAATTGTTAAAAGTTCCTACTCAAAAAAGAAAAAGATTAAAAAGAATGTTTTAAATGGTATAGCGTATGTTCAATCAACTTTTAATAATACAATAATCTCAATCGCCGACACTAACGGAAATGTAATTTCTTGGGCCTCAGCTGGTCAAAAAGGATTTAAAGGATCTAGAAAATCTACACCTTATGCAGCACAAGTTGCTGCTGATGCCGCAGCTGCAAAAGCATTAGAATATGGAATGAAAACTTTATCTGTAGAGGTTAAAGGTCCTGGATCTGGTCGAGAAACAGCTTTAAGAGCATTGCAAGCTAGAGGATTTAAGATTTTATCTATAAAAGATACTACCCCAATGCCTCACAACGGAACTAGGCCACCAAAAAAAAGGAGAGTTTAATGGAAACTGAAAATGTTAATGTAAAAAATTGGAAATCTTTAATTAAACCATCAAAACTAGATGTAAAAATTAGTGATGATCTTACAAGAGCAACGATTACAGCTGAACCGTTAGAAAAAGGTTACGGTTTAACTCTTGGAAACTCTTTAAGAAGAATATTATTATCCTCTATAAGAGGTACAGCCGTAACATCGATTCAAATCGATGGAGTTTTACATGAATTTACATCAATCAAAGGTGTTAGAGAAGATGTTACAGATATTGTTTTAAATGTAAAATCTCTTGCTTTAAAAAGTTCTTCAGAGGGTACGAAAAAGCTTGTGTTAGATGCTAAGGGTCCTGGTGAAATAAAAGCATCCAATATTAAATCTGTTGCAGATGTTGAAATATTGAATCCAGATTTAGTAATTTGTAATTTAGATGAAAATACTAATTTTCATATGGAGATGAACATTAACACTGGTAAAGGATATGTTCCTGCAGAATTGAATAAGCCAGAAGAGCCACCATTAGGTTTGATTGCTATTGACTCATTATATAGTCCTGTAAAAAAAGTATCATATTCAGTTAGTACTGCTAGAGAAGGTAAAGCTCTAGATTATGATAAATTAACGATGGAAGTTGAAACTAATGGGTCTATATCCGCTGAAGATGCAGTAGCTTATTCAGCTAGGATTTTTCAAGATCAATTAAAAATGTTTATAAATTTTGACGAACCTGTAGAAGCGCCAGTAAAAGAAGTTTCAAAAGAACCAGAGTTTAATAAAAACTTATTAAGAAAAGTTGATGAGTTGGAACTTTCAGTGAGGTCAATGAATTGCCTTAAAAATGATAATATAATTTATATCGGAGATTTAGTTCAAAAATCTGAAGGTGAAATGTTAAGAACACCAAATTTTGGTAGAAAATCATTAAATGAAATAAAAGAAGTTTTAACTGGTATGTCTTTATATTTAGGAATGGAAATTCCTAACTGGCCACCGGATAATATTGCTGAAATGTCTAAAAAATTAGAGGAGTCTATCTAATGAGACATGGAATGGTAAATAAAAAATTAAATAGAACGTCTGAACATAGAAAAGCTTTATTAAAAAATATGTTGAATTCTTTAGTAAAGTACGAGCAGATTAAAACGACCTTACCGAAAGCAAAATTTTTAAAACCACAAGCTGATAAACTAATTACATTAGGAAAAAAAAATACATTACATAATACCAAAATGTTGGTTTCTCAATTACAAGACTTAAAATCAGCTAACAAAGTTAAAAAAACTTTATCTAAAAGATATGAAAAAAGATCTGGAGGTTATACCAGAATAATTAAAGCTGGTTTTAGATATGGTGATAATGCTCCAATGGCAATTATAGAGTTTGTAGATAGAGATGTAGAGGCAAAAAGAATTGATAAAAAGAAAAAAGATCCAGCTAAGGTAGAAAAGAAAAAAGAAGAAAAAAAAGCAATCACAGCTTAAAATTGTAGCTTAAATTATCATGATCAAAAGTTATATCGTTGACTCAACGTATAATGATATGCGTTTAGATAGATGGTTAAGAAACAAAATTGGAAATATACCTCAAAGTTTAATAGAAAAATTTTTAAGATCAGGAAAAATTAAAGTTAATAAAAAGAGAGTTAAAAGTTCATTTAAAGTTAAAATAAATGACAAAATTGATGTTTTTAATTTGAATTTCAAAGAAAACATTATTCAAAAAAAGAAAACATATAACCCAACAAACGAAATAATAAAATCAAACGAAGATTTAATTATAGATGATAATGAAAATTTTATTGTCTTGAATAAAAGTGCAGGTATTTCAGTACAAGGAGGTACAAAATCAAAAAAAAATTTAGTTGATATATTTGCTAAAAGTAAAATTTTCCAAGATACCAAACCTTTTTCAGTCCACAGATTAGATAAAGATACATCTGGAGTTTTCATAATTGCAAAAAATAGAGAAACAGCTCAATTATTAACTTCTTTGTTTAGGTTAAGAAAAGTTCACAAAACTTATCTTGCGATTTGTAACGGAGAAGTTGAAAAAGATTCTGGTGAATGGGTAGATGAATTAATAAGATATGACAATGGTAAAAAACTTGTAGAGAAAGCAAAAACAATTTTTAAAGTTATTGATAAAAATACTAATTCGAGTCTCGTTGAAATGAAACCTATTACTGGTAGAAAACATCAATTGCGTAAACAATTATTTAATATTGGTCATTCTATTTATGGAGATAAAAAATATAGATCATCTAAGTCCCCAAAAGGTATTAATAAAGAACTAATGCTGCATTCTTATCAAATAAGATTTATGATTAATAAAAAGAAATATACCTATAAAGCTTTACTTCCTGATTATTTTAAAAATTTATTAAAGATAAAAAGACTTAGTCTTTCAAATTTGAAATAAAATTTTCAATTAGTCGATTTTCTAAACATTCATAATTTTGTTTTTTTATATTTATCAAGTTAGTAATTCCTCTGTCTGTAATTCCACATGGTATGATTGCATTATATTTATCCAAATCATTATTTATATTTATTGAAAATCCGTGATATGCAATCCATTTACTTACTCTCACACCTATTGCAGCAATTTTTTTTATTTTTGAATTTTCATTATACCAAATACCAATATTATCTTTGTCTGAAAATGTATCTATTTTATAAAATCTAAGTGTTTCTATAATTGTCTTTTCAATAACAGTTATAAATTTTCTAATATCTTTTTTTCTTTTTTTTAAATCTATAACAAAATAACAAATTAATTGGCCTGGACCATGATAGGTTATTTTTCCTCCTCTATTAGTTTTGAAAATTTTAATTGATTTATCTATTATTTCATTGTTTTTAGAGCTTGTGCCAGCGGTGTATAAATCCTCATGCTCTAAAACCCAAATTAAATCATTAGATTTTTTTTGGTGTATTTCTAAAAGCCTCTTTTCCATTAATTTTAAGGCATCTTCATATTTTACAGGTTTTTGAGACTTTTTAATTTCTATATTCATTTATAATTTGTATTCTTTTTATTATGTATTAAAAGATCCGTCAGAATAATAGGTATATTTATGGCTTTAATAAAAAAAATCAAAGATAAAAAAGTCAACTTTGAATTTAATAAAGAATACATAAAAGTTGTTACTGATAAAATCTCTAATAATGATGCTCAATTTATAACAAATTCTTTTAAAGAAATGCATCCAGCTGATGCAGCAGATATCATTGAGCATTTAAGTCAAAATGATAGGGAAAATTTAATCAAACTGAATAATTTTAGGATTGATCCAGAGGTGTTTGTTGAACTTAATGAGTCAGTTCAGACAGAAATTATTAAATATTTATCATCTGATGCAATTGTAAGAATATTAAAGAATCTCGAATCTGATGATGCGATAGCTATTCTAGAAAATGTTGAAGAAAAAGATAAAAATTCAATTTTAAGCTTATTACCTCCCAAAGATCGTTTTGCTTTATTGGAAGGGCTTAGTTATCCGGAAGAAAGTGCTGCTAGAATTATGCAGAGAGAGTTTACTGCTATACCTAGCAATTGGTCAGTAGGACAGACTATTGATTACTTGAGAGAAAATAAAGATTTACCTGAGCAATTTTTAGAAATTTATATAGTTGACGAAAATTTTAAACCTATTGGAGCAGTTCCTTCATCAAAGGTTTTAACTACATCTAGAGAAATAAAAATGTCAACAATAATGGATGACTCAATTTTTTTAATTCCAGTCGATATGGATAGGGAAGAAGTGGGACATTCTTTTGAAAACTATAATCTAAATTCAGCCTGTGTTGTTGATAAAAATAATAAATTGGTCGGAATGATCACTTCTGATGACGTGCTTACTGTTTTGAAAGAAGAAGCTGAGGAAGATGCTTTAAGATTAGCTGGAGTAGGTGATGAAGAAATTACAGATGGTGTAATTACAAAAACGAAAAGAAGATTTAATTGGCTATTATTGAATTTGTTTACAGCTTTCCTCGCAACTTATTGTATAAGTCTATTTGGAGCTACTATTGAACAAATGGTTGTGTTAGCTTTTTTAATGCCAATTGTTGCATCCATGGGTGGAAATGCTGGTATGCAAACTTTAGCAGTAACAATTAGAACACTAGCGACGAATGATTTAACAAAAAATAATTTTAATCAAAATATATTTAAGGAATTTAATATTGGTATTTTAAATGGAATAATTTTTGCTATCATTAGTTCTTTTATAGTTCAAATTTGGTTTCAAGACTACCAACTTTCATTAATAATTTCTATTTCTATGATACTTACAATGGTTGTAGCCGGATTATTCGGAATAGTAGTACCTGTCACGTTAAAAAAAATGAATATTGATCCAGCAATTGCATCGGGTGTTTTTGTAACTACGATTACAGATGTAATTGGTTTTGTTTCTTTTTTAGGAGTAGGAGCATATTTTCTATAGATATTAAAAATTATCTATTAGTCTTATCTTATTTAAATAATATGCAATAAATATCTTAGAATTATTTATTTTATTTGAGATGTGTAAATTTTTATAATTTCTCATTTCAAGATATTCAATATTTATATTATAATTTTTTTCTATTTCTTTTTTTTTTCCCAAAATAAATTTTTTTGAAATTTTTTTTTTGGATAATCTTTTTTTAAAAGAAATTATTTCTTTTGTTATTTTGCCCGCTTTAATAAGATCTTTTTTATTTAAATGCAAATTTCGTGAAGATAAAGCTAACTTATTTTTATCTCTTATTGTTTTACAAGATATAATTTTTGATTTGAACTTTTTTTCAATAAATCTTTTAACCAAGAGTAACTGTTGAAAATCTTTTTCACCCATAAAAATTTTTGAAGGTTTTACTAATTTTGTTAAACGCGTCATTACATCAATAACTCCTTCAAAATGGCCTTTTCTATGTTTTGCACATAGTATTTTATCTTTTTTTTTAAGATGAATTTTAACTCTATTTGTTGAGCTATAAATCTGATTTTTATCAGGCATGTAAACAAAGTTAACCTTCAAATTTTTAAGAATTTTTAAATCTTTTTTTATATTTCGAGGGTATTTTTTGAAATCATTTCTATTATTAAATTGAGTAGGATTAACAAATATACTTACAATAGTTTTATTACAACTGATTAAAGATTTCCTAATTAAAGAAATATGACCCTTGTGAAGACTTCCCATAGTAGGGACAAAACCTAGATTTGATACACCTGATAATGCCTCATTTAAATCACTATTTCTCAATAAAATTTTCATTTGTATAAAATATTTTAATAAGTAAAACATTTAAATGATTAAACAAGCAATTATTCCACTAGCTGGCTTAGGCACACGTTTATTACCTTTGACAAGTGTTTTTGCTAAAGAACTTTTACCAATTAATGGCAAACCTGGGATTGAATATATTTTAGATGAATGTATTGAGGCTGGTATTAAAGAAGTGATTTTTATTATTTCAAAAAAAAAGCAAATGATTAAAAATTATTTTTATAATGACAATCTTTATAAAAAGATTATCAAGAAAAAAAAAGATCCAAGAATTGTTAAAGAATACAAAAAAATTTTGAAATATAAAAAAATGATAAAATTTGTATATCAAAATAAGCCACTTGGAACAGGAGATGCAGTCTTAAAAACAAAAAAATTTATAAAGGATAAATTTTTCTTAATGTTGTTACCAGATGATCTAATTATAAAAAAAAATTGCTCTAGATCCATGATTCAAATTCATAATCGATACAAATCTTGTGTTATGGCAAGTATGAGTGTAAATAAAAAAACAGTATCTAGATGGGGAATTTTTAAATTAGGTAAGAAATTAGATAAAAGAAACTATTTAATAAAAGATGTAATTGAAAAACCAACTATTAATAATGCACCTTCAAACAAAGCAGTTATAGGTAGATATATTTTACCCAGAAAAATATTTTCAAAATTATCTAAACAGAGACCAGGTAAAGGTGGTGAAATTCATATCACAGATGCTATTCAAACATTAATTTATGAAAACAATAATTTTATAGCTCATATTTTTTCAGGAAAATATTTAGATTGTGGAAGCATGAATGGATATATTAAATCAACATTGGAGATAGCTAAATCATGAAATTATGTATGATAGGTACTGGTTATGTAGGTTTGGTTAGCGGTGTATGTTTTGCTGATCTTGGTAACGAAGTAATATGTGTAGATAATAATATAAAAAAAGTAAATTTACTTAAAAAAGGTAAAATTCCTATTTATGAACCTGGTTTATCAGAATTAGTTGTTAAAAATTTTAAAAATAAAAGATTACATTTTTCTTCTGATTTAAAAAAATCAGTAAAAGAGTCAGATATTATTTTTATTTGTGTTGGCACACCAACAAAAAAAGGAGGAAGTTCTGCAGACTTAAGTCAAATCTACAATGTATCTAAAGAAATAAGTTCCTCAATAAATAAATTTAAGATTGTCATTACAAAATCAACTGTTCCTGTGACAACAGGTGATGAAATTGAAAAAATATTATCTAAAAAAAATAGCAAAAAAAAATTTTCAGTTGTCTCTAATCCAGAATTTTTAAGAGAAGGTGAAGCAATAAGAGACTTTATATATCCTGATAGAGTTGTAATAGGAACTAATGATAAAAAGGCTGGAAGGATTTTAAAAAACCTTTACAGTCCATTAATTTCTAAGGGAACTTCCTATTTACAAACTTCTAGAAGAGCAGCAGAATTAATAAAATATGCTTCAAATGCATTTTTAGCCACTAAAATTACTTTTATAAATGAAATAGCTAATTTATGTGAAAAAACCGACATTAATGTTGAAGATATATCCATTGGCATGGGTTTAGATAAAAGAATTGGAGGACGTTTTCTTAGAGCAGGTCCTGCTTATGGAGGATCATGTTTTCCAAAAGATACCAAAGCGATTATTTCAACAGCTGATAAATTTAAAACTAATTTGTCAGTAATAAAATCAGTTATTAAATCAAATGCAAATAGATCTAAAATTTTACTTGATAGAGTTTATCAAATTTTGAATAAAAAAATAAGAAAGAAAAAAATAAGTTTTTTAGGAGTCACATTTAAAGCAAATACTGATGATATGAGAGACTCTTCAAGTCTTAAAATGATACCATGGTTATCAAAAAAAGGTGCAATAATTAATTATTTTGACCCAACTGGTTATAAGAAAGAGTTTTCAAAATTAAAAAATGTAAGTCACAAATCAACAATCAACTCAGCAATAGAGGGGTCTGATCTTGTCATTATTCATACAGAATGGAATGATTTTAAATCAATAAATTTTAAAAATTTAGTTAAAGGTAAAAAATTTATTATTTTTGATATGAGAAATATATATTCATCAACAAAAATTAAAGATCAAGGATTTAAATATTTCAGTGTTGGAAAATAAAATTTAATTTAATTCAAAAATTGCATCCACTTCTACCGAAACACCTAATGGTAAGCTATTAGTACTCACAGCAGCCCTAGTATGCATACCAGAATCTCCAAAAACTAAAGCTATTAAATCTGAAGCACCATTAATTACTTTTGGTTGATCTGTAAATTCATCTGTAGAATTTACAAATCCAGTTAATTTTACACACGATTTAACTTTTGATAAATCATTGTCACAAGCTTTTTTAACCTGAGCAATAATACTCAATGCGCATCTTTTAGCAGCATTATAGCCTGCTTCTGTGTCTAATTCTTTTCCAACTTTCCCTTTAATTAGTTGACCATTTTCATCAATTGAAATTTGTCCAGATACAAATAACATCTTTCCTACAACTTTTGTTGCAACGTAATTTCCAACCGGGGGTTTGGCCTCAGGAAGTTTTATCTTAAGTTCTTTAATTTTATCTTCATAATTCATTTTAATTTCCTTTTTTTTGACTTTTTAGTTTTATCGTATTCTTTTCTTTTCTCAATCAATATTAAAGCTTCTTCCATTGTTAAGTCAGTAGGGTCTTTTTCTTCAGGTATAGTGGCATTAAGTGATTTGTATTTAATATAAGGCCCGTATTGACCTTTCATAACTCTTACAGGCTTTTTATCTTCAGGATGTTCTCCCAAATCTTTTATTATTGATGAAGACATTCGACCTGGTTTTGCTTCTGCTATTAGTGTGATTGCTCTATTTAAACCTATAGAAAATATATCTTCAACATTTTCTATTCGTGCAGATTTATTCTCACATTTTAAATAAGGACCAAATCTTCCAGTGTTTAATGTAATTTCTTTTTGATTATCAGGATTAATGCCTAAAGATTTTGGCAATGAACATAAGAATTGAGCTTTTTTTAAATCAATATTTTCCAACTCTAAGCCTTTAGGGATTGAAACATTTTTTAAAAGTTCATTGACATCAGATTTAGTTTTTTTAGTTTTTTTCTTTTTTTTTGTAGCTTTTTCGAGCTCAATATCAGTAGGGATTTTTTCGTACTGAAGATAGGGTCCAAATCTTCCATTTTTTAAATATATGTCATTTCCATTCTCATGTTTTCCTATTAACTTTGGTTCAGCTAATTGTGCTTGAGCTGCAGCTTTTGCTTTAGATAATGGTCGTGTAAACTTACATTCAGGGTAGTTCGAGCATCCTATAAAAGCACCACCTCTAAAGCTATTTTTTAAGCTTAGTGTCCCAGATGTGCATAATTGACATTTTCTAACAACATTTCCCTCATTATCTTTTTCAAAAATTAATTCACCCAAGCTATCATTAAGTAAATCCAAGACTTCTCTTGTCCTTTTTTCTTTTACTTCTGAAACGTTGTTATTAAAGTCTTTCCAAAAAAGTTCTAAAACTTTAATCCAACTTTCTTTTCCAGTGGTGATTTCATCAAGTTGATCTTCTAATCCTGCTGTAAAATTATAATCTACATATTTTGAAAATAATTTTTCTAAAAAGGCAGAAATTAATTTACCCCTGTCAGTTGGAAAAAATCTTTTATTTAATATTTCTGCATATCCTCTATTAGCAATCGTAGAAATGATGCTTGCATAGGTAGACGGTCTTCCGATTCCTAATTCCTCAAGTTTTTTAACTAAGCTTGCCTCAGAGTACCTTGGTGGTGGTTGCGTATAATGTTGTTCATCTATCAATGCCTCAATATTGATGGGACCTTTAGATACAGCTGGTAAAATACTTTCATCATCGTCTTTAGTTTGATTATTATAAATTTTTAAAAACCCATCAAATTTGAGTACTGATCCACTTGCTTTACAAACAGTATCTTCATTCTCTGAAGTTATAGTAATTGTGTTTCTATCAAACTTAGCAGATTCCATTTGAGATGATAAAGCTCTACTCCAAATAAGATCATACAGTTTGTTTTGATCTGTACTCAAATATTTTTTAACACTTTGAGGTGTTCTAATAATATCTGTAGGTCTGATTGCTTCATGAGCTTCCTGAGCATTTTTAGCCTTTTTGCCAGAATAATTTAAAGCATCTTTAGGCAAATATTCATTACCAATTTCTTTTTGAATATAATCTCTAAAAGATGAAACAGCATCCTTTGATAGATTTGTTCCATCAGTTCTCATATAGGTAATTAAACCAATTGTTTCACCCTCTATTTCTATACCTTGATATAGTTTTTGTGCAATTTGCATTGTTCTAGAAGCACCAAAACCTAATCTACTTGATGCAGTTTGTTGAAGAGTAGATGTAGTAAATGGCCCAGATGGATTACGATTTACTACTTTACTTGAAATATCAGCTATACTAAATTTTTTTTTGTTAATATTTGATATGGCTTTATTAATTTCATTTTTGTTTTTAAATGAGAATTTTTCAATCTTATTGTTATCTAATTGACTTATACTTGCTAAAATATTTCGATTTTCATTATCAACAAATTTAATACTCAAAGTCCAAAACTCTTCTGGTTTGAATGATTCTATTTCGTGCTCTCTCTCTGTAATTAATTTTAATGCTACAGACTGGACTCTTCCTGCAGATTTTGATCCTGGCAGTTTTGTCCAAAGTATTGGTGAAATATTAAAACCAACTAAATAATCTAAAGCTCTTCTTGCCATGTACGCGTCAACAAGTAATGGTTCAATCTGTCTAGGATTTTCAATGCCTTGAATAACAGCTTTTTTAGTTATTTCATTAAATACGACTCGTTCAATTTCTTTATCTTTTAAAAGTTTTTTTTCATTTAGATATTCTTTTACATGCCAAGCAATTGCTTCTCCTTCACGATCAGGGTCAGTGGCCAGTATAATTTTAGATGAGTCTTTAGCTGCGTCTGTTATTTCTTTAAGATATTTTTTTGAGAAACTATCAACTTCCCATTCCATTTTAAAATCTTGATCTGGATCAACAGAACCATTTTTTGAAGGCAAATCTCTTATGTGGCCATAACTTGCTAAAACTTTATAATTATCACCTAAGTATTTATTAATAGTTTTAGCTTTAGCAGGACTTTCAACAATGACCAAATTCATAAGGTACAAACTACTCAAAAGACTTAGATAGTCAATTTAATAAATTTTTGTCTTAGTTTCTTCTTTATTTTTCAATCTTTTAATATTTTCTCTATGAGTAAAAAATATCAAGACGAACATGATTGTAAAAAAAATTACCTGATCAATTTGAGTTAAAATTAATAAATAAATTGGTATAGAGGCTGCTCCAACTAAGGATGAAAGAGAAGAAAACTTTGAAATAAAAAATGTTACAAACCAAGCTATAACAAAAATAATTCCGAAATAAAAATTAATAGCAAACAAAATTCCTAGATATGTAGCAACACCTTTGCCACCTTTAAACTTTAGCCATATTGGAAAAACATGACCTAAAAAAGCACACAAAGAGGCAATGTACAATAAATCTTGATAAAAAATTTTTACATAAATAACAGGAACTATTGCTTTTAAAATATCTAAGAATAATGTTGAATAACCAAGAAATTTATTGCCAGTTCTAAGTGCATTAGTTGCTCCAATGTTTCCAGAACCAATTTCTCTTATATCTTTTTTTAAAAATATTTTTGTCAGTATAAAACCAAATGGTACAGAACCCATAAGGTAGGAAACTATACCTATCAAAAAAATATCCATTCTATAACTTAAATAATTCTTTTCCTTTTACAAAGGTATTTGTAACTTTTCCTTGAAGTTTTTTATCTTCAATCGAGGTATTTTTTGATTTTGAGATTAATTTATCTTTTTTTACAATCCATGGTTTATCTATATCAACTATACACAGGTCAGCATCATTTCCTATAGATAGATTGCCTTTGTCAATTTTAAGTATTTTTGCTGGATTAGATGTTAGGGCTTTTATAATAGTCTCAAGTTTAAGAGATTCATTATGATATAGTTCTAAACTTAAAGATAATAATGTTTCTATACCTGAGGCACCTGTAGCTGCTTGTGCAAATGTTAGTCTTTTAGACTCCTCATCTTCAGGTTTGTGATCTGAAACAATTACATCGATTAAACCATCCTTTAATCCTTGAACTAAAGCCAACCTGTCTTCTTCTCTTCTCAATGGGGGTGATAACTTCAAAAAGGTTCTAAAGTCTCCGATATCATTTTCATTTAATGATAAGTTATTGATAGAAACACCTGATGTAAATTTAACAACTTCTTTTCTAAATTTAATTACCTCAACAGATTTTTGTGAAGATAATTGGGATATGTGATATCTACACTTAACTTTTTCTAATAATGTTAAATCTCTTTCAATCAAAATTCGTTCTGCAATTTCAGGTATACCTGACAATCCAAGTTTAGAGGCGATAATCCCTGAATTAATCATTCCATTTTTTGCAAGTTCGTAATCTTCTGCGTGTTGCATAATCAAACAACCCAAATCCTTTGCAGAGTTCATTATTCTAGACATTAATCTTGGATTCTGAATAGTTTTTACTCCATCTGTGAAAGCAATTATCCCTTTGCTTTGTAAAAGACCGAATTCAGTCATGTTTGTACCTTCAATATTCTTTGTAAGGGATGCGCATGGGAAAATATTTATTTTTGATTTATCCCTTCCTCTTCTTTTTAAAAAATCAACTATAGATACATTATCAATTATTGGTTCTGTGTTTGGCATTGTAACTACCGAGGTAACACCACCAGATAATGCTGCATTACTTAAGGTTCTAAAATTTTCTTTATACTCATATCCTGGTTCACCAACAAAAACTCGCATATCTACTAATCCTGGAAAAATATATTTTCCTTTTAAATCAATTGGTTTTTCTCTACTTGGTAAATTATTAGTATTAACTTTTTTTCCCACAGCTTCAATTTTACCTTCTTCGCTTATAATTAAACCTCCAACCTCATTAATTGAATTATGAGGATCGATTATGTTAGCATTTATAAAATATTGTTTTTTCATTTATTTACAAAATATCTTTAAACAAGCCATTCTTACAGCCACACCTAGTTCAACTTGTTCTTTAATTACACTTTTATTGATATCATCTGCTAGCATTGTATCTATTTCAATACCTCTGTTCATTGGTCCAGGGTGCATGATTAAGGCATCAGATTTTGCATAATCCAATTTATCAGGTGTTAATCCATAATATTCATAATATTCTCTATTTGATGAAAGATAAGAACTTGTCATTCTTTCATTCTGAAGTCTTAACATCATTACAATATCACAATCCTTTAAACCTTTTTTCATATCAGTAAAAGTATTAACACCAAATTTTTCAATTTCCTTTGGCATAAGATTTGTTGGAGCAATTATATTTACTTCGGCACCCAACATGTTTAGTAAATATATATTTGACCTAGCAACTCTAGAATGAAGTATGTCACCACATATTGCAATTTTTAAACCTTCAATTTTATTTTTTCGAGTTATGATTGTTAAAGCATCTAATAAAGCTTGAGTGGGGTGTTCTCTTCTTCCATCACCTGCATTTAAAACTGCACAATTAACTTTTTGAGAAAGAAGGTTGCATGCGCCAGAGTCTTGATGTCTAACCACAATAATATCTGGATGCATTGCATTTAAAGTCATCGCAGTGTCAATTAGTGTTTCACCTTTTTTTATTGCAGAGTTACTAATATTCATAGACATAACATCCGCCCCAAGTCTTTTACCGGCTAATTCAAATGAACTTTGAGTTCGAGTAGAGGGTTCAAAGAATAAATTAATTTGAGTCTTTCCTCTTAAAACATCTATTTTTTTATTTTTGCTTTGATTTATTTTTATAAATGTATGCGCTTCATCAAGAATCAAATTAACATCATTGATTGATAAATCTTGGATACCTAACAAATGTTTTTGGGAAATTTTAACAGCTTTGTTAATTTTAATTGCCATTAAAACCAACTCTATAGCTATAAACGTCTATAATAGCAAGCATTAATTATTTAAAAAATCTATTGCCCCTTGTAATATAAATGCAGCAGCATTTTCATCAATTTTCTTTTCACGTTTGCTCACATTGATATCTAATTGACTAGATAAATTAAAAGCACCAACTGTTGATAACCTTTCATCCCATAGACAAATAGGAATGTTAATGTTTTCCTCAATTTTTTGAGAAGTGTCCTTCACAGATTGTGCTGATCTTCCTGATGAACCATCCATATTTAAAGGATTTCCAATTATGATCCCTTTAATATTATTTTCATCAATAATCACTTTAAGCTCGGAAATTAATTCACTAAGAGTATTCCTATTTATTGTTTTGAGAGGAGTAGCAATTAATTGTTTTTCATCACAAATAGACACACCGATTCTTTTAGAACCTAGGTCTAAACCTATCAATCTACACTTATCCGAGTGTTTTTTTTTAAATTCTTCTAAAGTGATCATATTGTATATTTTAAACTTAAGTGATAGTTTGCGACATATTTAAATAGCATATGAGTATAGATCTTAAAACAATAAAGCATATCTCTAAATTATCAAGAATTTCAGTAGATGAAAAAAGAGCTGAGAAATTAGCTGGTGATTTAAATTCAATTTTTGACTTTATTGAAAAACTAAATGAATTAAAAACAGATAATGTTGAGCCATTGACCTCAGTTGCTGAAACAACATTAAAACTAAGACCTGACGAAGTTAAAAGTAAGAATATCAGAGAACAAATTATAAAAAACTCTCCTCAAGATAATGAAGACTATTTTGTTGTACCAAAGGTAATAGAATAATGTCAGATATAACAAAACAATCTTTAACAGAATTAGTTGAAAATATTAAAAATAAAAAGCTATCTTCTACTGATGTAACCAAAGCATTTATTGAAAGATCTGAAAAATCTAAAGAATTGAATGCATATATTACTGAGGATTTCACATCAGCTTTAGATAAAGCAAAAAAATTTGATCAAAAACCAAATTTAGATTTAAAATTGCCTGGTATTCCTATGGCAGTAAAAGATTTATTTTGTACAAATAATGTTAAAACAACTGCTGGTAGTAAAATTCTGAACAATTTTGTACCAACATATGAGTCAACAGTAACTGAAAACATTTGGAAAGAAGGTGCAATACTTTTAGGTAAATTAAATTGTGATGAATTTGCAATGGGCTCATCAAATGAAACTAGTTTTTTTGGTAACGTGCAAAATCCAATTGATAAAGACTTAGTTCCAGGTGGTTCTTCAGGTGGGTCTGCTTCAGCAGTGGCTGGACAATTAACACCGATTACAATTGGAACTGATACTGGTGGCTCAATAAGGCAACCTGCTTCTTTTACAGGAACAGTTGGATTAAAACCTACTTATGGAAGCTGCTCACGCTATGGTATTGTTGCTTTTGCATCATCATTAGATCAAGCAGGACCAATGGCACAAAATGTTAAAGATTGTGCTTTACTGCAAGAAGTAATCAGTACTTACGATCCAAAAGATTCCACATCAATAGATTTTAAAAGAAATCAATACAGCAAAGAACTTACTAATAATATAAAAGGAAAAAAAATTGGGATACCAAAAGAATATAGAGTTGATGGAATGCCAAAAGAAATTGAAGATCTTTGGCAAAAGGGAATTCAGTATGTCAAAGATTGTGGTGCAGAAACGATTGATATTTCATTACCTCATACTAGTTATGCTTTGCCTACTTATTATATTGTTGCTCCAGCAGAAGCATCTTCAAACCTAGCAAGATATGATGGTGTTAAGTATGGATTTAGAGCTGAAGGTGAAAATCTAATTGATATGTATGAAAAGACCAGATCTGAAGGTTTTGGTGCTGAAGTACAAAGAAGGATCATGATAGGAACTTATGTTTTATCATCTGGTTATTACGATGCTTACTATCTGAAAGCCCAAAAAGTAAGAAAGTTAATTAAAAATGATTTCGATGAAGCATATAAAAAGGTTGACGCAATTTTAACTCCATCAACACCAAGTTCAGCATTTAAAATTGGTGAAAAAACAAATGATCCAGTTTCGATGTATCTTAACGATATATTTACAGTCCCAGTTAATCTTGCAGGTCTACCAGGAATTTCAATTCCAGCAGGACATGACTCTAAAGGGTATCCATTAGGCTTACAAATAATTGGTAAAGCTTTTGATGAACAAAATATATTAAATATTGCCTTCGCAATGGAAGAAAAAATTAATTTTAAAAACAAAATTACAGATTGGTGGATTAAATGAGTAAAAAAAATTCAGAGTATTTAATCAATCGAAAAGATAATCAATACGAGGTTGTTATTGGTTTAGAGGTTCATGCCCAAGTATTATCAGAGTCAAAATTATTTTCTAACTCTGCTACTAAATTTGGAGCTGAACCAAATACCCAAGTAAGTTTAGTTGATGCAGCATTCCCAGGAATGCTACCTGTGATAAATGAATTTTGTGTAAAACAAGCTATTAAAACTGGTATTGGCCTTAATGCAAAAATTAATAAACGTTCTGTATTTGATAGAAAAAATTATTTTTATGCAGATTTACCTCAAGGATATCAGATTTCTCAATTTAAAGATCCCATTGTAGGTGAGGGTAAGGTCATTTTAGACATGCCTGATGGACAAAAAGAGGTTGGTATTGAAAGATTACATTTAGAACAAGATGCTGGAAAAAGTATTCATGATCTTGACCCTCAAAATACTTTCGTAGATCTTAACAGATCAGGAGTGGCTTTAATGGAAATTGTAAGCAAACCAGACCTTAGATCTCCTGAAGAAGTAAGTGCATATATTAAAAAATTAAGATCAATAATGAGATATTTGGGTACTTGTGATGGCAATATGCAAGAAGGATCATTAAGAGCAGATGTAAATGTCTCTGTAAGAGCAAAAGGTTCAAAAGAATTTGGAACAAGATGTGAGATTAAAAATGTAAATTCAATCAAATTTATGCAAATGGCTATTGAATATGAAGCAAATAGACAAGTTGATTTAATTGAGGAAGGTAAATCAATAGATCAAGAGACAAGATTATTTGATACAAAAAAAAATGAAACAAGATCAATGAGATCAAAAGAAGACGCCCATGATTATCGGTATTTTCCTGATCCTGATCTATTACCGTTAGAAGTATCTGATGAATTTATTAATGAACTTAAGAATAATATTCCAGAGTTGCCGGACGATAAAAAGAAAAGATTTATTGATGAATTTAAGTTGTCACCATATGAGGCGACAATCTTAGTCTCAGATATAGATACAGCAAAATATTTTGAAGAGGTTGTAGCTAAGATGGGTAAGAATAAAGATATGAAATTAGCAGTTAACTGGATTACAGGTGAATTATTCGCAGTTTTAAATAATAAAAATCTAGAAATTTCTCAAAGCCCAGTAAGTGCAAAAAATTTAGCTATACTAGTTAACTTAATAAAGAATGGAACAATTTCAGGAAAAATAGCAAAGACTGTATTTGAACTAATGTTGGACGGGGATAAAGATCCTCAAAAAATTGTTGAAGAAAAAGGACTTAAACAACAAAGTGATCCTAAAGCGATAGAAGCTTTAATCGATAAAATAATTAATGATAATAGAGAAAAAGCAATTGAATATAAGCAAGGTAAGGAAAAATTATTTGGTTTCTTTGTTGGTCAAGCTATGAAAGCTTCTGGTGGTAAAGCCAACCCGCAACTTATAAATGAGATTTTAAAGAAAAAACTTCAGTAGAATGGGTGCAAACCTTGATATTACAGAAAAGTTACAAAATTATATTAATAATTTTGGATTAAATTTACATCCAGTTCAACAAGAGATAATTAATTATAATAAAACTTTAGGTGACATCAAAAGAATGCAGATTGATCCCACTCAATGTCATTTTCTTCACCTAATTATTAAAGTTTCAAATATAAAAAATGTTCTTGAAATTGGAACTTTTACTGGCCTGAGTGCCCTCACAATTTCACTTGCTTTACCTGATGACGGAAAACTAATTGCCCTTGATAAAAATGAGGAGACAAACAAAATTGCGTGTGATTTTTTTAAAAAAGCAAATCAAGATCATAAAATTAAAACAATAATTAAACCAGCTCTTGAAAGCTTAAAAGAATTAAAAAATAATAAATTTGATATGATTTTTATTGATGCTGATAAAATGAATTATAAAGAATATTATGAAAAATCCTTAGAATTATTAAATAAAAGTGGTTTGATCATTATCGATAATGTTTTATGGCATGGTGAAGTAGCTGATGAAAAAAATAATGATAAATTTACTATAAATATTAGAGAGTTTAATAAATTTGTATCTGAAGATAAAAGAGTAGAGCAAATAATTATTCCATTAGGTGATGGAATGACTGTTTGTAGGGTTTTATAATGTTTAAAGTTTTTGGATTTTATAAATTTGTACAGGTTAAATCTTTAAAAAAAAATAAAGTCCTTTTACAAAAGTTCCTTATTTCAAATCATATTAGAGGAACCATAATCATTGCTAAAGAAGGATTAAATGGCACCATTTCAGGCAGCTTCAAAAACATTAATAAAACTACTAAAAAACTTAAATCTTTATTCTCATTTAAACAATTTGATAGTAGTAATGAATCTAAGTCTAAATTTCAGCCTTTTCATAAACCTAAGGTCAAAATCAAAAAAGAAATTGTCCCAATGAATTTAACTATTAATTCTAAAGACAGAAATATAAAAACCCATTTAGACACAAAAGATTGGAATAAACTAATTAAGAATAAAGATACCCACATAATTGATACTAGAAAACCTTTTGAATATAAGGTTGGAACTTTTAAAAGATCAGTAAATCCAAATGTAAATAATTTCAGAGATTTTCCTAAGTATTTAAATAAGCTTAAGAAAAATAAACCAGTTGCAATGTTTTGTACTGGTGGAATACGATGTGAAAAAACTTCAGTTTATTTGAAGAAGAAGGGATTTAAAAATATTTACCAATTAAATGGTGGTATTTTAAATTATCTAAAAAAGGTCAAGAAAAAAGAAAGTTTGTGGAAAGGTGAATGTTTTGTTTTTGATAACAGAGTTACTTTAAAACATGGGTTAAAGATAGGTTCATATTCTATGTGTAGTGGATGTAGAATGCCTATATCTCCTAAAGACAAAAGATCAAATAAGTATGAAGTGGGTGTTTCTTGCCCAAATTGTCATGATAAATTAACAGAGGCTCAAAAATCACGTTTTAGAATGAGACAAAGTCAGATATACAAAGCAAAGCAATCTGGAAAAAAACATATTTTTCAAAAAGAATTTAAATAAGGATAACTTTGTCTAAATCAATAAAATTAACTAAAGATCCAATTTGGACTCTATTAAGAAAAGTCACAATACCCGCAAGTGTTGGTTCATTATTTCAAACTTTTTATAATTTAGTTGATACTTGGTTTGCTGGTAGAATTTCTGCAGAGGCAATAGGTGCTATAGCAAAATCATTTCCTATTTATTTTACGATTATTGCTGTTGGTGTTGGGTTGGGTGCTGCAACAAATGCTTTAATTGGTAATTCAATAGGTGAAAAAAAAGTAAGAGTTGCTTCTATGTATATTGCTCAGTCTCTAATTTTTGCATTAACAGTATCAATATTTGTAACTTTATTTGGATTAAATGCTTCAAATTATTTATTAGGTGTTATGGGATCTGATGCTGCTGGTATAGCTTTAACAAGAGAATATCTTGATATTATTTTTTATGGAACTTTTATTGTATTGATACAAATTTCTTTAAATGGAACTCTTAATGCTCAAGGTGACACAAGAAGTTATAGGAATGTTTTAATATTTAGTTTTTTTCTGAACATTTTTTTAAACCCTCTTTTTATATGGGGATATGGTTTTATTCCTGGATTTGGTATAGCTGGACTAGCAATAGCAACTGTGATTTCACAGTTAATTGGAACAATTTACCTAGCTTACAAAGTTAATGATTGCAAAATTAGAGAATATTTAAAATTACAATGTTTCATTCCTAAGTTTGATTATTTAAAATCACTAACAACACAAGCTGTCCCCGTTATGTTCAGTATGTTATTTATTGGGGTTGGTATATTTAATATTTTATATTTTATTGGTCAGTTTGGTGATCTAGCGACTGCTGGTTATGGAGCTGCTTTAAGGGTCGAACAAGTTTTCTTACTACCAGTTATTGGATTAAATACAGCAGTTCTTTCTATTGGAGGACAAAATTTTGGTGCTAAAGCTTATGATAGAATTAGAGAACTCTACACAAAGGCTTTATTATTTGGTTCGTCATTCATGGCAATCGCTGGAATAATAATATTTTTTGGCGCAGAGTTTTTTGTCTCTTTATTTACGGATAACCAAGAAGCTGTTTTGAGTGGCGCTATTTATTTAAAAGTTGCAGCACTAATTGGACCAATTTATCCAGTGTTCTTTATTACTACAGCAGTATTTCAAGCTGTTAAAAAACCTCTTTATAGTCTTTATTTAAGTATTCTAAGGCTCACAGCGTTTCCTTTTTTAAGTTTATGGTATGTAATCAATATCAGAGGTGGTAATTATGAGGATATTTTTTATACAATAATGGCAACAAATTGGGCAATGGGAATTGCTGTTTTAATATTTATTGGTTATTTTCTAAATAATGTATTTAAACAAAAAAAATCTCTTTTTAGTTATTAGTATCTGTCTAATATTTTTTTTTCTTACTTATTTTGATGTTAAATCTAGCGAACTAAAAATTATCGATGGTGATACTATCCATTTAAATGGTGAAAAAATTCGTTTTAGTGGTATCGATACCCCAGAAATAAAACAAACTTGTATGAAGAATAATGAAATTATAAAATGTGGTATTCAAGCAAAAGAATTACTTGTTAAGATAATTGCTGATAATAAAATTAAATGTGTTAGAGAAGGAAAAGATAGATATAAAAGAACACTAGCTGAATGTTTTGTAAATGATATAAGTTTATCTAGTTATTTAGTCAAAAATGGTTATGCTTTTGCATACAGGAAGTATTCTAAAAAATTTATTGCTGATGAAGATTTTGCAAGAATAAATAAAATTGGGATGTGGTCTATGAATTTTGAATATCCCTGGAATTGGAGAAAAAATAATTAATCTTTTTGTAATTTTTTTTCTAATTTTCTAACTAAATAAGAAACAATTAATATCAAAATTAAATATTCAAAAATTAAAAATGTATATATCTCTAGAGGTCGGTAGGTAGTAACTACCAGTTCATTAGCCTTTCTGGTCAAATCACCTATACCAATAATTGAAACTAATGAAGACATTTTTAAAACGTAAACAAACTGATTTCCAATTGCTGGTAAAATATTCTTAATTGCTTGAGGAAGTATAACTAATTTCAATTTTCTAAAAAAATTTAATCCTAAAGAGCTCCCAGCTTCCCATTGAGATTTTTTAATTGAATTTATTCCAGCTCTAAAAATTTCAGCTTGAAAAGCACTTTCACTAATAGATAGAGCAATGATACCAGATACAAATGGGCTAAAACTGATACCTGTCATAATTGGTAAACCATAGTAGATCCATAAAATGAGAACTAATAACGGTATTGCTCTCACTATTTCGACATATCCAATATTTAAATAAGTCAAAAATTTATTTTTAGCCAAAGAAGGGATTGCGATTACCAGCCCTAAAAAAATTGAAATGATTATTGAAACTACTGATATAAAAATAGTCGTAGTTAATCCACTTAATAAAAATTTGAGATTAGTTAATCCCTCCATATTATTTGGAGATAAAATTAACCAATTAAGTTCACTTTTACCACATGAGGTTAAAGGTAAAATCAAAAGTAAAAAAAATAAATTTCTCACCCTTTATGTTATAAAGAATTAAAAATTAATTACTAATTGATTATAAGCTTTTTAGATTATATTTAGCTAGCAACTTAGTGAAGAAGCCAGATGACTTTTTCTTTTTAATCCAATCATTAACGTAACTGTTCCATTTATTATCACCTTTTGGAACCATCATCGCTAAGAAAGCTGGATTTTTTTCTCCATCTGGAACTATTGCTAATTGAGGATATTTAATTACTAGTTTATTAGCCTCTGTAGAACTTGTTATATTTCCATCAGCTCTTCCAGCTAAAACTTCCTGAAAATCTCTAGCAGGAGCTTCAACTGAATTTAATTTTGATTTAGGAAAAAATTCTTTTGCTTTTTCTTCTTGTGATGTTCCAAGTGTAGTCGCAATTGTTACATTGGAATTATTCAAGGAATCCCAAGTAGGAAATTTTTTTAAATTTTTCTTAAGTACTAATGGGACGGTTCCATATTTATAATAAGTATCTGTAAAACCTGCAACTTCAGCTCTTTTAGGAGTTTTTGTTACACTTGTAGAAATATCATATCTTTCAGACGTTATACCAGAAACAATAGTTTTCCATTCAGCAGGGACAAATTCTATTTTAACTCCCATATCTTTTGCAAGTTCATTCATTACATCAATATCAAATCCTTTATATTTATTTGTTGCTGGATCCTTCATAGTCATAGGATCCCAATCACCTGTTGTTCCAACTTTTAAAACACCTGAAGATAAAATTTTATCTAAATTTGACTCTGCGTTTAAAGAAAAGGGTAAAAAAGCAAATAATGCTATAAGGAATATTTTTTTCATATTTCTTAATAGCTTATTTAAAATTTAAATGAGACTATAATCTTGACGCACTATCATTCATCCATGAGAATAAATGTTGAGAAAATGAGCGTCTTACAAAAAGATTTACCTCATTTTTGTTTTGATTATGAATTATCACATCAATTTTAGCGAGAATCGTTTGTGTTACAGAACCATTTTTGTTTCTAAAATCATTAAAATTAAACGGAGATCCTGTCTCAAATAAGTCAAAAATTTTATCTCCTTTAATATTTATCATGACAAATTGATCTGTCACATCTGTCACAGCTCCTAAATTTTTTTTGGAAATATTCTTATCTAATAAAATTTCAGTTTCATAATCATTATTATCAGAATTTGAAATTTCATTAGAGTAAATCATCCATTCATCTGGACTTAGCCATAAAGCACTCAACTTTTCGCTACTGGATGATGTGTTAGATTCAGTGGGTAAAAGTAAATTTAATGATTTACCAATTGCAGATAAAAATTCTCTTTTTTTACCTCTTATGATTAATTTCATGATAGGTTTAACTTCTTTCATTTGTAAACCTGAATAAGATTTTTCTTCAGTTATTGCATTTGTGTAATTAAGCATTTAATCTTTTATTCTCCTTGTCTAAAAAAACCGGGTCTGCAACTGTTACACTAATTTGTTTATCTTCCATTGGAATAATTAATTTTTGACCCATCATATTTTTTCCACCTTTTACGACTCCAAGAGCAATAGATTTTTTTAAGTTTGGACTATAATAGCTTGAGGTTACGTGACCCAACATTTCGACTGGTGATTTTTTAATGTCAGCAACGATTTGTGCACCTTCTTCTAAAATTTCATCTGGATTTTCAGTGAGTAGACCAACCAATTGTTTTCTATCTTCTCTTATTGTATCAGATCTATATAATGATCTTTTTCCTATAAAATCATATTTTTTTTTACTAACTATCCAATCCATTTGTAAATCAATAGGAGTCATTGTTGCGTCAGTATCTTGACCAACAATTATAAATCCTTTTTCAGCTCTTAATAAATGCATTGTTTCAGTTCCATATGGAGTAATCTTAAATTCTTTACCTACTTCCATGCATTTTTCCCATACTGATTTGCCGTAATTAGCTTGAATATTTATTTCGTAGCTATGTTCACCAGTAAAACTAATTCTCATCACTCTGCATTTAATTTTACCAATTTTCGCATTTTTGAAAGACATATGAGGGAAACTTTCATCTGAAAAATCAAGATCAGGAATTACTTGCGATACAATTTTTTTACTATTAGGCCCACAAACACTGACTGTTGCATAGTGGTCAGTTACGGATGTTAAATAGACATCTAATTCAGGCCATTCAGTTTGTAAATAATCTTCTAGTTTCCCCAAAACAGTTGCAGCTCCACCGGTCGTAGTAGTCATTATATAATGATTTTCGTCTAACCTTGTTGTAACTCCATCGTCGTAAACCATACCATCTTCATTTAGCATTAGTCCATATCGACATTTTCCGATAGCAAGTTTTGACCAGGCGTTTGTATAAACTCTGTTTAAAAATTCGGAAGCATCAGTTCCTTGAATATCAATTTTTCCCAAAGTGGATGCATCTAAAATGCCTGCACTGTCTCTTGCAGCTTTACTTTCTCTTTGAACTGCATCATGCATGTTCTCACCATCTTTTGGATAATACCAAGCTCTCTTCCATTGTCCGACGTTTTCAAATTCTGCTTTATTTTGAACGTGCCAATCATGAATCGGAGTTTTTCTGAATATATCAAAATACTCACCAACATTTCTTCCAACTATGGTTCCGAAAGTAAGAGGAGTGTAGGGTGGTCTGAATGTTGTTGTACCGAGCTCTCCCATTTTAGAACCCACAGTTTCAGAAATAATCCCTAATGCATGCATATTACCAAGTTTACCTTGATCAGTTCCCATTCCTGTTGTTGTGTATCTTTTTACATGTTCGATTGATCTAAATCCTTCTCTTAATGCTAATTTGATATCTTTTGCTGTTGCATCGTTTTGATAGTCTATAAAAGGCTTTGTTTTTCCAATAACTTTGTCAGATGGTAGTAACCATATATTTCTTTTTGATTTATTAAATGACGATTCAATTTCTAAATCTTCAAAATCTATATCTTTTAAATTTAAAAATTCTTTAAGAGTTTTAGGTATCGTTAATAATATTTCATCTAAAGTAAATTCCCCATTGCACGAACCAATACTAATTTGATTAGATGGGTATATATTTGGTATGAAAACTTGATCTTCATCTCTAAATTTTAATTTTCCACCCGATTGTGTAAAAAGGTGTACAGCAGGAGTCCATCCACCGGAAATTCCAAGACAATCACAATCAATAGATGTTTTAGAGCCTATTACTTTTTGACCATCTTTAGAAAGTTTCATTATTGAAACTTTATTAATTCTTTTGTATCCAAAAGTATCTACTATTGTATATCCCTTGTGGATTTTGATATTATTTTTTTCAATTTCATTAATTAATTTTGAATCAATTTCTTCTCTATTGTCGATAATAGCTTCAATATTAATACCTTTTTGATTTAAACTAATCGCCGTTTCATATGCGCTGTCATTATTTGTAAATAGAACATTTTTTTCTCCACATGCTACACCATATAAATTTGCATATTTTTCAATTGCTGAAGAGAGTAAAATACCAGGTCGATCATTATTATTAAAAATCAATGGTCTTTCTAAAGATCCAGTTGCTGTTATTACTTTTTTTGCTCTTATTTTAAGTAATCTGTGACGAGTTTTGTTATTTCTTTGTTCTAATGGCAAGTGATCAGTTAAATTTTCTCTAGCCAATAAAAAATTATATCCATGAAAAGCAGCAACACTAGTTCTAGTTTTAATTTCTAAGTTTTTAATTTTTTTGATTTCGTTAATTTCTTTTTCTAACCAAGAACTTGATATTTGATTATTAATTTTAAAATGTTCAGAATTTTGGTAAATTGTAGATCCACCTAAATACGGCTTCTCATCAACCAAAAGTGTTTTATACCCATTTTTTGCAGATGATTTTGCTGCCATGACCCCAGAAATACCAGCACCAATAACTAAAACATCACAATGAATATATTTATGTTCATAAATATCTGGATCTGGTTCTTTAGGTGATTTTCCCAATCCAGCAGATTTTCTAATAAAGTATTCATATTTTTCCCAGAAACTTGCTGGCCACATAAAAGTTTTATAATAAAAACCTGCAGGCAATATTGGGCTTAAAAAATTATTTATTCCCCCTATATCAAAATTTACACTTGGCCAACAATTTTGACTTGATGCTTCTAATCCTTCGTAGATTTCTATTTCTGTAGCTCTTACATTAGGTTCAGTCCTTGATGTATTTTTGTGTAGCTGAACTATTGCATTAGGTTCCTCTGAACCAGCAGTCATTATTCCACGTGGTCTATGATATTTAAAACTTCTTCCAACTAGATGGACATTATTTGCTAAAAGTGCTGAAGCTAAAGTATCTCCTTTATATCCATAGTAAGTTGTTCCATTAAATTTAAATGAAACTTTATATGTTTCATCAATGAATCTACTGGTTTTAACTCTTAAATTTTTTGTCATTATTTATTTAGTTGGAGGTTTCTCGCCCATTTTATAAACTGCTTTAATCATATCATTAGATGTATCTCGTACTACATTAAACCATTTTCTACATCCGTGAGTGTGAACCCATCTTTCGAATTGAATACCTTTAATATTCTTTCGCATAAATAGATATTCTGCCCATTGATCATCACTTAATTCAGTTGGCTGTTTGGGTCTAACTATATGAGCTTCTCCACCTGCCTTAAATTCACTTTGCTCTCTTTCACCACAATAAGGACAATTTATTACGAACATTAGTGCGCCACTGCAGCTGCACCATGTTCATCAACAAGATCTCCACTTACAAATCTATTAATATTAAAAGCAGCATTTAATTTATGTGGTTCATCATTTGCAATGGTGTGGGCAAATAAATCTCCTGAACCAGGCGTTGCCTTGAATCCTCCAGTGCCCCAACCACAGTTAAAATATATTCCTTTAACAGAAGTTTTGCTAATAATCGGACTAGCATCAGGACATATATCAACTATACCGCCCCATTGTCTTAACATTCTCATTCTACTAAATATCGGATATAATTCTAAAATAGCATTTAAAGTACCTTCAACTATATCATGACTTCCCTTTTGAGAATAAGATACGTAATCATCAGTACCAGCGCCAATAACTAACTCTCCTTTATCAGATTGACTAACATAGGCGTGAACAGCATTAGACATAACAACTGTATCGATAATTGGTTTAACTGGTTCAGATACTAGGGCTTGAAGCGGTTTACTTTCTAAAGGTAATTTTAATCCAGCCATATTTGCAATAACACTGGAATGACCAGCCGCTACCACACCTAACTTTTTAGTTTTAATAAATCCTTTGGTTGTTTCAATTCCTTCCACTCTGTCACCATTTCTTTTAATTCCTTTAACTTCACAATTTTGAATGATATCAACGCCCATTTCATCTGCACCTCTAGCATAACCCCAAGCAACAGCATCATGACGTGCCGTGCCAGCTCTTCGTTGAAGCGTCCCACCTAAAACCGGATAACGTATATCAGGTGATGTGTTAATTATTGGACAAAATTTTTTCACTTGTTCAGTATTTAGATAAACTGCATCAATTCCATTTAATCTATTAGCATGTGTTCTTCTTTTAAGATCTCTAACATCTTGTAAATTATGTGCCAAATTCATAACACCTCTTTGACTGAACATTACGTTATAATTCAATTCTTGAGATAGACCTTCCCAAATCTTTAGTGCATGATCGTAAAGACCAGCACTTGCATCCCATAAATAATTTGATCTTATTATTGTGGTATTTCTTCCAGTATTACCTCCACCAATCCATCCTTTCTCTACAACCGCTATATTTTTCATATCGTGTTTTTTTGCTAAATAATATGCTGTAGCTAGACCATGACCACCTCCACCTATAATTATAGCGTCATATTCTTTTTTTGGCTCAGGATCTTTCCATGCTTTTTCCCAATTTTCATGATATGAAAAAGCATTTTTAACCAGTGAAAAGAAAGAGTACTTATTTTTCATTATAATGAATAATTACTTTATAAATATTGATTATTCAATACAATCAAAAGTGACAAATTTCCTGGAAGAGTGGGTGAGAGGCTTAAACCAGTCGTTTGCTAAATGACCGTGCGAGGAAACTTGTACCGAGGGTTCGAATCCCTCCTCTTCCGCCAGTTTTAGTAAAGAGGTGCATCTTTAAAGAAATTTTTCATAGAAACAGGTTTTTGTTCTAATATATATCGATATACATTATAATTTTCTAATACTCTTTGAACATAGTTTCTAGTTTCTTTAAATTTTATTAGCTCTATCCAATCGACATAATTAATTTGTTTTTTTTGAGGATTTTTATTTATTTTTTTCCAATATCTAACTCTTTTGGGTCCAGCATTATATGCTGCAATTGCAAATGGATAAGCACCATCATACTCAAGTATTAAGCCAGCAATATAATGAGAACCTAAATTAATATTATACTCTGCATCTCTTGTTAATCTTGATTTTGAATAGGGAAGGTTAGCTTGTTTAGCTACTACTTTAGCAGTGTAAGGCATCAATTGCATTAAACCTTTAGCACCAGCATGACTATTTGCTCGTAAGTCAAATTCACTTTCTTGTCTAATTATAGATAAGATAAAAGCTGTTTCAGGAATTTTTCTACCATTTATATAATTTGGTGTACTAATAATTGGGTAATTAAATTTGTTATGAAATCGTTTTTCATATGAAGCAATTTTTGCTATTTGAATTGCAAAATCAAATCTGTCTATTTTCGTAGCTAATTCAGCAGCTAAAATCTCACTACCACTATCAACATCATCATTAGCTAAATGTCTGAGAATATGTTTTGAGTATTTATCTTCATCAAGTTCATCAAGAAGATAAATAGTTTTAACTAATTCCTTTTTAAAAAAATAATCCCTATAATCTTTTGATACCTCTTTATCATTTGAAAGTTCAAATGTTTTGTTAGGATGAATTTCCATAAAAGCTAATTGACCATAATAAGTTGTTAAAAAATTTGCAGCTTTTTCAAACCATTCAATGGCCAAATCTTGTTTGCCAAGTTTTTGATAAGTTTTAGCCAACCAATAAGCACCCCTAGATGTGCTTATTGGGTAACCAACATTATTATAAAAATTTTCAAAATGTTCTTTAGCTAATAACGGATCATCTAAAAAACTTAAAGCTATCCATCCACTCATCCATTCAGCTGCAGCATATTCAGGACCGTCTGTTAACGCATGTTTACTTGTTATTTTATAGGCTAATTCATATTTCTTTTTATAAATTAAAGATCTAGAAATAATTTCTCTTTCTTTCCACCATTTATCAGGTCGAACTAAATAATCTTTTGTATTTTTTATTTTTAATAATATTTCAACTGAACTATCAACTCTTCCTCTTTTTCTTCTCCATTTTAATCTATCGTAATTTAATCCTGCATCATTTTTAAATTTAGTGGGAACTTTTGATATAGCATTGTCGACACCATAAGATTTACTCATTAACAACTGTCTTGCTGTGTATAACAATTCATAATCTTTGGGCAAATATCTTAATAATCTTTTTAAATCCCAATATTTATTATTCCATGCAAGATAGTCTGCTCTTTTAATGTAATCGTCAGCATTAAGATATTTTTTAAATTTTTTTCGATAAAATCTAAGTTCAGATTTACTCATTTCAGCTGTAATCCAACCTTGTTTTATTAAAGAAATTCCTTTTTGTATATCACCTTCTAAGATAAAACTTTCACCAAGTATCATTTTTCCAAAGCCACTTAAAGGCTCATCCGAACCAAACCAATTTATAATTTTTTTTGGAGAAACAGTATCAGTCGAAAGTTTATGCTCTGCTAAATATCTTATTCTACCAATTCTTGGATAATCTTCATTTTTATCGATAAATGTTTGATAATCATAATAAGACGCTTTATTTCCTTTAGTTAATAAATGTCTCCATTGTATAAAGTTATATATAGATTTATCTTTTGCTTTTTTTGCAGTTTTTAAAGCATTGGGCCATTTTGCTTTCTTCATTTCAGTGATTGATTTTTTTGCTAGAGCAAAATCTTTTTTGCTATAATATTTTGATTTTTTTAATTTATCAATTTTCTGAGTACCTGCTACTAGTGGCTTCTTTTTAGGTAATATAATTCCTACATTTTTCTTTTTTTTTGAGACAATCTTTTTTTCAGGATCTTTTTTTTCTTTTTCTATAATTTTTTTTGTTACAGGTTTTGGTAAAGGTTTTATTACATCGATTAATAACTTTTGTTCTTTTTCTTCTTTTGATTGAGAAGGTTTTTTTAAAGGTATTATTTCAGCTAAAGCCAAATTGATTAGATTTGTAAATACAATTAAACTGATAGAAAATAATAATTTTTTTAACATAATCTTTTACTATATGAATCTTTAAACTATGTTATAAGTATTTATGTTTAAAGGTTCAAATGTAGCTTTAGTCACTCCATTTAAAAATGAAAAACTTGATGAGGAAACTTATATCAAGTTAATTCATTTTCATATCGAAAATGGTACTAACGGCCTAGTTCCTGCTGGAACAACTGGAGAATCTCCAACATTAAGTCATAGAGAACATGAAAAAGTTATAGAATTATGTGTTAAAGAGAGTAGGGGAAAACTACCAGTTTTTGCAGGCACAGGCTCAAACTCAACCGAAGAAGCTATTTCATTGACTGCTCATGCTGAAAAGATGGGCGCAGATGGGGCACTAATCGTGACACCATACTATAACAAACCAACTCAAGAAGGTTTATACCAACATTACAAAGCTATAAACGATAAATGTGGAATTCCAATTATAATTTATAATATACCAGGTAGATCGGTTATTGATATGTCAGTAGACACAATGGCAAAATTATATGAATTAAAAAATATAATCGGCGTGAAAGATGCTACTGGAGATTTGGATAGAGTAGACCAAACGTTAAAAAAAATTGGTAGGGATTTTATACAATTAACTGGAAATGATGATAATGCTCTTGAATTTAATAAAAGGGGTGGTGTGGGAGCTATAAGTGTAACTGCTAATATTGCTCCAAAACTTTGTTCAGATTTTCAAAAATTTTCAAAATCTGAAAAAGATGATGAAAATAAAGAAGCAGTCAAAATAGACAAGACTCTTCAACCAATCCATCATGCTATGTTTGTTGAAAGTAATCCTAGTCCAGTTAAATATGCTGCAAAATTATTAAATCTTTGTGAGGATGATGTGAGGTTGCCATTAGTTAAGATTACAGAATCTACAAAAGAAATAGTTAAAAAGGCTCTTCAATCTGCAAAATTAATTTAATGAATAATAAAACCATTCATGGTTTGAAAATAATTTGTTTAAACAGAAAAGCTAGTTACAATTATTTTTTTGAGGATTTAATTGAAGCAGGTATCGTTTTAAAAGGATCAGAAATTAAATCTATTAGAGACGGTAAAGTAAATATTGCAGACTCTTACGCTGTTGAAAAAAATGGTGAAATAATTTTGATAAATTCACATGTAGCTTCATATAAACAAGCAAGTTATAGCAATCATAAACCTTCAGATGAAAGAAAACTATTATTAAAGAAAAAAGAAATCAATAAGTTGATTGGTAAAATGCAAAGAGAAGGTTTTACAATTATACCAACCAGGATGTATTTTAAAAAAGGAAAAGCAAAAATTGAACTTGCTATTGCAAAGGGAAAAAAACAATTTGATAAAAGAGCAGCAAAAAAAACAAGAGACTGGAACCGTGATAAATCAAGATATATTAGAAAATCAAGTTAGAACTGTTTTTATAGCTATTGGTTCAAACTTAGGCGATAGATTTAAGAATATTCAATTAGCTAAAACCGAACTTTTATATAATAAAATTATTATTTTAAAATCTTCTAGTGTTTACGAAACATTATCATGGCCAGATATCAAAAATCCAAAATTTTTGAACGTTGTTTTAAAAATAAAGACTTATTTAGATCCAGTAAATTTATTAAATTTATGTAAAAAAATTGAAAAATCTCTTGGTCGAAAAAAATCAAAAAGAAATTCACCAAGAACATGTGATATTGATATTTTAGATTATGACAGAAGAATTATGATAACCCGTATTTATTTACCTCATCCAAGGATGCATCAAAGAAACTTTGTTTTAATACCATTGTTTGAAATTAGTAAAAATTGGGTGCATCCAAAATCAAAAGACCACATAAAAACACTAATTTTACAACTATCAAATAGTGACATTACATCTATTAAACAAATTTGATTTAATGATATAATGAAATAATGCTAAATTCAGAAGAATTAATAAATAAAGTTAAAATTTATAATAAGTTTTTAAATCCTGAGAAATTAAATAAAGCTTATGACTTTGCTATCAAAGCTCATAGTAATCAAAAACGCGCTTCAGGTGATCCTTATTCTGTTCATCCAATTGAAGTTGCTAATATATTAACTGATTTAAAATTAGATAGTGCAACCATAGCCACAGGTTTGTTGCATGATACTATCGAAGACACATTTGCAACCTATGAAACAATCAAAGGTGAATTTGGAGTCGAGGTTGCAGATTTAGTTGATGGTGTAACAAAAATTTCAGCATTAGAAAATACAGCATCTACTAGTTCTAAAGCTGAAAATTTTAGAAAATTAATTTTAGCAACCTCAAAAGATATTAGAGTTTTATTAGTAAAAATAGCCGATCGATTGCATAATATGAGAACAATTAAAGCTATAGATAGAGAGGATAAACGAAAAAGAATTTCACAAGAAACTATGGAAATTTATGCTCCTTTGGCTGACAGAATGGGAATGCATAGAATAAGAGATGAGCTTGAAGATTTATCTTTTGAAATACTTAATTATGATGCAAGATCTTTAATACAAAAAAGATTAGACGAAATAAAATTAGATAAAAAAGATATTTTTGATTATTTGTCGAATGAGTTCCAAAAATTATTAAATGAAAATAATATACATGCTAAGATTTATGGAAGGGAAAAAACACCCTTTTCTATTTGGAGAAAATTACAAAAAAAAAGAGTTTCACTCGAACAAATAACTGACATTATTGGTTTCAGAATTATTTTAGAAGACATAGATAATTGCTATAAAACATTGGGTATATTACACAAACAATGGAATTGTATCCCAGGTAAATTCAAAGATTATATATCATCACCTAAAATTAATGGTTATAAATCTATTCATACGGCTGTAATTGGCTCTTATAAAAAACCAATTGAAATTCAAATTAGAACAAAAGAAATGCATGATTTTGCAGAAAGAGGTATAGCCTCTCATTGGCAATATAAATCCTCAGAAAAATTTAATTCATTAACTTGGAAAGAATACGACTGGTTAAAAGATTTGGTTGAAATAATAGAAAAAAATGAAAATCCTGAGCATTCTTATGAATATACAAAACTTCAAATGTTTCAGGAAAACGTTTTTTGTTTTACACCCAAAGGATCAGTTATCAAATTACCTAAAGACGCAACACCAATAGATTTTGCTTATGCAGTACATACGAAAATAGGTGACACTGCAATCGGTTGTGAAATTAATGGTAATAAGGGTGAACTTCAAGATATCTTGAGAAATGGTGATACTGTCAAGATTATTACTTCAAAGAATAATTCTCCCTCATTACATTGGATACCTATCACTAAAACTGGAAAAGCCAGATCTGCGATAAGAAAATATTGGCATGATAAAGGAGAAAAAAAACAAGAAAAAATAAAGAAATACAACACAACTTTATGGATCTCTTTACCTGATAAACCAGGTCAATTAGGCAATGTAAGCTCTTTAATTGGACAACATAAATTGAATATATCAAATCTTGAAATGGCTGGCAAAAATCCAAATTACATAAATTTTAAATTTCAATTAATTATCAGAGATCTTAAAAATTTTACTAATTTTATTGCAGAGCTCAAGCAAAAGAGTATAAAATTTAAAATAATTAGACACGAAGATAAAAGAAATGCTTTCACCCAAAAAATCCTTAAATATTTTAAAAAAAACTAATGCTCTATTGGAAGGACATTTTGTCTTATCATCAGGCTTACATTCATCTAAATATATTCAGTGTGCAAAACTTTTAAGTCATCCTTATTTGGCAGATAAAATCTGTAAATCTTTAGCAAAAAAAATTAAAAAAAATTTTAAAAATATTGATATAATTTTAGCTCCAGCTATGGGGGGCATTATTATAGGTTATGAGATTGGAAAATTGTTAAAAAAAGAAACAATATTTTGTGAAAGAATCAATGGAAAATTTACTTTAAGAAGAGGATTTAGTATTAAAAAAAAATCAAAAGTATTGATAATAGAGGATGTAATTACAACAGGAAAGTCTAGCTTGGAATGTGTAAAATTAATAAAAAAATCAAACGCAACATTAGTGGGTTTTGCATCAATAATTGATAGATCATCGAAAAAAAAACTTAAAATTAATAAAAAAATAATATCACATCTTAAAATTGAAGTTCCCACTTACAATAGAAATAATTTACCAGAAGAATTGAAAAAAATACCTATTACAACCCCAGGAAGTAGATTTATTAAGTGAGACGTTTAGGTGTAAATATTGATCATGTAGCTACCTTAAGAAATGCCAGGGGTGAATATCACCCCAATCCATTGGATGCGGCAAAATTTGTAAAAAAAATTGGTGCTGACTCAATAACAATTCACTTAAGAGAAGATAGAAGACATATCAATGATTATGATGCAAAAAAAATATGCTCTGTAAAAGGTCTTGCAGTAAATTTAGAAATTTCAACAAATAAAGAAATTGTTAAGAAGGCACTTAATATTAAACCTAATTATATATGTATTGTACCGGAAAACAGAAAAGAGATAACTACAGAGGGAGGTTTAGATTTAATTAAAAATAAAAAAATTATAAAAGAAATTATTTTCAAATTTAAAAAAAAAAAAATTAGAACAAGCTTATTTATTAACCCAAGTATTAATGATGTTAAGATATCAAAAGAATTATCCACTGATTGTGTAGAAATACATACTGGTAAAATAGCTAATTTAATAAAGTCAAAAAAACGATATTTAAATGAATTCAATAAAATCAAAAAATGTTCAGTTTTGGCAAAAAAAATGGGGATAGAAGTTCATGCAGGGCATGGCTTAGATTATAAAACAACAAAAATACTTACAAAAATAAATCATATTAAAGAATTTAATATAGGACATTTTATTATTGGAGAGTCAGTTTTTTTTGGATTAAAAAAAATAATCCATAATTTTAAAAAGATCATAAGATAAAATGAAAATACTAGGTATAGGTGTCGATATAATCGAAAATAAAAGAATTGCCAAATCTATTAAAAAAAAAAATTTTCTTAAAAAAATTTTTAACAAACAAGAAATTGATTTTTTTAACAAAGGAAAAAAAAGTTATAATTTTTATGCAAAAAGATTTGCTGCAAAAGAATCTTTATCAAAAGCCTTGGGATCTGGTTTTAGAGAAAATCTAGCTTTTAAAGATATTATTATCTTAAACGATAAATTAGGAAAACCTTTCTTCAAAAAAACGAAAAAACTAAATAACTTGATTACTAACAAATTTAAAATAAGAAAATATAATTTGTTTCTTTCAATTTCTGATGAAAAAGATTATTCAATAGCATTTACTTTGTTACAAACTTTCAAATGATAAATAAAAACTTTATTACAGAAAACTTAAAAACCTTATTTTATGCCTTAATTATTGCATTAATTATTAGATCTTTATTCCTCCAACCTTTTTATATCCCATCATCTTCAATGGAACCAAATCTTTTAGTTGGTGATCGTTTATTTGTAACCAAATATTCTTACGGTTATAGCAAACACTCATTTCCATTCAGTCCACCGATATTCAAAGGAAGAATTTTTTTCAAGGAACCTGATAGAGGAGACGTAATAGTTTTTAAAACACCTGCTGATAATAGAACAGATTATATAAAAAGATTAATTGGTATACCTGGTGATAAAATTCAATTTATTAACTCAAATCTTTATTTAAATAATTCTGAAATCTTTAAAACAAGAATTTCTAAACAAGACAAAATTTTTTGTGGAAACAGAGCAATAGATGTTTTCACATTTGAAGAAGAACTAGAAAATGGAAAAAAATTTAAAACTGTATATTTAAAAGACTTTTCATTTCAAAATACTGATATTTTTGAAGTACCAAATGAACATTATTTTTTTTTAGGTGATAACAGAGATTGTTCAAAGGATAGTAGATTTTTATCAAGTGTAGGATATGTGCACAAAGATAATCTTGTAGGAAAAGCACAATTTATTTTCTTTTCATCTGATAAATCTATTGGAAATTTTTTTGAGTTTTGGAAATGGCATAAATCATTAAGACTAAATAGATTTTTTAAAAAGATTAATTAATGAGAAACAACTTTCATAATTTAGAAAAAAAATTAAACATAAACTTTAAAAATAAAGATTTATTAATAAAATCTCTTACTCATAAAAGTTTTAATAAAATCAATAATAATGAAAAGATTGAATTTTTAGGGGATCGTGTTTTAGGCTTGGTTATTGCAAAAAAGCTATTAGATTTATACCCAAATGAAAAGGAAGGAATTTTAGACAAAAAATTTGCCTCATTAGTCAATAGAAATACTTGCTTAGAAATTGCTAAAAAAATTGATTTAGAAAAATATATTTTAACTTTTGATCAAAAAAGAAAAAAAAAAATTGAAGATAAAGTTATAGCTGATAGTTGTGAAGCTTTAATAGGTGCTATTTATCTAGACAAAGGTTTTAATTTTACCGAAAAAATTATCATGAAATTATGGAAAACGCATATTGAAAAAAGTGTTATCACCCAAATTGATGCGAAAACTCAACTACAAGAATATTCTTTGAAGAAATTTAAAGTATTGCCTATCTATAAACTTATCTCAAATACAGGACCAAGGCATAAACCTACTTTTAAGATAAGTGTAAAATTAATAAATTCAAAATCTTATCAAGCTGTAGGTAAATCTAAAAAAGATGCTGAACAAAACGCTGCTATAAATTGTTTAAATGATATAGAAAAATGATGAATTGGGACGATAAAGGTTTTTTAATTTCAAAAAATAAATACAATGAAAATTCATCAATAGCAGAAATATTTACTGAAGAGTATGGCAAAATCACTGGAATTATTTTTGGTGCTACATCTAAAAAAATTAAGAATTATCTTCAAATCGGAAATCATTTACATGTTAACTATATCTCAAAATCAGAGGATAAAATAGGATATTTTAAAATTGAAATTTTTGAGGCTCTATCGCCATTTTATTTTGATAATTCAAAAAAATTATCATGTATCATTTCAGCCATGAATTTAATAAAAATTCTTACTGCGGAGCAACAAAAAAATAAAAAGATTTATGATCTTATTAAAAAATTTTATCATATTTTAAAATCTAAAAATTGGATAAATAATTATATCTTTTGGGAGTTAGATTTATTTAAAATTGTTGGATATGATTTAGAATTAAAAGATTTAGTAAATAAAAAAAAGGTAAATAATGAAATTCAATATTATGCACAATCCGCCACAGAATATAAAAGTGTACCTAATTTTTTAATTGATAAAAATAATAACGAAAATGATTTGAATAATTTATTAAAAGGCTTGAAACTAGTGGGTGATTACTTAGAAAAAACAATCTTAAAACCAAATAATATTAATTACCCATTAAGTAGACGACAATTTATAAATAATTTAAAATAATCATTATAAAATCTGATTTAACCTGTCAGCATAATAGCTTACTATAGCATTTGCCCCAGCTCTCTTAAATGATATCAAACTTTCTAATATCGCATTTTTATCTATCAAACCTTTGTTAATACTATTACTTAATAAACTATACTCACCTGAAACTTGGTAAGCCATTACAGGTATTTTGAAATTTTCCTTAACTAATTTAATTATATCCAAATATGGCATTCCTGGTTTAACCATAATCATATCCGCACCTTCTTTTATATCCAAAGCAACTTCTCTCAATGCTTCGTTTTTATTTCTAAAATCCATTTGATAATTTTTTTTATCACCTTTTAACAAACCTTTTGAACCTACAGCATCTCTAAAAGGACCATAAAAGCTCGAAGCATATTTTACTGCATAAGAAAGAATTTGTATCATTTGAAAATTATTCTTATCTAATGCTTTACGTATTTCTCCAATTCTTCCATCCATCATGTCAGAAGGGGCAAGAACATCACATCCCATTTGAGCTTGTAAAAGTGATTGATTTACTAAAACTTTAACTGTTTCGTCATTTAGAATATGACCAGATTTTAATAAACCATCATGACCATGTGATGTATATGGATCTAAAGCAACATCACACATTATTCCAATTTCATTTTTATATCTTTTTTTGACAAACTGTATTGCTCTACAAACTAGATTATCTTCATTTAATGCTTCAGTACCTAAGTTATTTTTTTTGTTTTTTTCTGTATAAGGAAACAATGCAATCATAGGTAAACTATTTCTAATAGCCTTATCAATGATTCTAGATAAGTTATTAATTGTATATCTATATACTTCTGGCATAGATTTGATTTCTTGTTTTTTATTTTTACCTTCTATGAGAAATATGGGAAGAATAAAGTCATTCGGTGATAAGCTGTTTTCTTCAATTAATCGTCTAGACCAATCATATTTTCGACTGCGTCTAAGTCTCAAGCTAGGATATTTTCCTGTAATCATCTTTAAAAAATATTTATAATATGCGACAAATGTTATATACAAATATATCTTAAAAAAGATAATAAACAATATCAGGAGACAATTAGATACAAATGAATTTAAATTTTAATGATTTTCAGAAACAAGACATTAAGTTTGATATAAAAGAACTTAAAAAGGCTTATAATGAAATTTTAAAAATAAGAGACTTTAGTGGACCAGAGGGTATTTCAAACTTTGGGGCAATTTCTTTAACGCAAATACCAGGAGATCCAGATTCAATAAAAGGTCATAAAGCAAGAGGTGTATTTTGGACAAAACCAGACGGGTCAGGTAAAGAAGTTATTCGAGATGAGAGAATTAATGAAGCTGCTTATTCAGAATTTATTGAAGATTATAAAAACACTTACTTTAAAGAAGTATTTGATGTTTTATCTTCTAAATATAAACTTGGTAGAGTAAGAATTTTATTAAAACAACCAAGATCAACCTTAAGTTGGCATAGAGATCCAGAACCAAGATTACATATTCCAATAATTACTAATCCAGGTTCAATTATGGTAATTGACAATGTTGCAAAACACTTGCCTGCTGATGGATCAGTTTGGATTACAAATAACACTAAATACCATAATGCTTTTAATGGTGGAGAAGAAAATAGAATACATTTAGTTGCGTGTGTTCTAGACCATAAATTTAATTAGTTTGAAAAAATTATTTATTTCATCGGATCATGCTGGCTTTATTCTCAAAGAAGAAATTAAGAAGAAATTTAAAAGAAAATATTCCTTTATAGATTTAGGTACTGATAATTCAAAGACCTCCGTAAATTATCCTGATTATGCTCATAAACTTTGTAAAAAAGTATCTAAAAATAGTAAAAATATTGGTATTCTAGTTTGCGGATCTGGGATGGGCATGTCCATGGCGGCAAACAGACACAAAAAAATAAGGGCTGCGGTATGTTATTCGGTAAAAAACACAAAATTATCTAGATTGCATAACAATGCAAATATTATTACATTAGGATCTAGATTAACAAAAAAAAATATTGCTTTTAAATGTGTAGATGTTTTTGTAAAAACTAAATTTGAAGGCGGTAGACACAAAAAAAGAGTGAAAAAGATTTGAGATAATATGTCAAGTGAAAGTAAATATATAAATTCAAACTATGAAGATTTTTTTGAAAGAAGTCTTTCAAAAAGTGATCCAGATTTATTTAAAGCTATAAATGACGAGCTTATAAGACAACAGAATCATATTGAGCTTATCGCTTCTGAAAATATAGTTTCTCAAGCTGTATTAGAAGCACAAGGATCAGTGTTGACAAACAAATATGCTGAAGGATATCCAGGGAAAAGATATTATAATGGTTGCGAGCATGTTGATGTCGCTGAGCAACTAGCATTAGATAGAATTAAAAAACTTTTCAATTGTAAATATGCAAATGTTCAACCTCATTCTGGAGCACAAGCCAATGGTGCTGTTTTTTTAGCTCTATTGAAACCGAATGATACATTTATGGGAATGAGTTTAAATTCAGGTGGACATATTACTCATGGGTTAAAAATATCAATGTCTGGTAAATGGTTTAATGCAATTAGTTACGATGTAGACAAAAAATCTGAACTTATTGATTATGATAATGTTGAAAAACTTGCACTAGAACACAAACCAAAACTTATTATTGCAGGTGGAAGTGCATATTCAAGAGTAATTGATTTTAAAAGATTTAGAGAAATTGCTGATAAAGTTGGAGCGTATCTAATGGTCGATATGGCGCATTTTTCTGGACTAGTTGCTGGTAAAGGCTATCCTAATCCATGTGACTATGCACATGTAGTAACTTCAACTACACACAAAGTTTTTAGAAGTGCTAGAGGTGGTATTATTTTATCAAACGATTTAGATTTAGGAAAAAAATTTGATACAGCAGTATTTCCTGGTTACCAAGGTGGACCTTTAATGCATATTATTGCAGCTAAAGCCGCAGGTTTTTTTGAGGCATTAAAACCTGAATTTCAAACTTATATAAAAAATGTTTTAGCTAATGCGAAAATTTTAGCGGAAACTTTAAAAAATAATGGCTTTAAAATTTACTCTGGTGGTACAGATACTCACTTAATGTTGGTTGATTTAAGACCATTTAATGTAAAAGGAAATATAGCTGCAGAAAGTTTATGTAGAGCAAATATTACTTGTAATAAAAATGGAATTCCATTTGACACAGAAAAACCTATGATTACATCAGGAATAAGATTAGGTTCTCAAGCTGCAACTACGAGAGGTTTTGGTTTAAAAGAATTTGAAAAAGTTGGCAACATGATAACAAAAGTAATTAAAGGATTATCTGAAAATCCAGAGGACAATAGTAAAGTGGAAAATGAAGTTAGAAATGAAGTTGTAGACTTATGTTCTAATTTTCCAATTTATAAAAACTTAAATAAATGATTTGTTCCATATGTAAAAAGGGGGAAACCTCAGTTGTAGACTCACGTCCAACTGAAGACGGCACAGCTATAAGAAGAAGAAGACTGTGTGTTTGCGGGGCTAGATTCACGACATTTGAGAGAGTTCAGTATAGAGAAATAATGGTAATAAAAAAAAATGGACGAAAATCAGCATTCGATAGAGATAAATTAGCAAAATCAATTTTTATCGCATTAAAGAAAAGACCAATTGATACAGAAACAACAGAAAAATTTATAAGTCGAATTTCTAGATCTCTAGAAGAATTAGGACAGAGCGAAATATCAACTAACACAATTGGAACTATGGTTATGGAAGGTCTAAAAGATCTCGATCCAGTAGCTTATGTTAGATTTGCATCAGTTTATAGAAATTTTAGAGAAGAGAAAGATTTTGTACAATTTGTGGACAAACTGGATGTCTACAAAAAAAGATAATTATTCATTTAAAGATAAAAAATACATGAAACTCGCTATAGGCTTAGCGAGGGCAAGAAAAGGATTAACAGGTGAAAATCCTTCTGTAGGCTGTGTAATAGTTAAAAACGATAAGATTATATCAATAGGTCAGACAGGCTATAAAGGTCGGCCCCATGCAGAGTCAAATGCGATAAGAAATTCATTTCAAAATTTAGAAGGCTCAAAAATGTATGTAACACTTGAACCTTGTAGTCATTATGGAAAAACACCACCTTGCACAAAAAGTATTATTAAAAGTGGTATTAAAGAAGTTATATATTCAATAGATGATATAGATAAAAAAGTAAAAGGTAAAAGTTTTAAAATCTTAAAAAACAACAAGATCAAAGTTAAAAGAGGAATTTTAAAAAAGGAGACTAATGAACTCTACAATTCTTATTTTATTAATAGAAAGTATAAATTACCTTTCGTAACAGCAAAAATTGCAATTTCAAAAAATAGACTTATTTATAGTGAAGGAACAAAAAGAATTACTAATCAAATTTCTGATAAGATATCTCATTATTTGAGATTTAAAAATGATGCTATAATGATTTCAAGTAAGACTTTGAATATTGATAATCCAAAATTAGATTGTCGATTAAAAGGTTTTGAAAATTTTTCACCTAAAAGAATTATTTTAGATAGAGATTTGGATATAAATCTTAATACTAATATTTTTAAATCATCAAATAAAAATAATACAATTATATTTTATAATTCATCAAATAATTATAAAATAAGAATTTTAAAAAAAAAAGGGATCATTCTTATTAAAAGTAAATTAGATAACAAAAAAAGATTTGATTTAAGAATTATTAAAAAAAAACTATTTTCATTAGGGATAAGAAATCTATTGATTGAGGGTGGTGACAAATTGACAAAAATTATGCTTGATAACAAGTTAATTGATCAATTTTACTTGTTTAAAAGTCCTAAAAATTTATCAAAGATTAAGAATTATGTAATTTTTACCTCATATGATATTTTAAAGAATAAATATAAAATCAAATCAAAAATTACCTCAAACCTAGCCAAAGACAATATTACCATTTATAAACAATAGTATGTTTAACGGAATTATTTTTAACAAAGGTATAATTAAAAAAATTATAAAAAGACCTAAAGGCATTAATGTCTTTATAAGATCTGATATTAAATTATCTAAAAAAGATGTAGGTGTTTCAGTTGCTTGTGATGGTGTTTGTTTAACGTTAATTTCAATTAAAAAAAAAGTTATGGAATTTTATCTTTCAAACGAAACAATTGAAAGATCAAAATTTAAATATCTAAAGTTAAATGATCAAATAAATTTAGAATTACCGCTAAAGTATGGACAGAAAATATCAGGTCACATATGTCAAGGACATGTAGATACTGTCGGTAAAATTATAAATATTAAAAAGGTGGATAAATCTTATCTTTTTGATTTTGATTTAAATTTTAAAGAAAGAAAAAATATTATTGATAAAGCTTCGATATGTGTAAACGGTATTTCATTGACTATATCCAAAGTAACAAAAAAAGGTTTTCAAATCTGGGTAATTCCACATACATTTAAATTAACAAATTTATCTAAATTAAAAAAAGGAAGTTTAGTCAATATTGAAATAGACATTCTTTCTAAATATGTAAAAAAATTTATAAATGATAAAAAGTAATTACACCTCCATAGAATCAATTATTAACGTCGCAAAAAAAGGTGGTATGTTTATTTTAGTTGATGATGAAAAAAGAGAAAATGAAGGTGATCTAGTGATTTCAACGTCAGACAGTAATGCTAAAAATATTAATTTTATGGCAAAATATGGAAGGGGATTAATTTGTTTAGCTTTAGATAGTTTACAAGCTAAAAGATTAAATTTATCACTCATGTCACCAATCAACCAGTCAAGAAATAAAACTGCTTTTACTATTTCTATTGAAGCTAAAAAGGGTATTACAACAGGTATATCTGCAAAGGATAGAGCTAGAACCATCAAAATTGCCTCAAAAAAAAATGTAAACAAAAAAGAAATTGTATCTCCTGGACATGTTTTTCCAATTATTGCAAAAGATGGTGGAGTTTTAGTTAGAGCTGGTCACACTGAAGCATCAGTTGATATTTCAAAGTTAGCAAAAAAAAATAATTCAGCTGTTATATGTGAAATTATGAATGAAGATGGAACAATGGCTAAAGGCCAAGATTTATTTAATTTCGCAAAAAAACACAAATTAAAAATTGGAAAAATTGAAGACCTGATTTCTTATAGATTAAAAAAAGAAAAATTGATTAGATTAAAAAAATCTTCAGATATTAAAGTTAAAAAACAAAAATATAAAATTAAAATTTATGAAAATTTACTAGATGGATCTGAACATTTTGCACTTGTTAAAGGATCTGTAAAAAAAGGAATTATACCACGTGTTAGAGTAATTTCTTCAAATGTTGTAAAAAATTATCTTATTAATCAAAGATTACCTAATTCATTTAATAAGACTCTTAATTATTTTAAAAAATTCAATAATTGTGTTCTAATTTTTATAAAAGACACAAATCTTAAATCAGTTACACAAACTCTAAAAGATTATAAGAATAAGAATTTTTATAAAAAAGGAAATGATAAATTAATAAGAAATTATGGAATTGGTGCTCAAATTATTAAAGATTTAAAGATTAAAAAAATGATTTTAATTACAAAGTCTCCAAAAAAGGTTATTGGATTAGAAGGTTTTGATATAAAAATAACTAAACAAGAATTAATTTAATGAAAAAAAAAATTTTAATTGTAAGTGCAAATTATTACAAGGATATTTCTAATGGCTTACTATCAAGCGCTTTAAGATTGATCCCAAAAAAATCTAAAATTAATATAATAAATGTTCCAGGTGTTTTTGAAATACCAGTAACAATTTCAAGAAACATAAAAAAATTTGATGGATTTATTGCTCTTGGATGTGTAATAAAAGGACAAACTCCACATTTTGATTTTATATCGCAAGCTTCAACTCAAGCTATTATGAATTTATCAATAGACTCAAAAAAACCAATTGGAAACGGGATAATAACCTGTTTGAACATGAATCAAGCAAAAGCAAGAAAAAAAAAAGGTGCTGAGGCTGCGAATGCTATAATTTCAGTTTTATCACAAAAATGAAAAGTTCTTACAGTCCAAAGAACAATCCTAGAGTAATAATCATTCAAAAATTATATGGTAACTTTTTAAATAATGATGAAAAATTAGAATTTCCCAAACATAGATTTAAAAAGTTTATAAAAGATATAGTTTGTGGAACAATTGAACGAAATGAGATATTAACAGAAGAATTAGATAAAAATTTAGGAAAAGAATTTAAATTTAATAATTTAGATAGATTATTCCAAGTTATTTTAAAATCTGCTACTTATGAATTATTGTATAAACCTAATGTGTCAATTAACATTATAATTAAAGAATATCTTGATGCTTCTAATTTTTTCTTAGAAGATTCACAAACTAAGTACCTGAATGCTTTATTAGATAATATAGCAAAAAAAATAAGATCAACTAATGCATGAGTTTGAAATTATAAAGAAATATTTTTCTAAATTATCTTTAGATAACAAAAGTTCTTTAAATTTGAATGATGATGTTTTTTTTGATAAATCGAGAAAATTAATTATCTCTACTGATACATACGTTGAAGGTGTCCATTTTATTAATTTTAATAACCCTGATCTTGTTATAAAAAAAATTATTAGATCGTCAATTTCTGATTTAATATGTAAGGGTGTTAATCCTAAATATTATTTTATATCAGGTTCTGGGAATAACAATCTGTTCTCTAAAAAAAATCTTAAGTTAATTACAAAATCACTTAAACAAGAGCAAAATAAATACTCAATTTTTTTATGTGGAGGTGATACTGTATTTTCTAACAAGTTAAGCTTTACAATTACATCTGTAGGTTTTTCAAAAAGAATAGTTTTTAGAAACAAAGCCAGACTAAATGATGACATTTATGTAACAGGAAATTTGGGTGATAGTTTTATTGGACTAATGGTTTTAAAAAAAAGGATCACTTTAAACAAATATTTAAATAAATACTTTATAAATAAATATTATCATCCTGATTTACAAATTAATTTATCTAAAAAACTATTATCGTTTGCTAATACATCTATAGATATTTCAGATGGTTTAATAAGTGATTTAGAAAAAATGATTAATAATCAAAAACTTTCTTACAAATTATATTTAAAAAATATTCCTGTTTCAAAAAATCTTAATAAATTAATTAGTGCAAAGATTATTAAGAAGATATCATCGATATCTCGTGGAGATGATTATCAAATATTATTTACAGCTAGTCCTTCAAAATCTAGAATCATCTTTAAAACAAGTAGATCTTTAGGCATTAAGATTTCTAAAATAGGAAAAATTTGTAATCACTTTCAAAAACCTCAAATTTTTAATGAAAAAAATGAGATAATTGCCCTCAAAAATAAAGGTTATTTTCATAAATTTTAAAAGTTAATCGTTGCGTTTTATAGCTTTTTTTGTATTGTCCGGTTTTTAAAACTAACAACCAACAACTTAATTAAGGTTAATATGAGCTCAACAGTAGAAACTATACTTTTATATACAATCGCAGCAGGTTTTTTATCAATCGTCTATGGATATTTTACAGGGAAAAATATTTTAAATTCAAGTGCAGGCAATTCAAAGATGCAAGATATTGCTTCTGCTATTCAAATTGGAGCTAAAGCTTATTTAGCTAGACAATATAAAACAATAGCAATTGTGGGTATTGTTGTTTTGATTATAGTTAGTTTTGCCTTTAGTACTTTAGTGGGATTAGGTTATCTAATTGGTGCAACTTTATCTGGAATTGCAGGCTATGTTGGGATGCTAGTTTCTGTTCAAGCAAATGTAAGAACTGCTGAAGCCTCTCGAAAAGGTTTGGCTAATGGTCTTTCTGTTGCATTTAAATCTGGAGCTGTTACTGGAATGCTAGTAGCTGGTTTAGCTTTATTATCAATTGCTGTTTATTATTATTTATTGTTAAAATTCAATATTGATGAAAGAGAAATTGTAAATGCTCTTGTAGCATTAGGTTTTGGTGCATCTTTAATTTCAATTTTTGCTAGATTAGGCGGAGGAATTTTTACAAAAGGAGCTGATGTTGGAGCTGATTTAGTTGGAAAAGTTGAAGCAGGAATACCAGAGGACGATCCAAGAAACCCAGCAGTGATTGCTGACAATGTTGGTGATAACGTTGGTGATTGCGCAGGTATGGCTGCTGATTTGTTTGAAACTTATGCAGTAACTATTGTTGCAACAATGGTTTTATCTTCAATTTTTTTTCCAGGTGATATGTCGATGATGATTTATCCGTTAACTATCGGTGGTGCTTGTATTTTAACATCTATAGTTGGAACTTTTTTTGTTAAACTTGGTAAAAGCAAAAATGTAATGGGAGCTCTTTATAAAGGATTTATTGTTTCTGCATTAGCTTCATTAGCAATACTTTATCCAGTTACTGATTTTGTTTTAGGTTTAGAAAATATATATAATTTAAATAATAAATCATTTTCTGGAATGAGCCTATATTATTGTGGTGTAATAGGATTAATTATTACAGGATTATTAATTTGGGTGACAGAATATTATACAGGAACGAATTATAGACCTGTAAGAAGTGTTGCAAGTTCATCAACTACTGGTCACGGTACAAATGTAATTCAAGGATTGGCAATTTCTCTTGAAGCTACCGCAATACCTGCATTAATTATTGTAGCTGGTATACTATTAACTAATCACATTGCAGGACTTTACGGCATTGCTATAGCTGTTACTACCATGTTAGCTTTGGCAGGAATGGTTGTTGCTTTAGATGCTTATGGTCCAGTGACAGATAATGCTGGTGGTATAGCTGAGATGTCTAAACTTCCTAATAATGTAAGAAAAACTACAGATGCTTTAGACGCTGTAGGAAATACCACAAAAGCTGTAACAAAAGGTTACGCCATAGGTTCGGCTGGATTAGGAGCGTTAGTTCTTTTTGCAGCATACACTGAAGATATTAAACATTTTTCAAAAGTAGCTGGATCTAAATTAGAGGGTATTGTTGTTACGTTTGATTTATCTAATCCATACGTTGTAGTAGGTTTATTAATAGGAGGAATGCTTCCATATTTATTTGGATCTATGGGGATGCAAGCAGTAGGAAGAGCTGGTGGTGCTGTTGTGATTGAAGTAAGAAGACAATTCAAAAAATTCCCAGGCATTATGAAGAGAAAACAAAAACCTGATTATGCTAGATTAGTAGACTTATTAACTGTCGCAGCAATTAAAGAAATGATAATACCATCATTATTGCCAGTACTTTCGCCAATTGTGTTGTACTTTATTATTTATGCTATTGGTGGTCAGGTTGCAGCTTTAGCTTCTGTTGGAGCAATGTTATTAGGTGTAATTATTACAGGTTTATTTGTTGCTGTCTCAATGACAGCAGGTGGTGGAGCTTGGGATAATGCTAAAAAATTTATTGAGGATGGAAATTTTGGTGGAAAAGGTTCAGAAGCTCATAAAGCTGCTGTAACAGGTGATACTGTTGGTGATCCTTATAAGGATACAGCAGGGCCTGCAGTAAATCCAATGATTAAGATAACTAACATTGTTGCACTATTGTTATTAGCAGTTATAGCTGGTTAATCTTGGATCCTTTTCTTTCCTAAAGGGTCATTAATTTTCTGTCTCATTGATGATAGGAAATTATATATAAAAGATCTTTTGGAATAGGTTACTGATGTCTCACTAGTATCAAATTCTATTTTTTTCATATCTTTTTTGTTGTAAAATTTTTTATCAGCCAGAATACCTCTGCTATTAATTTCTAAAACCAGAACATTATTGACTAATAATTTTTTCTTTCCTAGTTTTGTTAGCCTAGAACTACTGGTTTTTTTTTCAATATATATAAATACATCATTATCAAATGAACTTTTAGTTGAAGGAGGACCGATTAATTTGATTATATCATTTTTATTTGTTTCATTAATCCTTAATTTTTCTTGTTTTTTTTCTAAATTGTGAACTCCATGATGATGGACAACTTTATTAATTGTACAATTGTATAAAAATAGTAATAAAATTAAAAATATAATATTTTTCATGAAAACAAATTATATCAATATCTATAATAATTTGATCAAATTAACCACAAATAAAAATCTTTATAAACATTTTGATAAAGAAGATACTTTTTCTGATAGATTGATCTTGTTTTTGATACATTTTGCATTTTTCTTGAATGTTTATAAAAATGAAAATAATTCTAAATTATTACAAGATATCTATGATTTTAATTTTAGACAACTTGAGCTTTCTTTGAGAGAGATAGGTTACGGTGATCAATCTATTAACAAAAAAATGAAAGATTATATTAATCTATTTCATTCAATTATTTCTGAGGTACATTACTGGGAAAATTATAATAAGGAGCAAAAAAAAAGGAAGATTTCAATTTTTTTTGAAAATTTAGGAGAAATTGATTATTTAGTCGAATATTTTGATGATTTTAAACTAGATTTATCAAAAAAAAATTTGAATTATTTTTTAAAAAGTGTAAGTAATTCATAATTATGGCAGTACCTAAGCGTAAACAAACACCATCTCGAACAGGCATGAGAAGATCTCAAAATATGAAATTTTCTACAAAAAATGTAATTGAAGATAAAAAATCTGGAGAATATAGACTTTCACATCATTTAGATCTTAAAACTGGTATGTATAAAGGTAGACAAGTTTTAGACCCAGAAGAATAATTAAGCTATAATCAAGCAATGCAAGATATGATTAAAATTGCAGTTGATGCAATGGGTGGTGATGGTTCACCAAAAAAAGTCATTGATGGTATAAAGCATAATCATAAAAAAAGTAAGGAAAATTTTTATAGAATTTATGGTAATAAAAATCAAATCGTAAAATGTTTGAATAATGAAATTGAAGATAAATATTATGAAATTATAGATACTGATAATATTGTAAAAAGCACTGACAGTCCACTCGAGGCAGCTAAGAGAGGTAAAGATACTAGCATGTGGCTGTCCATCGAAAGTGTAAAAAAAAAAGAAAATGATATAGTTATCTCTGCAGGTAATACTGGCGCTCTTCTTGTAATAGCAAAATTAAATTTAAAGATGATAGATAATATAGATAAACCAGCTTTATCTGCATTATGGCCCAATAAAAAAGGAATGAGTGTAGTTTTGGATTTAGGTGCTAATATCGAATGTAATTCCAAAAATTTAATTGATTTTTCAATTATGGGAGCTTCACTCTATAAATCTCTTTATCCAAATGAAAATCCTAATGTTGCATTATTGAATATTGGTTCAGAAGAACTAAAGGGTAATGAAACTATAAAAGAAACTTTTCAAATTTTGAATGAAAACGTGAATAAAAATTTTAATTTTGGTGGGTATATTGAAGGAAATGAACTTATGAATGGTGCAGTTAATGTAATAGTCTCTGATGGTTTCACTGGCAATGTTGCTTTGAAAACAGCAGAGGGGACTGCAAATTTTATTACAAATGAACTCAGAATGGCTTTACAGGGATCAATTATGGGTAAAATTTCTTCATTGCTGAATTTTACAAATTTAAAAAAATTTAAAAAGAGATTAGATCCAAGATTATATAATGGAGCTATTTTTATTGGATTAGATGCCCCAGTAGTCAAAAGTCATGGAGGAACAGATTATATTGGTTTTTCAAACTCGTTAGATGTTTGTAATAGAATAATTAAAGGAAATTTGATAAATAAAATTAAAGATAATATTCTATAAATGAGAGTCAATTTAACTAAAAAAGACCTAGTTAATTTAATATACATGCAGATTGGTTTTTCAAAACAAATCTCTGAAAATTTGATTGATGAATTTTTTTCTTTGATTGTGTTTAATTTAGAAAAAGAAAAAAAATTAAAACTTTCTAATTTTGGAACATTTACTATCAGATTAAAAAAAGCAAGAATTGGAAGAAATCCAAAAACAAAAGAAGATAAAACAATTTCTCAAAGAAGTGTGGTTTTATTTAAACCTTCAAAAGAATTTAAGAATTTTATAAATTCAAACGATAATGGAAAAATCAATTAATGCTTATAAAACAATTGGTGAAGTAGTAAAAATACTTAATCTTAAATCTAAAAAAGGAAATTTACCTCCTACTCACACGATACGTTTTTGGGAAAAAAAATTTAAACAAATTAAGCCAAAAATACTCAATGGAAATAGAAGATACTATGATGAAAAGAACATCAAATTACTTAAAAAGGTTCATTATTTATTAAAAGACCAAGGAATGACCATTAATGGTGTTAAGAAAATATTGGATAATAATGAACCATTAAAACTTGACGAAAATAAAAATAAATCTATAAATCCTGTTGATATAAAGAATAAATTATTAAAGATATCAAATATGATTAAAAAACTAAAATAATATGGCAAAAAAAACACATGTGAAAGTCAGATTAGTTCCAGAGTCAAAACCTGATAGTGCATTTTATTATTACGTAAAAAAACCGGCAGGTGGTGAAAAGGCAAAAGTAAAATTAAAAGCTAAAAAATATAATCCCGTTACAAGAAAACATGAAATTTTTGTTGAAAAAAAACTACCACCTCACAGTAAGTAACTATTTTTTTTTAAAATTTCTTTTTTCATAATCAATATAAGCATAAATCATATTAATCCATATTCTTTTAGTAATTTTTGGATCAATCTTATTCTTAAGTGATTTTTGTCTTATATTTTTTAATATTTTTTTTATTCTTTTATTATCAACTATTTGACTTTTATATTCTTTTAAGGATAGAACTTTTTTGACTAAACCTGTTCTTTTTTTGATGATTTTGATCAAGGAATTATCAAGTTTATCTAATTTAGTTCGTAACTGATTAAGTTTATTTTTCTTTAATGGCGACATTTAATTAATTGGATAAAATAATAATTAATATATTTATCTTAATATGTATAGCCAGAATAATCATTTAAATTATCAATTAAAAATTTGGTTAATCACATTGTTAGTATTAATAATCCTTATTATTTTAGTAGGAGGTCTAACAAGATTAACTGATTCTGGGCTCTCTATAACCAAATGGGAATTATTTGCTGGCTCTTTACCTCCAATTGGAACTGAAAAATGGATATCCTATTTCAATATGTACAAAGAAATACCTGAATATAAACAACAAAATTTTGGAATGACACTCGAAGAATTTAAAATAATTTTTTGGTGGGAATGGGCACATCGTCAATTAGGAAGACTTATCGGACTAACAATTTTGATTCCAATGATTTATTTTTCAATTAAAAATGGATATTCTATTTTAAAAGAATATGGAATAATTTTCATTTTAGTTTGTTTTCAAGGTTTTTTAGGTTGGTACATGGTATCCAGTGGGTTAGTAAACAGAGTTGATGTTAGTCATTACAGATTATCAATACATTTAGTTACCGCTTTTATAATCTTATCAACTATTTTTTGGAAGTTTCTTAAACTTACACAAATTCAATTTATCAATACATCAATAAAATTGTCTTTGATAAAATTTTTTATTTTACTTTTGTTTATTCAATTAGTTATCGGTGCATTTGTATCTGGAATGGATGCAGGATATGTATACGATACGTGGCCTTTGATGGGATCTACGTATTATCCTGATGATAGTAAATTAATTGATTTTCTTAGTTTTAGTCTATTCAATGACCCATCCATCGTTCAATTTATTCATAGAAATTTAGCATATTTAATCATTCTATTTTACGTGTATTTATTATTTTCAGTTTTGATAAAAAAAAATTATAGATTATATATACCAATTCTTTTTATTGGTTTTAGTTTAGTTTTACAAATTTTCTTAGGAGTACAAACAATTTTATCGGGTGTAAAAATTTTTTATGCATCATTACACCAAATAAATTCAATTTTGATAATTTTATCTACAATATATTTTTTATATATTGTAAAAAATAATGAGCTTAACTAACAGCCTTTAAATTACCTTTGTTTGATTTATTTAAAGCTTGTTCTAAGTCTTCAATAATATCATCAATGTGTTCAATGCCTATACACAGTCTCACATAACTTTGAGTTACTCCTGAGGCAGCTAATTCTTTTTCATTAAGTTGACTATGCGTGGTGCTCGCAGGATGTATCGCTAAACTTCTAACATCCCCTATATTTGCTACATGATAAAACATTTTTAGAGACTCAATAAATTTTTTACCTGCTTCAATTCCACCTTTTAACTCAATGCCTACCATCGGTCCATTTCCACCTTTGAGATATTTTTTTGTTCGTTCTGAAATAATTTCATCATGTTCAGTAGAATAAATTACCCTTGTAACTTCTTTGTGTTTTTTTAAAAAATCAACAACTTTTTCAGCATTTTCACAATGTTGTTTCATTCTTAGAGCAACTGTTTCAAGACCCTGTATAATAGCAAAAGCATTATCTGGAGCTAAAGCTGAACCAAGATCTCTTAATAAGCAAACTCTTGCTCTCACAGCAAATGGAACATTTGCACCTGTTAACTCAGGTACAGCTTTTCCCCAAATAACACCTCCATAACTTGCATCTGGTTCATTAAATAATGGTTGTCTTTTAGGATCAGCAGTCCAATCAAAATTTCCACTATCAACAATACTTCCTGCAACTGCTGTACCGTGTCCACCTATATATTTTGTTAGAGAATGTATTACCACTGCAGCCCCATGTTCTATTGGCTTACAAATAACTGGAGCAGCTGTATTATCCATAATTAAAGGTATATTATATTTTTTACCTATATCTGAGACTTCTTTAATAGGGAAAACTCTTAAGTATGGGTTTGGAAGAGTTTCACCATAAAAAGCTCTGGTTTTATCATCAATAAGTTTTTCAAAATTATTTGGGTTTGCTGGATCTGCATATCTAATCTCAATACCTAGTTTGCTTAAGGTGTGTGTGAACAAAGAAACAGTTCCACCATAAAGATCTGTGGAACTAATAATATTATCTCCAGCTTGAGCAACATTTAGTACTGCGAAAGTTGAAGCTGTTTGTCCTGAAGAAACTGTTAAACAGGATAATCCACCTTCTAAAGCGGCAATTCTTTTTTCAAGCACATCATTAGTGGGATTCATTATTCTAGTATAGATGTTTCCAAACTCTTTTAATGCGAAGAGATTTGCAGCATGTTCAGTACTTTGGAATTGATAAGATGTAGTTCTGTATATTGGAACCGCTACTGCGTTAGTTGATGGATCGTTTCTATAATCACCACCATGGATGGCTATAGTTTCTGGGTTATTTCTTTTTTTACTCATTTTACTCCTTTTTTAGTACTTTTGCTTTATGCAAGGTGTACAATATAGTTCAAATACCTACCGATTATGTTGGAAATCCTTTTTAGCATTTTATAGCCAGCAATAAGGTACAAATCGGCAATTATGTTTATAACAAATATAGGTATTAAAACAACAAAAATATCAATTTGACTTTACTTCTATTAATAGTATTAATCCCAGCAAAATGACAAAATTTCTTAAAAAAGACCAATTAAATTCAACTTGGTATGAAATTGACGCTAAGAACGCTGTAGTCGGTAGATTAGCAACAATTATATCAAAGATTATAAGGGGAAAAAATAAAACTACCTTTACACCACATATGGATGATGGTGATTTTGTAGTTGTAAAGAATATTAAAGAGATAAGATTTACTGGCAATAAATTTCAAGATAAAAAATATTATAAACACACAGGTCATCCTGGTGGAATAAAAGAAACTACTCCAGAAAAACTTCATAACAAAAAACCTGAAGAAGTTCTCAAACTAGCAGTTAAAAGAATGCTTCCTGGTGGCGTTTTAGGCAGAAAACAACTAACAAAATTGAAGATTTATACTGGTAATGAGCATCCACATTCATCTCAAAATCCAAAAATTATTGATCTAAAAAAATTAAATTCTAAAAATATTGCAAGAAATTAATATGGAGAATTCACAAACTACTGCAAAAGTTCAAAAAATAAAATTAGATTTTAAAGACAGCAAATATGCCACTGGAAGAAGAAAAACTTCAATTGCAAAAGTTTGGTTAAAAAAAGGTTCTGGTAAAATTTATGTAAATGGTAAATTATTTACAGAGTATTTCACTGACGATAATCACAAAATGCAAGTAACTAGACCTTTTGAACTTATCAACCAACCAACAGGTTATGATGTGAGATGTAATGTGAAAGGTGGTGGACCCACAGGTCAAGCTGGTGCAATGGTTCACGGTATATCAAAAGCATTGGTTCTTTTTGATGATAAATTGAAATCCACTCTAAAAACTGAAAAATTAACCACTAGAGACTCAAGGGCAGTTGAAAGAAAAAAGCCTGGCAGAAGAAAAGCACGTAGAAGCTTTCAATTTTCTAAAAGATAATTTTTTTTTAAATATAAACTGTTATAATATAAAATGCGTAAGCTTAATGTATTAATTGCTGGATCTACTGGATACATAGGTATTCAATTAATAAAACTTTTGATAAAGCATAAAAAGGTTAATATTAAATATTTATGTGGAAATTCTTCTGTTGGAAAAAAAATTTCAACATTTGATAAGAGTTTAAAATATAAAAAACTCCCACGAATAATCAAATTTAAGAAAATTTTTCTAAATCATGTAGATATTATTTTTACTGCTTTGCCTAATGGCGAAGCGCAAATAATATCAAATCTTTTAAAGAAAAATAACGTTCTGATTGATCTTTCAGCTGATTTTAGACTTAAGAAAAGTTCTGATTATTTTAAATGGTATAAACAAAAACATAAATCAATTAAAAATATTAAGAAAAGTATTTATGCCCTTCCTGAAATAACTGGAAATAAAATTAAAAATTATAATATTATTTCATGTCCTGGATGTTATCCAACATCTATACTTTTACCGTTAATTCCACTCATAAATAAAAATGCTATAGAAACAAAAAATATTATTATAGACTCGAAATCTGGATATTCTGGCGCAGGAAGAGGTGTTCATCAAAAGTACAAAAATAAAAATTTATATGAGTCCTTAAGTGCTTATGGCGTAGGTTTCCATAGACACAATTCAGAAATCGAGCAAGAGTTAAAAAGATATGCAAGATCTAAAATAAATTTTTCATTTACACCACATTTGTCACCAATGTTTAGAGGAATTCTAAGTACAGTTTATTTAAATTTAAGACAAGGAATATCAGCTCATAAAATACATAAAATTTTACTAAATTTTTATAAAGATAAAAAGTTTATTAAAATACTTAGAAGAAATTCTGCATTAGGTACCAATGATGTTATAAATACAAATAATTGCTATATATCAGTATGCAATACAAAATATAAAAATAAGATAATAATTTTATCAGCTATCGATAATTTAATAAAAGGAGGAGCTGGACAAGCAGTACAAAACATGAATATAAGATTTAATTTGAAAGACGTTGTGTAAATGAAATGAAAAAGACTATTTTTTTATTAATATTATTATCTTCTTGTATGAAACCTCTAGATAGAAATATATCAAAACAAAGTATTATTTTTAACAAAGATATAAGTTTTAATGAATTTATATCAAAACTTAAAGATTATGCTAAAAATAGCTCTTATCCAAATTTAGATAATTAAAATGAAAAAAATTATAAACATTGCAATAGTTGGTCTAGGACAAATTGGAATTTATCTTTACAATGAACTCTCAACTAAAAAAAAAGAAATAGAAATAAAAACAGGAAAAAAAATAAATATTGTTGCAATTTCAGCAAAAAATAAAAATAAAAAAAGAAGATTTAAAATTGATAAAAAAATTTTTTATTCAAATCCACTAGATATTTTTAAAAAAAGGAAAATAGATATTTTATTTGAGGTTATCGGTCAATCAGATGGTATTTCGAAAAAATTAGTTGAATTTGCATTAATGAATAAGATTCATGTAATTACACCAAATAAATCTTTAATTGCAAAACATGGTGACCAATTAGCTAAACTAGCTGAAAAAAATAAAGTTAATTTAGAATTTGAAGCTGCTGTTGCTGGAGGTATTCCAATATTAAGAACTATGAAGGAAGGATTAGCAACTAATAAGATTAAAAAAATATATGGAATTTTAAATGGAACAACCAATTACATTCTATCTGAAATGGAAAATTCAAATGAAACTTTTGAAAAAGTTTTACTAAAGGCTCAAAAGTTGGGTTATGCAGAGCCAGGTAATCCTAAATTAGACTTAAATGGTTTTGATGCTTTTGCAAAAATAAGAATTCTTTCTGCGCTAGCTTTCAATAATAAAATTTCTAAAGATAAATGCATTATGGAAGGAATACAAAATATTCAGTTGAAAGATATAAATATAGCAAATCAATTAAATTTAAGAATTAAACTACTTGGAATTGCTGAAATTATAAATAATCAATTATTCGAAACAGTTCATCCATGTTTAGTAAGTAAAGATTCATATATAGGTAATGTTATGGGTGTAATGAATGCTGTTATAATCGAAGGAAAACCTGTTGGTGAAAGCATTCTACAGGGTGAGGGGGCAGGTCCCGGTCCAACTTCATCATCTTTATTATCAGATTTATTATCAATTCTACGAGGTAATACAAAACATCCTTTTGGAATATCTTCTCACAAAAGAGGTTATGTAAAAACTTTTAATAACAATAATTATACCAACTCTTTATATCTTAGGTTTGAAGTCAAGGATAAGCAGGGAGTACTGTCTTCAATAACAAATCGATTAACAAAATTTAAAATTTCTGTAAAAAGAATTATTCAGACACCTGATAAAAAAAACAATAAGGCAACAATAGTTATTATAACTCACAAAACTTCTGAGATTAATATCAAAAAATGTTTGTCAATATTTAAGAAGAATAAAAATATTCTCAATTTTCCGACTTTAATTAGATTGCAAAATTGATGAAATTTATAATCTTAGGTTGTGGAAGTTCGATGGGTGTGCCTCGGGCTGATGGTTTTTTTGGTAATTGTGATCCTAATAATAAAAAGAATTACAGAACAAGATGCTCTGCTTTGATTAAAACTACAAATGAAAATATTCTTATAGATACATCTCCTGATCTACGACAGCAACTTTTAAGGCATAAAATAAAAAAAATTAATAAAGTGTTATTTTCTCATATGCATGGTGATCAAACACACGGAATAAATGATTTAAGATCTTTTTATATTAATAGCAGAAAACAACTTCATGTTTATGCTGATAAATATACCTCTAAATATCTTAAATCTACATTTTCATATATATTTAAAAGCTATTCAAAAGAATATCCTGCAACTCTTAAACTTCATAAATTACCTAAATATATAATAACAAAAAATGATAGAAAAAAAATTCGCATTCAATCAGTTGTTGTTGATCATGGAAGAGTTAAATCAAATTGCTTTATTATAAATAAAAAACTAGCTTACATAAGTGATGTAAACAAAATTTATACAAAAGATTTTAAATATTTTAAAAACCTTAAATATTTAATAATAGATTGCTTGTGGTATAATTATCATCCATCGCACTTTAATTTAGAAGGATCATTATCTTTAATTAAAAAATTTAAACCAAAAAAAGCTATTCTTACAAATTTATCACCAGTATTAGATTATAAATTCCTTAAAAAAAAGCTGCCTAAAAATGTTATTCCTGCTCATGATGGATTAACTGTAAACTTATAAAATATTTTCTATAATCTTAATTAATTTTTTTGACATAGGTTTTGTCATAGATGAAAATGTATCTTCTATTTTACCTTCTTTATTAATCAAAATTTTGTAAAAATTCCACTTTGGAACAGCAGATTTACCATGTTTCTCTTTTGCCCATTTGAAGATTTCATGAGCATTTTTACCTTTAACTTCCGTTATAGTTGTCAGTGGAAAATTAATATTAAAATTTACTTCACAAAATTCTTTTACATCTGCATTGTTACTTTTTTCTTGATTAAATGAATTAGATGGAACACCAAGAACAATCAAACCTTTTTCTTTATATAAATCCCATAATTCTTGTAATTCATCATATTGTTTTGTGAAACCACAATAACTAGCTGTGTTAACAACTAGGATAACTTTATTTTTATAATCTTTAAAATTTATTATCTCACCATTTATACTTTCTATACTGAAATCATAAATTTTTTTTTCATAATTTGCTGTAGCTGAAGTTTTAAAAAAAAACATAATTATAGTTAATAGAAATATTACTTTA
>CACOXL010000002.1 GCA_902631135.1 uncultured Pelagibacteraceae bacterium
TCTGTTTTGCAAAAATAATAAATTGAAATACTGAAAAATATTAATGTTAGGTTATCATTGGTTAACCAAACTGCTGAAGATCTATAATAAGGAGATAAGAAAATTAAAGAACTTATTAAGAATAAAATATTTTTATTTTGACCTTTAAATTTTATTTTCAAAATTTTATAAAATATGATTGGTAAAATCAAAGATACCAACAAGTAAAAAAATCTCAAAACTTCTAAGCTAAAAAAATTTGATAATTTTCCAAAAAATAAATAATAAAAAGGTAAATGAGCATTAATTTTTGGATCATAAACTAATAAATTTTCATTTATATTCTTGGAAAATAAAAAAATAAATTCAGTAACTATTGAATGATCATATACAGTTCCGCCAGCTGAATTTTCACCTATATAAAAAGAAAAAAATAAACTAAGTGAAAAAAATAAAAATAATAGACTTCTTATATAATTATTATGATTAATCACTTTTATTAAAGGTACCCTAGTTCTAGCATTTCTTTATTAAATTCATTTTCTATTTTTTTTCTTATATTTTCATCTAAAATATTTTTCCAATTGTTATCAGGACCTAAGTTAAAAAAATCTATTTTTTTTCCGGAACTTTGGCTAAAAACAGACTCTTTAAAACCTACTTTCTTCTCTTGATTTTTTAAATTTTCAAAATTACATGAAATTATAGATTGATTAATTTTTTCTTTATTAAATTCAATATTTAAGACCTTAGATAAAAAATCACATAACTTAGTAAATTCATTAATAGGATTTTCAATTAAGTTTTCATATTTGATTAAATACAGATTTTTAGGAAAATTTTTCCAAGAATTATAGTTATTTTTCCATGATCCAATTAAACTAATCATTTCTGCTCCTTGAACTACTTTATTAAACTTATCTTTTCCAATTATTTGATTTTCCTCAAATAAAAATTTTAATGCCTCATTATAATCTTTTTTCTCATAGTGATTTAATAAGGATGTAATTACATTTCTAGGATCTCTAACTATATAGATTACTGCTTTAGTGTTATCATTATCAGTAAAAAAATTATTATTGAAACTACAATAACTGTGATGTGTCTTAAAAAATTTTATTTTTTTATCTAAATTAATAATTTTCTGAGCTGTGATCCAATTATTTGATATTTCCTTAAAATCATTAATATTATTTACTAAATTTTGAAAATATCTTTTCTCTGGAAATTGACCAATTTTAATATCATTTATATCAAGTTTTGAATTCTGTGTAAAAAATAAAAAATTTAAAAATAACCTAACCCAAGTGTTTCCACTTTTAGGATAAGAAGCTAGCCAAATAATCATTATAAATTTTTATTTTATTAAAGCTTGATTTAGATATTTCTTATCTAACTTACAGTCTTTATACCCTTGTTTGACAATGTTTAAATATCGATCAGTTGGAAACATAAAAGATGTCTTCTTAACCATAGTGTATGTCATAATTTTTTTTCCATTATATAAAAAATAATATTTTTTATATAAAATTGGAAAGTCTTCATACACATCAAGTTTCTTTTCATCGCTTTTTGATATTTCAAATAATCCTCCTGGCACAATAGAGTTTTTTTTTGGCTCTATATCTGCTGCCCTATATTTGCTTCTAAAAGTAAGTCTAAAATCTTTAAGATTAATTTTTTTAATAAAGATACTATCTTTACATCTACGCTTCATTTGGAAATGATGAAGATTACTACCGTAAGCAAAATAAAGCATTTATCTATCTACTACTTCTATTTTTTTTTTATTAACAAAATTTAAAATTTGTGAATTACATTCATCAATTTTTGATTGATTTTCTGAACGAATAACTATTGATACTCCAAGTTTACCTGCATGAAAAAATGGATAACTTCCAATTTCAACATCTTTATTTTTTTCTTGAACATTAGTTAATGAGTTTGCAATTTCACTTTCGACTGTTCTTAAACTAATTGTGTGACTTAGAATTGGCTCACCACCTATAATCTTATTTTTTAAACCACCCAACATTGATTTTAAAATTGATGGAACACCTGGTAGACAAAATACATTATCAACACTAAAGCCAGGCGCGCCACTTGTTGGGTTTAATATTAATTCTGCATCTTCAGGCATCCAAACCATTTTTTGACGACCTTCATTAAATTCACCTGGTTGATAATAAGATTCTAATATTTTAAATGCTTCATTATGTATTTGATATTTTTTACCAAATGCTTTTGCTACTGATTGAGCTGTAATATCGTCATGTGTTGGACCTATTCCGCCAGTAGTAAAAACATAGTTATAAATTTTTCTTAATAAATTGAGAGTATCAACTATGATTTTTTCTTCATCGGGAACAACTCTTACCTCTCCAACTTTAACCCCAATAGAGTTCAGCCAATTAGCTAAAGTACTGGTATTGGTATCTTGAGTTCTTCCTGAAAGAATTTCATTACCAATAATTAATATAGCGGCATTTACTTTTGTGTTTTTATTCATTTTATATGTATAATTTGATAATGGAATTTACCAAGTCTTTAATAAAAGGCAAATTAATCAGAAGATATAAACGCTTTTTTGTAGATGTTAAATTAGATAAACAAAAAGTCACAGCTCACTGTCCAAATACTGGGTCAATGAAGGGTTTATTGGATGAAGGGAATGAAGTTTATCTTTTAAAAAATGATGATCCTAAAAGAAAACTTAAATACACTCTAGAAATTATAAAAGCGAAAGGCAATCTTGTGGGTGTTAATACTCATTTTGCTAACAAAATTGTTAAAGATGGTCTTTCTAAAGATCTTATTAATGAATTAAAAAATAATGAAAAAATTAAACCTGAAGTTTTTTTTGATAAAGAAACAAGATTCGATTTTTTAATTGAAAAAAAAAATAAAAAAAGTTTTGTTGAAGTTAAAAATGTTACCCTTTTTAGAGATAAAAAAACAGCAGAATTCCCTGATGCCATAACCACTAGAGGATCGAAACATTTACTTGCCCTTATTGATGCCATAAAAAAAGGTTATAAATCACATCTAATTTTTCTAGTTCAGATACAAAATATGGAAAATTTTAAGATAGCAAAAGATATTGATGCTGAATATTATAAGAATTATCTTATTGCAAAAAAAGCAGGTGTTAATTTTTTAGCTTATAGGTGTAATATAAATTCAAAAAGAATATTTATAGAAAAAAAAATAAAGATAATAGATGCGTGATTATTCTGAAAAATTTGAAAAAATGAGAATAGCAGGAAAACTTGCTGCTCAAACTTTAGATATGTTAACTGACAATATTAAAGCTGGCGTATCAACTAATCATATAGACAAACTTGGCTATGAATTTATTAGAGATAACGGTGGTTACTCTGCCCCGCTTTATTATAGAGGTTTTAAGAAATCTTTGTGTACATCATTAAACCATGTTGTGTGTCATGGGATTCCATCTGAGGATAGAATTTTAGAAGAGGGAGATGCACTTAATGTAGATGTTACAGCAATTGTTAACGAACATTACGGTGACACAAGTAGAATGTTTTGTATTGGAAAAACTTCAGTTAAATTAAATAATTTGATTCAAGTAACTTACGAGTCAATGATGAAGGCAATTAAAATCTTAAAACCGGGTATTAAACTTGGTGACATAGGGAATGAAATTCAATCGTACGTCGAAGAAAAAGGTTTTTCAGTTGTAAGAGATTTCTGTGGTCATGGTATAAGTACAACTTTTCATGAACCACCAAATGTATTACATTATGGAAGTAAAAATACTGGGATAGAATTGAAACCAGGTATGACTTTTACAATTGAACCAATGATCAATGCAGGCAAATTTGATGTAAAAATGTTAAACGATGGTTGGACGGCTGTAACTAAAGATAAATCTTTGTCAGCACAATTTGAACATACATTAGGAATTACTGAAAATGGTTATGAAATCTTTACAGAATCTGCTAAAGGATATTCTAAACCACCGTACAATTAATGATAAAAAGATATTCTCGTAAAGAACTTACTGATATTTGGTCTGAAGAAAATAAATATAAGATTTGGCTAGAAGTAGAAATAGCTGCAGCCCAAGTTATGGAAAAACTTGGCCAAATTCCAAAAGGCGTTTCATCTACAGTAAGAAAAAAAGCAAAAATTAATGTCAAAAGAATACATCAAATAGAAAGCCAAGTTAAACACGATGTAATTGCTTTTCTAACTTCAGTGACAGAAAAATCTGGGATTAATGCTAGATACCTTCATCAGGGCATGACTTCTTCAGATGTATTAGACACAAGTTTTAACTTACAACTAGTTCAATCAGGTAAAATAATTCTTAAAGATATAGACCAAATATTAAAAGTTCTTAAAAAACAAGCAAGAAAATATAAATTTACTCCTTGTATGGGTAGAAGTCATGGTATCCATGCAGAACCTATAACTTTTGGATTAAAGTTAGCTTCTTTTTATGAAGAATTTAAAAGAAATAGAAAAAGATTAGTTGATGCAATTAATGAAGTATCAACTTGCGCAATTTCAGGTGCCGTAGGAACATTTGCGAATATAAATCCAAATGTTGAGAAGCATGTAGCAAAAAAACTAGGTTTAAAAGTTGAGCCTATTTCAACACAAGTAATTCCAAGAGACCGACATGCTTTTTACTTCTCAATTCTTGGAATTATTGCTGGATCAATAGAAAGAGTTGCAATTGAAATTAGACACCTACAAAGAACAGAAGTTTATGAATTGCAGGAATATTTTTCAAAAAATCAAAAAGGTTCTTCAGCAATGCCTCATAAAAAAAATCCAATTCTTAGTGAAAATCTCACTGGTCTTGCAAGGATGGTTAGAAGTACCGTTATTCCAGCTCTAGAAAATATTGCTTTATGGCATGAGAGAGACATTTCGCATTCAAGTGTAGAGAGAAATATAGGGCCAGATGCTAATATAACTTTAGATTTTGCATTAGTTAGATTGACTAACATCTTGGATAATATGATTGTTTATCCTAAAAAAATGTTAGAAAACTTGAACTTAACTAAAGGACTAATTTTTTCACAAGAACTGATGCTAGAGTTAACTAAAACAGGTTTAAGTAGAGAGAGATCTTATAAAATGGTTCAAACTTATGCAAAAAAATGTTTTGCAGAAAACTTAAATTTAATTGATGTCATTCAATCTGATAAATATATTATGAGTAAAATTCCCTTAAAAAAAATAAAAACGATCTTTAGTTATTCTAAACATTTCAAAAATGTAAACCTAATTTTTAGAAGAGTATTTAAATAATGAAAAAAGGAAAAAAACTTTACGAAGGTAAAGCAAAAATAATTTATGCAACATCAGATAAAAATTTAGTTATTCAGTATTTTAAGGATGATGCGACTGCTTTTAATAATCAAAAAAAAAGTAATATAGAAGGCAAAGGTGTTTTAAATAATAGAATTTCCGAACATATTCTTTCTAATTTATCTCAAGTAGGAATTAAAAATCATTTAGTGAAAAGACTAAATATGAGAGAACAGCTAGTGAAACTTGTAGATATTATCCCAATAGAATTTATCGTAAGAAACATTGCAACGGGCTCATTGACAAAAAGATTGGGTATCGAAGATGGAACTGTACTAGAACGTCCTCTGATCGAGTACTGCCTTAAAGATGATAAACTTGGTGATCCATTAATAAGTAAAGAACATATACTAACTTTTAATTGGTTGAGTAAAACCCAGTTAGATTTTGTTGACGACAATTTAAAACGTTTAAATGATTTCCTTTTAGGAATGTTCAGAGGTGTAGGAATCAAGCTTGTCGATTTTAAAGTAGAATTTGGTTTTACTAATGAAAGTAACAAAAGTGAAATCATTTTAGCTGATGAAATAAGTCCTGACACTTGCAGATTATGGGACTCTATTACAGAAAAAAAATTAGACAAAGATAGATTTAGAAAAGATTTAGGAGATTTAATTCCAGCATATACTGAGGTAGCAAAAAGATTGGGAATTTTACATGAACAATCAAATGTTACTGCAGTAAATGTTACAAAATTATCTTCGGTAAAAAAAAGAAAATAAATGAAAGTCTCAGCAATAATAACTCTTAAAAAAGATGTTCTAGATCCACAAGGAAAAGTTATTCATCAAACTTTAGATGATATGGGTTTTAAAAATATTGATGAAGTTAGACAAGGAAAATATTTCGAAATAGATGTAAAAGAAAATGATCCATCAAAAGCTAAAGTAATTGTAGAAGATATGTGTAAAAAACTTTTAGCTAATCTTGTAATTGAGAACTACAAAATTATTGAGACACAATAATTAATGAAATCATCTGTAATTACTTTTCCAGGTTCAAATTGCGATAGAGATATGGACGTAGCTTTAAAAAAATTTGGTTTTAATAATAAAATGGTCTGGCACAATGATAACGAACTTCCAAAAAGTGATTTAGTAGTTTTACCTGGTGGTTTTTCCTATGGAGACTACCTTAGATGTGGAAGTGTTGCTTCAAAATCAAAGATAATGAATTCTGTTATTAATTTTGCAAATTCTGGTGGTCTTGTCATGGGAATATGCAATGGTTTTCAAATATTGGTTGAAACTGGTTTGGTACCAGGTGTTTTATTAAGAAATAAATATTTAGAATTTATTTGTAAGAATGTTTTTGTTAAAGTTGATAATAAAAATAATCCTTATTTTAAAAATCTTGATAAAGAAATTTTAGAACTGCATATAGCTCATAATGAAGGTAATTATTTTTGTACAGATGACCAATTAAAAGAAATTGAAGATAATAATCAGATAGCAATTTATTATTCAAATGAAAATGGACAAACGGATGATAAAGATAACCCAAATGGTTCAACCAAAAACATTGCTGGTATATTTAACAAACAAAAAAATGTACTAGGAATGATGCCTCATCCAGAAAGAATGATTGATAAATGTTTATCTGGTGATGATGGTTCTTTGTTTTTTAAAAATTTATTTAAGAATATTAAATGACGAAAGTAAACGAACAAATAGCTTTAGATCATGGATTAAAAAAGGATGAGTTTAAAAAAATTTGTGAATTGTTAAAAAGAATACCTAATATTACAGAATTAGGAATATTTTCTGCTATGTGGAACGAACATTGTTCCTATAAATCCTCAAGACTTCATCTTAAAAAATTACCAACAAAAGGAACAAAAGTTATTCAAGGACCCGGAGAAAATGCCGGGGTAATAGATATTGATGATGGAGATGCAATAGTTTTTAAAATTGAAAGTCACAATCACCCCTCATTCATTGAACCCTATCAAGGAGCTGCAACAGGTGTTGGTGGAATAATGAGAGATGTTTTTACAATGGGTGCAAGACCAATCGCTAACTTAAATTCTATTCATTTTGGTTCTCCTCAAAATAAAAAAACTAAAAATTTATTAAGAGGTGTTGTTCATGGCATTGGCGGTTATGGCAATTGTATAGGAGTACCTACTGTGGCAGGTCAAACTTCATTCGATAGTTCATATAATGGAAACATACTAGTAAATGCCATGACTTTAGGTTTAGTTAGAAAAGATAAAATTTTTTATTCAAAAGCAGCTGGATTGAATAAACCAGTAATTTATGTCGGGTCCAAAACAGGAAGAGATGGAATTCATGGTGCTAGTATGGCTTCAGCTAGTTTTGATGAAAAAATTGAGGAAAAAAAACCTACAGTACAAGTTGGAGATCCTTTTACAGAAAAATTACTTTTAGAAGCTTGTTTAGAATTAATGTCTGGAGACTCAGTTATAGCAATTCAAGACATGGGAGCAGCTGGTCTTACATCTTCTAGTATAGAAATGGCTTCAAAAGGAAATTTAGGAATAGAAATAAATTTGAATAAAGTACCTTGCAGAGAAAGTAAAATGACACCATACGAAATTATGTTATCAGAAAGTCAAGAAAGAATGTTGATTATTTTAGAAAATGGAAAAGAAGATTTGGCAAAAAAAATATTTGATAAATGGAATTTAGATTTCTCAGTAATTGGAAAAACAACAGATACAAAAAATATTGAATTATACTTTGACAAAGAGCAAGTGGCTAAAATTCCAATTAATACTTTAGTTGAAAATTCACCAATGTATGACAGGAAGTGGAAAAAAGCTAAACTTCCTAAAAAAAATAAAATCAAAAAAGAAACTATAAATAAATTAAAGATAAAAGAAGTATTAAAAAAAATTTTATCACATCCTAACGTTTGTAGTAAAGATTGGATTTGGCAGCAATATGATCACACTGTTATGGGAGATACAATTCAAAAACCTGGGGGAGATTCAGGCGTAGTTAGAGTTCATGGAACTAATAAAGCGGTTGCTGCATCAGTGGACTCATCTGCCGTTTATTGTTGGGCACACCCACTTACAGGAGGAAAACAAGTTGTGTGTGAAAGCTGGAGAAATCTAATATCAGTCGGTGCTACTCCAATTGCAATAACTAATTGTTTAAATTTTGGAAGTCCTGAAAATGAGGAGAACATGGGTGAATTTGTTGAATGTGTAGAGGGGATTGGAGAAGCATGTGAATATTTGAAATTCCCAGTGGTTTCTGGAAACGTATCTTTTTATAATCAGACTAAAGAAGTAGGAATTAAACCAACACCTTCAATAGGTGGTGTTGGTTTAATTAAAGATTATACTCAGATGATAACCATGGATTTTAAAGAAACCGATAATTTAGTTTTAGTAATAGGTAAGACAGAAGGTCATATGGATCAAACTTTATTTGCTAGATCTATATTAGATGAAAAAAATGGACCTCCTCCAGAAATAAATCTTTTTAATGAAAAAAATAATGGTGAGACGCTTCTTCAATTGATTAAAAATAATTTAATCAAAAGTGCACATGATGTTTCTCTTGGAGGGATAATAACTGCTGTAAGTAAAATGTGTATCAAAGGAAACAAAGGTGTCGAATTTAATAAATCTAAATTTTATATAAGTGATATTGAATATTTATTCTCTGAAGATCAGGGTAGATATATTATCGAAATTGATACAGTAGATTTAAAAAAAGTAACTAACATTTTAGAAAAAAACTCCGTTCATTACGATAAATTAGGCAAAATAATTGATAATTATATGATAGTTAATCATAAGACAAAGGTTACAATTGACGAATTAAAATCTTATAATACAACCTGGTTAAATAGTTATATGAGGTCGTAATGGCAATGGATTTAAAAGAAATAGAAAGATACATTAAAGAAGCTTTACCTGATGCTTTAATAGAAATTCAAGATTTAGCAGGTGATGGCAATCACTATTCTGCTACAGTTACATCATCTCAATTTTCAGGTAAAAGTAAGATTGAACAACATAAAATGGTATATAATTCTCTTAAAGGCAAAATGGGAAATGAATTACATGCACTAGCAATAAAAACAAAGGAACAATAATGGATGATCAAACTAAAAATTTAATTCAAAAACATATTGAAGATAATGAAGTATGTTTATTTATGAAAGGAACTTCTGATGCTCCGCAATGTGGTTTTTCAATGGCTGTAACTAATTTACTAAAAATTTTGGAGGTAAATTTTAAAGCAGTAAATGTTTTAGAAAACCAATCATTAAGAGAGGGAATTAAAGTTTTTAGCGATTGGCCAACGATACCTCAACTTTATGTGAAAAAAGAATTTGTTGGTGGCTGTGATATTATTAAAGAAATGTATGAAAGTGGAGAATTAAGTAAACTTTTTACGGATAAAAAAATTTCTCATAAAACAAAATAAATGAAATCATTTATCTACAAGTCTATTATAGTTGTAATAGCTGTTATTTTGATTTTTGAATTCACTATTGGAAATAAAATATCTCAAATTTATGAAAAGATAGATGTTGTATCTACCAAAGAAGGAAGAAAAGAGAGTGTAAACAAAATTAGAGAAGAATTAAAAAAAGCTGTAAATAAAGAAAGATATTTATCAAAGGAAGATGCTAAATTACTCAAAGATTTTATTAATAAAATTCAATCAGAAATAAACGAAAGTAATTAAGCTCATTCACAAAACCAGACTTTACCAACGACAATATCTCTAGAATAAAATAAATAATTATATTTTTCTGTATGAATTAGTTTACAACTTTTTGGACTTGATCTTTTTAAATTTCTTACATTTTGATAAACAAAGAAAGGTCTTTTTTTAACTGCATCTATTCGACTGTAAGATCCAAAACAATTAAAATTGGCTTTCCTTAAAAAAGCCTCAACATATAAATCCCCATATACACAAGTATTTTTACTTATATTTCTATTTTCAGAAAAATTGATTATTTTTTTTTGCAGATTTTTATTACTCAAACCCCAATAATCAATTTCAAAATTTTTTTCTATATTGGTAAATTTTGCAAAATGATTTAGCCAAGTATATTGATATTTTTTTAAAAAAAAATTTTCAGAAATAAATAATATAATTGTAACTACTGACAAAACATTAAAAATTTTTTTATTTAATAAAAAAAGATTATAAAAAGAAATAATTAGGATCAATGGTAACAAAAACATCAAGTGTCTTATCTCGTCATAGAGAACAACGTTTTTTAAAATTAACGTAAAAATTATTAATAAAAAGGTTAATAATAAAGTTGAATAAAAAATTGAATTTACATTATTCTTGAATAGTTTTTTTTCAATTAATGGAAAAGATAAAATTCCCAATATTGAAAGAACAGGTAATTTGAAAAATAACCATATAAAAATGTAACTATTTGGAAGATTTTGAGCTTTTAGACATTTTCCTAATGTGAGAGTACATGTAGAATTGTGGTATTTTGACATCCACTGTAATGAATTGATAAACTCAAAGGGATTTAACCAAAATATTGGATTGAGTATATAAATAAAAAACAAAAAAGCTGCTGAGAATATCAAGAGATAAGATTTATTTTTAAATAAAAATGTAAAAAATTCCAATTTTTTAGAATTAATTAAAATTATTAATGCGATCAAATATTCAAAAAAGATTAGAAAACCAATAGTTCTTATACTTATTAAAAATCCTGTCAAAAAAGCAAAAAGAATAATTTCAGAAAATACAATTTTTTTTTCAAAATAAAATTTTTCTATAATATTAAAAAGAAAATAAGTTGTAATAATCCAAACAGATAGAAATGGAATATCTTTTCCATTTATTTGTGAATGACCAAATAAATATGGATAAAGAAAAAAAATTAATAATGAAACTATTGAGAAATTAAAGTTTTTTGAAATCTTTAAACAAATCAAATAGAAAAAATATCCAGCAATACAAAAAATTAAGAAAGTTGGAAAATGTCTAGAAATATAAATTGCACCTTCCTTATTTACTGAATTTATTTCTTGAACAAAGTTATTTAAAAAAAATTGAAATGGTTGTGAAAAAAAATGAAACCCTATACCATGATATCTGTCAATATAATTTTGAAGTAATTGATATCCATTATTATCAGTAAAAAAATCCTTTATAGCTTGAAAATTTATAGACCAATTAAGTTGTTCATGTAATTGATCATGAGAAATTCCGTTTGTAAGTGAAAGGTAGGTACCAATAATAAAATATATTAAAAAAAAAATACTTAAAATTATATTTCTTTTATTTATCATTTGTATTAGATAAATATTATAACAAATTTATTAGATATTATCTTGAATAATATTCGATAACTAGATTTGGTTCCATAACTATTGGATAAGGAACTTCTTCAAATTTTGGCACTCTTACAAATTTAAATTTTTTATTTTTTTCATCTAATTGAATGTATTCTGGAATTTCTCTTTCTTTATTTGCTAAAGCTATATCGATTATTGCTAGTTGTTTAGATTTATCTCTGATTTCAATGGCATCTTCTTCTTTTACCATATAACTAGATATATTTACCTTTTTTCCGTTTACTTTCACATGACCGTGATTAATTAATTGTCTTGCAGAAAATATCGTTGTTGCAAATTTTGCTCTGTAGATCACAGCATCTAACCTTCTCTCTAAAAGGCCAATTAAATTTTCGCTTGTATCTCCCTTAAGCATACTTGCTTTTCTATAAATATTTCTGAATTGTCTTTCATTGATATTACCATAATAAGCTTTTAATTTTTGTTTTGCTTGTAATTGAATTCCATAGTCTGAAGGCTTTGAGGTTTTGGTTTGACCATGTTGGCCTGGTCCGTATGCTCTGGTATTAAAAGGACTTTTAGGTCTTCCCCAAAGGTTAACTTTTAATCTTCTATCTACTTTATGTTTAGAGTTTAATCTTTTTGTCATTTAATAGAGGGCTTTATAAACTTACTCATTATTTTGTCAATCAACGTTTTTTTCCCAAACTTGCAAATACACCTGATAATATACGAGTTTCTTTATCAGACAGGTCCATTTTATAAAAAATATTTCTTAAATTTTCTAGCATTTTTGGTCGCTTTTCATTGGGTCTAAAGAAATTTATTTCATCTAAATTTTTAATACAAAGATTTAACATTGTTTGTATTTCTTTCTTGCTTGCTGATTTTATTTTTTTTGATTTTTTAAATGGGACATCTTTTAATCTAATAATACTAGCAATATATTGGGCAATAATTATTAAGCTATGAGATAAATTAAGAGATTTAAAATCAGGGTTAGTAGGTATTTGTAATGTATAATTAGCGTAACTAATCTCATCATTTGACAAACCTGATGCCTCAGATCCAAATAAAAAACCAATTTTCTTTTTAAAATTTATTTTTCTTAAATCTTCTAAATTAATATGTTTTATATTTTTATTTCTAAATCTCGCTGAGGTAGCAATAACTATATCTATTTTACTGATTGCCTTTTCTAAATTGTCATAATTTTTACTTTGTTTAATAATATCTTTAGCTCCAACAGATGTTGCTAAGATTTTATCATTTGGAAAAATGGGTTTAGGATTAACTAAAATTAGTTTTTTAAAATTAAAATTTTTTATTGCCCTCGCGCATGCACCAATGTTTTCTGACAATTGAGGTTTATGTAGAATAAAAGAGATATTATTTTTACTCATCTACTTACTAGCAGGAGCATTATCTTTAAACAATTTGTAATCTAAACTATCTATTAGTGCTTTAAATGAAGCATCAATTATGTTTGTAGATACACCAATTGTAAACCAATTTTTTCCTTTAGAGTCTGTGCTTTCAATTGAGACTCTCGTAACAGCTTCTGTTCCTGTATTTAAAATTCTTACTTTGTAATCAACCAGTTTTAGATCTTTCAAATAATTTGAATATTTTGCCAATCGGTCAACGTTTTGTCTAATCGCATTGTCTAAGGCATTTACTGGTCCATTCCCCTCTCCTTCACACATAATTTTTTCTCCATCAACTTCTAATTGAGCTTTTGCAGAAGAAACTATTTCACCTGATTTATTTTTTTTAACTGAAACATCATATTCATTAATTGATATATATCTCGGTATTTCTCCAATAATTCTTCTAGCTAATAATTCAAATGAAGCATCTGCACCATCATAGCTATAACCAATGAATTCTCTATCTTTAACTTCATCTAATAATTTTTTAATCTTAGGATCATTTTCCTCAATATCAATTTTGATACTTTTTAATCTTGAGATTATATTTGATTTACCCGACTGGTCAGAAACAACAATATTTCTTGTATTACCAACATCCTCTGGATTTATATGTTCATAAGTTTTTGGATCTTTTTGAACTGCTGATACATGTAATCCTCCTTTATGAGAAAAAGCAGCAGCTCCCACATAAGGTAAATGTTGGTTAGGTTTTCTATTTAAGATCTCATCTAATAGTCTTGAGCATTCGGTTAAATTTTTAATATTGTCAGATTTTATTCCAATTTCATATTTAGATGAAAAATCATTTTTTAAAAAAAATGTTGGGATTAATGACATCAAATTTGCATTTCCACATCTTTCACCTAAACCGTTTATAGTTCCTTGAATTTGACGGACACCAGACAATACTGCCGCTAAAGAATTAGCAACTGCATTACCTGTATCATTGTGAGCATGAATACCTAAATTTTTACCTGGTACTACTTTTGATACTTCAGATACAATTTTAGAAATCTCGTGTGGGAGTGTACCTCCGTTAGTATCACATAATACAATCCATCTTGCACCTTGATCGTAAGCAGCTTTAATACAGGAAAGTGCATATTTTGAATTTGCTTTATAACCATCAAAGAAATGTTCCGCATCAAACATAAATTCTTTTTTTGCTTTAACAAAATGTTTGGCACTTTCACCAATATTTTCTAAATTTTCTTTATTAGTAATTCCTAATGCAACATCAACATGAAAATCCCATGACTTTCCAACTAGACACACTGCGGAAGTATTTGAATTCATTAATGCAGATAATCCTGTATCATTTTCTGCGCTTCGACCGGATCTTTTTGTCATTCCAAAACATGTTAGTATTGAATTTTTAAAATTATGCTTTTTTTGAAAGAACTCAGTATCAGTGGGGTTAGCTCCTGGCCATCCACCTTCAATGTAATCAACACCTAGATTATCTAAAGCTGAAGCAATTTTTTCTTTATCCTCAATAGAAAAATCTACTCCTTGAGTTTGAGCGCCATCTCTTAATGTTGTATCAAATATATATAGTCTTTCTTTATTCATTTAAATTTCCAGAGTGTTTTACCATCTTTATCCTCTATTAAAACACCTTTGTCTAAAAGCTCGTCCCTTATTCTGTCAGCTTCTTTATAATCTTTTTTATCTCTAGCTTTATTTCTTAAAGCAATTTTATTGTTAATTTCAGTTTCACTTATTGAAGCTTTATTTTTTTTATAGCTTTCCCATTGTTGAATGTCTTCATTTAATAAACCTATAAATTTACATGCAGAAATAAATAGCTCCTTATCTTTACCTTTTTTAGCATTTTCATAAAGTTTATGAAGATTAGCAATATAGCCAGGAGTATTTAAATCCTCATGTAAAGGTTTTAGAATCTCTTCTGTTACTTGAACAGATTTTATATCTGTTGAATAAACACGATACCATTTATCTAAAGTATTTTGACAATCATTTATCAATTTATCATTCCAATCTAATGGCTGTTTATAATGTGCACTCATAAGAGCTAACCTCAAAACTTGTCCACTAATCTTTTTTCTAAAATCTTTTATTTTTAAAATGTTTCCTTGTGACTTAGCCATTTTTTCATTGGATATTGTTATAAAAGCATTATGAACCCAATATTTAGCAAAAATTTTTGAGTCATTTGCACATCTAGATTGAGCTATCTCATTTTCATGATGTGGAAATATCAAGTCAATTCCACCTCCATGAATATCAAATTCATTTCCTAAAAATTTTTTTGACATTGCTGAGCATTCTAAGTGCCAACCTGGTCGCCCTTTGCCCCAAGGAGAGTCCCAAGAAGGCTCATCTTTAACAGATGGTTTCCACAAAACAAAATCTTCTGAATTTTTTTTGTTGTCACTTACCTCTACTCTTGATCCAGCTATTAAATCCTCTAATTTCTTATTTGATAATTTTCCATAATCAGAAAATTTCTTAACTTCGAAATAGACGTGATTATTATTTTCATAAGCAAAACCTTTTTTTATTAATTGATTTATCATTTCTATCATTAAATCAATGTGTTCAGTGGCTTTAGGCTGATGAGTGGGATTTTCACAATTCAAAAACTTACAATCCTCAAAAAAACTTGATGTCACTTTATTTGTAAGCTCTTTTGCAGATATTTTTTGTTCCTGTGATGATTTAATTATTTTATCATCAATATCTGTAATATTTCTTACATATGTTACTTTTGAATAAGTTTTTTTTAGTAATTTAAAAAGAATATCAAAAATAACTAGTGGTCGTGCATTTCCAATATGTGGGTCATCATATACAGTTGGTCCACAAACATACATTCCAATATTTTTTTCATCTTTTGGAATAAATTGTTCTTTTTTATTTGTTAAATTATTTGTTAAAAAAATATCCATTTTAATTGATTAAGAAATATACCTTATTTAGTGATTTGTTAATCGAATTGATTAACTAGGTATCTTACATACTGGAATAGGCTCCATTTTATGCAAGTTTTGTTTTCTAATTTTTTCGTATTCAGTTTTATGAGGTGAGTCGGGATTTTTCATAGCGTCTTCTAAATCCTTATAACTAAAACCTAATTGCCCTTCATCAGTTCTACCATCGTCCCAAAGACCATCGGTTGGAGGTGCGTCTATGATTTCTTTTAATATCCCTAGTTCTTTTCCAAGTTCCCAAACTTCAGTTTTATTACAATCTGCTATTGGTGAAATATCCACTCCACCATCTCCATATTTTGTATAAAAACCTACTCCAAAATCTTCTACCTTGTTTCCTGTACCAACAACTATTCCTTTATTTGCAGCAGCCACCTGGTACAAAGTAGCCATTCTTAATCTAGCTCTAGAATTTGCAAATCCATGTTCGTTATCAAATTTATTTAACGTTGAAGAAAAAGAATTAAACAACTGATCCAAATTTAGTGTATGTGCCTCTACATTTTTAAATTTTTTAACTAACCAGTTTTGATGCTTTAAACTTAAATCGTGTTGATTTTCTTTTTGTTTTATTGGCATAGATAAAACGATAGTTTTTAAACCTGTCATTGCACTTAAAGTGCTTGATACAGATGAATCAATCCCTCCTGATATTCCTATCACTAATGCTTCTGCTTTAGATGGCATATTATCAACGTAGGATTTAATCCAATTAGATATAAATTTTACTTTTTCTGAGGGACTCATAATTAATATTTAACAACCTTATGCTTAAAAACAATGGCCTAAGATGCCACTTGAATAGCATTTTTTGAATAGCTGCTATTCTTTTTTATCTCATCTGAAATTAAAAAGGCTAGTTCTAAGGCTTGATTAGCATTCAATCTTGGGTCACAATGAGTATGATATCTTGAAGATAAATCTTTTTCTGAAATCTTTTGTGCTCCACCTGTACATTCTGTCACATTTTGACCAGTCAATTCAATATGTAATCCACCCGCATAACTTCCTTCACTTTGATGACATGCAAAAACATTTTTAACTTCTTTAAGTACGCTATTGAAAGGTCTTGTTTTAAAACCAGTTGAAGCTTGCATTGTGTTTCCATGACATGGATCACATGACCAGATAACATTTAATCCCTCTTTTTTAATAGCTCTTATTAGTTTTGGTAAATGCTTAGAAACATTATCACAACCAAACCTAGATATTAAAGTAATTTTTCCTTTTTCATTTTTGGGATTAATTCTATTGCATAAATTAATTAGATCGTCTGCTTTTAATGTGGGTCCACATTTAATCCCAATTGGGTTTTCTATTCCTCTGCAAAACTCAACATGTCCTCCATCAAGTTGTCTTGTTCTATCTCCAATCCAGACAAAGTGTGCAGAAGTATCATGATTTTCTCCTGTTGTGGAATCTGTCCTCGTCATAGACTCTTCAAAAGGCAATAATAATGCTTCGTGTGAAGTCCAAAAATTAACAGTCTTTAATCTTCTATTAAAGTCAGAATTAATTCCACATGCATCCATAAAAGATAATGCTTTTTCAATTTGATCTTCTAAATCTTTAAATCTTTTTGCTTCAGGACTTTTTTTAATAAATCCTAAATTCCAGGTATGAACTTTTTTTAGATCTGCAAAACCTCCATGTGAAAATGCTCTTATCAAATTTAGTGTTGCTGCTGATTGTGAATATGCTTTAAATAATCTTTTTGGATCAGGAACTCTTGCTTTTTCACTGAACTCTATTCCATTAATATTATCACCTAAGTAACTTGGTAATTCAACACCACCTTTTACTTCAACCGGTGAACTTCGTGGTTTTGAAAACTGTCCAGCAATTCGACCCAATTTAACAACTGGTAATGATGCAGAATAAGTTAAAACTAATGACATTTGAAGCATCAGCTTAAAAGTATCTCTTATATTGTCAGGATGAAATTCTGCAAAACTTTCAGCACAGTCACCTCCTTGCAATAAAAATGCTTTTCCATCAACAACTTCTGCAAGTTGTTGTTTGAGATGTCTAGTTTCTCCAGCAAAAACAAGAGGTGGAAAAGTTTTAATTTTATTTAAAACTTGATCCAATTCTTTTTTATCCGGGTATTCCGGAATATGTTTTACTGGATATTTTCTCCAGCTATTTACTTTCCAATTTTTCATGTTCAACCTAAGATTGTTGTATCAGAGTTTTTTTTTTATTCAACGGTAACAGATTTAGCTAAATTTCTAGGCTTATCTATGTCAAAACCTTTTTTTAAGGCAGAATAATATGCTAATTTTTGTAAAGGTATTGTTAAAAGAAAGGGTAAAAGATCCTCATTTGTACTCTCGACCTCTAAAGTTTCCCAAATATTTTCAGAAACAACTTCATCTTTACTTTTATTTGTAATCAATAAAACTTTTGCTCCTCTTGCAATAACTTCCTGCATGTTTGAAATTGTTTTTTTATAATAATTGTCTCTTGGTGCTAAAACTACAACTGGCATTCCCTCTTCTATTAGAGCTAATGGTCCATGCTTCATTTCTCCAGCAGGATAACCTTCAGCATGAATATAAGATAATTCCTTCAACTTTAATGCTCCTTCCAATGCAATTGGATATGAAAATCCTCTTCCCAAGAACATTGATCCTTTGGCTTCATTAAAGGTATTAGATATAGTTTGTATCTTACTGTCTGTAAGTAAAGTTTGTTCTACTAATTTTGGTAATTCTTTTAAATCCTTAAGTTTTTGATTAAATATATCTTTTTTCAGATCTTTTCTTAACAACCCAACTTTTAAAGATAATATATATAGTATTAATATTTGACCCAAAAATGCCTTTGTTGAAGCTACACCAATTTCAGTTCCACAATGAATAGGCAAAACAAACTCAGAGTCCCTTGCTATAGAGCTTTCAATAACATTTACAACTGCACAGGTTTTCATTCCATTTTTTTTGCACAAATCTAAAGCAGCATAAGTGTCTGCTGTTTCTCCTGATTGAGAAACAAAAACATATAGAGTTTCTTTTTTAAATCTATTTTTTCTGTACCTGAATTCGGATGCAATATCTACACTAACATCTAAAGAAGTTAATTCTTCAAACCAATATTTAGCCATCAAACAACTATGATAAGCTGTACCACAACCAATTAAAGTAATTGAAGAAATTTCATTTATTTTCCACGGGAAGTTATAAATATTGATATCATTATTTGCATTATCGACATATTCTTTAATTCCATTTTTTAAAGTAGTTGGTTGTTCTTCAATTTCCTTAGCCATGAAATGCTTATAATCACCCTTATCATATTTTTCTTCATCAGAGGATAATTCTAAAACTTTTTTATTTATTTTTATTCCTTCCTCATTAAAAAACTCTACATGATCTTTTTTTATGATACAAAATTCACCGTCATCAAGATAAGTAATCTTGTTAGTCATTGATTTTAATGCATATGAGTCTGAGCCTAAATAGTTTTCATTTGGACCATAACCCACTGCTAAAGGCGAACCTCTTCTTGCTCCTACAATTAAATCTGGTTGATCTTTAAATATAATTCCTAAAGCAAAACTTCCATGAAGTGATTTTAAAGTTTTTTGTATTGAGTTTACTATATCTTCAGTTTTTAAATGTTCTGTAATTAAATGAACAATTACTTCAGTGTCTGTTTGTGACTTAAATTTATGTCCTTTTCCAATTAAAAATTTTTTTAATAATGTTGAATTTTCAATTATACCATTATGAACCACTGATACATTTTGTGATGAGTGAGGATGTGCATTTATACTATTTGGTAATCCATGAGTGGCCCATCTCACATGACCAATACCTATAGTGCCTTCCATATTTTGTACCAAAGAATTTTTTTCAAGTTTATCTACTCTTCCTTCTGATTTAACTTCATTAATTAAACCACTAGAAAGTGTAGCGATACCTGCTGAGTCATACCCTCTGTATTCTAATTTTTTTAAAGAATTAATAATTGAAACTGAAACAGGTTTATTACTATTTATTCCTATTATTCCACACATTATTATTTACTTTTTCTTTTATAATTTTTTACTTCAGTCTGCAAAGTTCTTGTTAAAGCCAGAGATTTTCTTCTTACATTTTTTGTGATTACAGATCCAGCTCCAACTACACTTCCTTCTTCAATAGTTAAAGGAGCAACTAATGATGCATTAGATCCAATAAAAACATTATCTTTAATTTTAGTTTTATTTTTTTTTAATCCGTCATAATTACATGTAATAGTTCCTGCTCCCACATTTACAAATTTACCAATTGTACTATCACCAATATAAGTTAAATGGCTTACTTTAGATTTTTTTCCAATAACACTTTTTTTTATTTCAACAAAATTGCCAACTTTAGATCCTTCTTTTAGAACCACACCAGGTCTAATTCGAGCATAAGGACCAATATCAACTTTATTCTCTACCTTACAATTTTCTAAATGAGAAAAAGATTTAATAGTAACATTGTTGCCTATCTTAACTTTTATTCCAAAAACCACATATGGCTCTATTGTAACATTTTTTCCAATCTTAGTATCTTTTGAAAAATAAATCGTTTCAGGCCCAACCATTTTAACTCCCTGTCTAGAAAATTTATTTCTAAGGTTGTCTTGAAGCTTTTGTAATTTTAACTGTTTCATCTATGAAATTCTTTATATTAAGTATATATGTTTCTTAATTCACAAAATATTTCTTAAAAATACTTTTGAATATGAAACAAAAATTTACAATTCTTTTTGATTTAGATGGGACTTTGGTAGATACCGCGCCAGATTTAATGCATGCTCATAATCACGTGATGAAAAAGTACGGCTACCCAACAAAATCAACTGATGAAATAAGAAATCTAGTAGGTCAAGGTGCGGGAGCAATGCTTGGCCGATCGATATGGGGCCAGGCAAAAAAAGAATTTGGAAAAATCCAAGATGATAAGATTAAAAAAGAAATGGTAAATGATTTTGTTGATTTCTATGGAAAAAATATTGTCAATGAAAGTACTCTTATAAGAGGAGTTAAAGAATTTTTGATATGGTCAAAAGAAAATAATATCTCGATGGCAGTTTGTACAAACAAACAAGAACATTTAGCAATAGATCTTTTAAAAAAAATTGGTATCTACAATTTTTTTGAATACGTGGCTGGACATAACACTTTTGATTATTGTAAACCTGATCCAAGACACTTGACTTCTGTTATTGAAATATTGGATGGAGATTTAAAAAAATCATTAATGATAGGTGATAGCGAAACTGATGCAAATGCAGCCAAAGACGCGGGTATTCCAGTAATTCTTCTTGAGGATGGATATACTGAAAAAAAAATAACCGAAATTTACCACAATCATCTAATAAAAGACTTTATAGGTATTGAAAAAATTGTATCAAAATATCTTTAATGTTGATTATTTTTTTTTAACTATTAAAAACAATTTCGTTAATCTGGAGTTATTTTGATAGTTCATAATGTAAAAGTTTATCCATCTAAAAAACATTTACCTAAAAAGAGTCAACTTGCATGGAAAATTGCAGAGATTGCTAGTGATAATGCAAAATTAGATAAAGATGCAATTGAAATGGTTATTAATAGAATTATTGATAATGCATCTGTTGCAATTGCATCTCTTAACAGAAGACCAGTAATTTCCTCAAGAGAAATGGCTTTTAAACATTCAAGAAAAAATGGTGCTACACTATTTGGAATAAATAGTAAAATAAGATTTGATTGTGAATGGGCAGCATGGTCAAATGGAACGGCAGTTAGAGAATTAGATTTTCATGATACCTTTTTAGCTGCTGATTATAGTCATCCCGGAGACAATATTCCTCCTCTAATAAGTGTAGCTCAACAAAATAAAAAAAGTGGTTTAGATCTTTTAAGAGGAATTATAACTGCATATGAAATTCAGGTAAATTTAGTGAAAGGAATTTGTTTACATAAACATAAGGTAGATCATATTGCCCACTTAGGTCCAAGTGTTGCAGCTGGAATTGGTACAATGTTAAGATTAAATACCGAAACTATTTATCAAGCTGTGCAACAAGCTCTTCATACAACAATTTCTACTAGACAATCTAGAAAAGGTGAAATTTCAAGTTGGAAAGCCTATGCTCCAGCTCATGCAGGAAAGCTTGCTATAGAAGCTGTAGATAGAGTTATGCGTGGTGAAGGTGCGCCTAGTCCAATTTATGAAGGTGAAGATAGTGTAATTGCAAGAATTCTTGATGGTAAAAAAGCATCATATAAAGTTCCACTTCCAAAAAAAGGAGAGACAAAAAAAGCTATACTCGAAACTTATACAAAAGAATATTCTGCAGAATATCAATCTCAAGCTTTGATCGATTTAGCTAAAAAATTAAAAAAGAAAATAAGCAATCTTAATCAAATTAAAAAAATAGATATTTACACAAGTCATCATACTCATTTTGTGATTGGAACTGGTGCAAATGATCCTCAAAAAATGGATCCTAATGCTAGTAGAGAAACTTTAGATCACTCAATAATGTATATATTTGCAGTAGCTTTAGAGGATGGTACTTGGCATCATATTAAATCTTATACAAAGGCAAGAGCAAAACGTAAAAGCACAATCAAAATTTGGAGATCAATTAAAACTCATGAAGACAAAAAATGGACCAAGAGATATCATGATCCTAACCCTAAAAAGAAAGCTTTTGGTGCAAAAGTGGTAATTACTCTTAAAAATGGTAAAAAAGTTATTGAAGAACAAGGGGTTGCGGACGCTCATCCTTATGGAGCACGCCCTTTCAAAAGAAAAAACTATATTAATAAGTTTTTAACATTGACTGAAAATATATTAAGTAAAAAAGAAAGTAATAAGTTTTTAAAGACAGTACAAAATTTGAAAAAATTAAAATCAGGTCAACTTAGTAGGCTGAATTTAGAAGTTAAAAAGAGTAGAATTAAAAGAAATTTAAAAAAAGGAATTTTTTAATGCACTTTATCGAAAAAGAGCCTCATCAAAAAAGAGAAGATTTTGTAAATAAATTAAAATCAAACAAAATTTTAAGAGTTCCAGGTGCCTATAATCCTTTAACTGCAAAATTAATTGAGGAAATTGGTTATGACGCTGTATATGTTTCAGGCGGAGTAATGGCAAATGATCTTGGTTTTCCTGACATTGGTTTAACAACATTACAAGATGTAAGTACTCGATCGTATTTAATTTCAAGAGTAACTAATCTTCCAACAATTGTTGATATAGATACTGGATTTAAGTCATGTAAAGAAACAATAGAAACTTTCGAGCAGTTTGGAATTGCTGCTGTACATTTAGAAGATCAAATAGAAAGAAAAAGATGTGGTCACTTAGATAATAAAGAACTTATTTCAACTGAAGCAATGGTTAAAAAGATTAAAGAATGTGTAGCTGCTAAGAAGGATAAAAATTTTAAAATCATAGCAAGATCTGATGCAAAAAGTGTAGAAGGTATAGATAAAATGATTAGTAGATGTAAGGCCTACGTAGATGCTGGTGCGGAAATTATTTTTCCAGAAGCTTTACATGATGAGAAAGATTTTGAAAAAGTTAGAAAAGAGCTCTCTTGTTATCTTTTAGCTAACATGACTGAATTTGGGAAAACAAAGTTGTTTAATTATAAAGAATTAGAACAATTCGGATATAATATAGTCATTTATCCAGTTACAACCCAAAGACTAGCATTGAAAAATGTTGAGGATGGATTAAGAGACATTTATGCAAATGGACACCAGAACAATATTATTGATAAAATGCAATCTAGGAAGAGATTATATGAACTCGTTGATTATGAAAAATACAACAGTTTAGACGAAAAGATTTATAATTTTAATACTGAAGGTCATGAATAATGAGTGATGAAATAAAAAAAGGTTTACTTGGAATAGTTGTTGATGAAACAGAAGTTTCAAAAGTAATGCCTGAAATTAATTCTCTAACCTATAGAGGTTATGCGGCTCAGGATTTATGTGAATATTGTAAATTTGAGGAGGTTGCGTATTTAATTTTGAATAAAGATTTACCTAATACTATTCAGCTTAGAAAATTTGAAAAAGAGGAAAAAAGTAATAGAGAGTTATCCAAAGATCTTTATTCAATACTTAAAAAGATGCCTAAAAAATCACATCCAATGGATGTAGCAAGAACAGCTGTAAGCATAATGGGTCTTGAGGATAAAGAAACTACTGACTCTTCTCCCGAGGCAAATATGAGAAAGGCTATAAGAATTTTAGCTAAAACGCCTACGGCTTTAGCAGCCTTTTATAGATTAAGGAAAGGTAAAAATATCATTAAACCTAAAAAGAATTTAAGCATTGCTGAAAACTTCTTCTATATGTGTTTTGGAAAAGTACCTCAAAAAGAAATAGTTAAAGCTTTTGATGTATCTTTAATTTTATACGCTGAACACAGTTTTAACGTTTCAACATTTACAGCAAGAACTATTACCAGTAGTTTATCTGATATTCATGGTGCAATTACCGGGGCAATAGCAAGCTTAAAAGGTCCACTTCATGGTGGTGCTAATGAGGAGGTCATGCATATGATGAATAAAATTAAAACACCAAATAACGCTCTTAAATGGATCAATAACGCTCTTGATAATAAAGACGTTGTAATGGGTTTTGGTCATAGAGTTTATAAAAGTGGAGACTCTAGAGTACCTACAATGAGAAAATATTTTGGAAAAGTTGCAAAAATTAAAAAAGATAAAAAATTTGAAAAAATTTATGACATCGTTGAAAAGGTAATGATTGATAGAAAAAACATTCATCCTAATGTTGATTATCCAACTGGACCCACATATCATTTAATGGGCTTTGACACAGATTTTTTTACTCCAATATTTGTGATATCAAGAATAACAGGTTGGTCTGCGCATATAATGGAACAACACGCTGCAAATAAATTGATTAGGCCACTTTCAAAATATAGTGGACCTAAACACAGAAAAGTTCTACAGTTAAATCAAAGATAATTATTAACTAAATGCTTCCACCCAAGTTCCTTGAGTAGATGCTTTAGAATATTCAGTAGCACGACCCTCAAAGAAATTCATGTGTTCAACAGCATTCAACATAGTGTCTAGCCAACCTAAAGGATTTTTTTCAACTTTATAGATTGGTTCTAAACCAAGTTGGTCTAATCTTCTATTAGCTATAAATCTAATGTAATCTTTAACTTCTTGTGCTGTTAAACCTTCCATAGGACCCATTTCAAACGCTAGATCTATAAAAGCATCTTCATGTTCAATAATAGTTCTACAAGCTTCATAAAGTTCTTTTTTTAATTTTGGAGTCCATATTTCTGGATTCTCTTTTATAAATTCTTTAAAAACTCTTATCATTGAATTACAGTGAAGTGTTTCATCTCTAACAGACCAGGTAACTATTTGGCCCATTCCTTTCATTTTATTGTGTCTTGGAAAATTTAAGAGAATTGCAAAACTTGCAAATAACTGAAGACCTTCCGTAAATGCACTAAATACTGCAACTGTTTTTGCAATATCCTCTTTTGAATTTACATTAAAATCTTGCATATAATCATATTTATCTTTCATTTCTTTATACTTCATGAAAGCTGAATATTCAGACTCAGGCATGCCAATAGTATCAAGTAGATGTGAATAGGCAGCAATATGAACCGTTTCCATTGATGCAAAAGCAGTCATCATCATTAAAACTTCAGTAGGTTTAAATACAGTTGTGTAATGTCTTAAATAGCAATTGCTAACTTCAACATCTGCTTGGGTAAAAAATCTAAATATTTGTGTTAACAAATTTTTTTCTGATTGAGATAAATTTTTTTGCCAATCTCTAACATCATCACCTAGTGGCACTTCTTCAGGCAACCAATGAATTCTTTGTTGAGTCAACCATGCATCATAGCACCACGGATATCTGAATGGTTTGTAAACAGGGTTTTCAACTAATAGTCCCATTTTTTTTGGTTGAATAATCTCTTTTTTTTCTACTTTAATTTTTTCTGCTACTGACATGATAAACACTCCTCGTATTCTGGTTCTTTATTTGTTTGTTGATTATTAGATTTATATACATTGGCAGTAATATCTGTTGATTTTGCATCATTAATATTTTCTGCTCTTTGAATTGATTTTGATCTGCAATAATAAAGGCTTTTTAGGCCTTTTTTCCATGCATCAAAATGAATTCTATGTAATTCTTTTTTATGAACATCTGCTGGTAAAAATAAGTTAACTGATTGTGCTTGAGAAATAAATGGTGTTCTATCACCACTTAGCTCAATAATCCATTTTTGATTTAATTCAAAAGCAGTTTTAAAAACATCCTTTTCTAAATCTGTTAAAAAGTCTAAATGCGAAACAGATCCTTGGTTGGTAGTTATTGTAGACCATGTTTCATCATCATTTTTACCATGACTTTCTAAAATTTCTTCTAAATATCTATTTCTAACATTAAAAGATCCTGACAGAGTTTTATGAGTATAACTATTTGCAGCAATAGGTTCTACACCTGGTGAAGCTCCACCACAAATAATAGAGATTGAAGCTGTTGGAGCAATAGCTGTTTTGTTAGAAAATCTTTCTTTAAAACCATACTCTGCTGCATCAGGACAAGCGCCTCTTTCTTCTGCTAAATCTTTTGATGCTTTATTAACTTGTTCGTTTATTTGTTTAAATATTTTTTTATTCCAAGATTTTGCCATCACTGACTCTAGTGGGATCCTATTTTTTTGTAAAAAAGAGTGAAAACCCATCACCCCTAATCCAACACTTCTTTCTCTTTCAGCAGAATATATTGCATCTTTAAATTGATCTGGAGCTTTATTTATAAAGTCTGACAAAACATTGTCTAAAAATCTCATGACATCACCAATCATATCTGGATCATCTTTCCATTCATCATACTTCTCAAGATTTAATGAAGACAAACAACAAACTGCTGTTCTATCTCTTCCATCTTTATCAATACCTGTAGGCAAAGTTATTTCACTACACAAATTAGATGTTTTAACTGTTAAATTTGCGAGTTTATGGTGCTGTGGGATTAACCTGTTAACAGTATCAATGTAAATTATATATGGCTCACCTGTCTCAATTCTGGCAGTCAGCAATCTAATCCATAAATTTCTAGCAGATATTGTTTGTTGAACTGTTCCATCAGCAGGACTTTTTAATGCCCATTGTTCATCTGTTTCAACTGCACGCATAAAAGCATCTGAAACTAAAACACCATGATGTAAATTTAATGCTTTTCTATTTGGATCTCCACCTGTTGGTCTTCTCATTTCTATAAATTCTTCTATCTCTGGATGATCTACTGGAAGATAACAAGCTGCAGACCCTCTTCTTAAAGATCCTTGACTAATTGCCATTGTCAAAGAGTCCATAACTTTTATGAAAGGAATTATTCCTGAAGTTTTTCCAACTTTTCCAATCTTTTCTCCGATAGATCTTAAATTACCCCAATAGCTTCCTATGCCACCACCTTTTGCAGCTAACCAAACATTCTCACTCCAAAGATCTAAAATACCTCCTAAGCTATCTGAAGCTTCATTTAAAAAACATGAAATCGGCAAACCTCTTTTCGTACCACCATTAGACAAAACTGGTGTTGCTGGCATAAACCATAAATTGCTTATGTAGTTGTAAATTCTTTGAGCATGTAAATTGTCATCTGCGTAAGAGCTTGCTACTCTTGCAAATAGATCTTGAAAAGACTCGTTGTGACCCAGATATCTATCTTTTAATGTTGCTTTACCAAAGTCGGTTAGATTAGCATCACGAGATCGATCAATTTTAATTATAATTCCTTTATCATTTTGAAACAGCTCAGTTTCATTACTTAAAGAGAAAAGATCAGGTCTATTTCCTTTTGGGACCTCTTTTACCTCAGGGCTATATTCAGAGACAGCTTTCTTTAAGGCCTGAGATAGAATTTTATTCATAAATATGTATTATATTTTGTTATTTTAACGAAAACAACTATATGTTGTATGCGCTTAGTATTAATATACTATATAAACAGTAAATCAATAGAACATTTATAGAACAGTGGTAAAAAAATTCAACTATAAAATTCAAAAAAAGGTAAGTAATTAACAGCATGAATCAATCGTTAAAAATAGATCCTTATGGCTTTAGAGAATATGACGCACGATGGATTTATCAAAAAGATATCAATTCAGAAGGAATCAAAAATCTTGGAAAAGGACTAGGAACACAAATAATTAAACATACAAAAAAAAATAATCCAAGAGTAATAGTAGGACACGACTATAGATCATATAGCGAAGAAATTAAAGTTACACTTAAAGCGGGCTTAATATCAACTGGATGCTATGTTGAAGACATAGGGCTATCCTTATCACCAATGGTTTATTATGCACAATTTAATTTGGATGCAGATGCAGTTGCAATGGTTACAGCAAGTCATAATGAAAATGGTTGGACAGGAGTTAAAATGGGTATCAAAAAAGGGCTAACTCATGCACCAGATGAAATGAAAGAGTTAAAGGATATAACTTTAAATAAAAAATTTACAAATGGTAAAGGAAATGAAAAAGAAATTAAAGATTTTCAAAGAATTTATAAAAAAGATCTTATAGATAAAAATAAGCTTGGCAAAAAAATTAAGGCAGTTGTAGCTTGTGGTAATGGTACAGCAGGAATTTTTGCTCCAGAAATTTTAAAGGGAATAGGTTGTGAGATAATAGAATTAGATTGTAATTTAGATTGGACTTTTCCAAAATATAATCCAAACCCTGAGGATTTAAAAATGTTACATGAAATTTCGAAAGCTGTAAAAGAAAATAATGCAGATATAGGTTTTGGATTTGATGGTGATGGTGATCGTGTAGGTGTAATTGATGACAAAGGCCATGAAATATTTTCTGATAAAATTGGATTATTAATTGCAAGAAATTTATCTGAAAAACATAAAAATTCTAAATTTATTGTTGATGTAAAATCAACGGGGCTTTTTTCTAAAGACAAAATACTTAATAAAAATAAATGTGAAACTATTTATTGGAAAACTGGACACTCCCATATAAAAAGAAAGGTCAATAATGAAAAAGCTTTAGCAGGTTTTGAAAAAAGTGGTCATTTTTTTTTCAATCAACCACTAGGATATGGTTACGATGATGGAATTAATTCTGCAATACAAGTTTGTCATCTATTAAAAAATCAAAATAGAAAAATGAGTGAAGTCATAAATGATCTACCAAGAACTTTTCAGTCACCGACTATGGCTCCTCACTGTAAAGATGAAGAAAAATATGATGTAGTTGAAAAAATTGTTAAAGATATAGAGAAAATTAAAAATGAAAAAGTAAAAATTGATAATCAGGAAATAAAGGAAATTTTAACAGTGAATGGCATCAGGTTTTCATTTGAAGACGGGTCTTGGGGCCTCATAAGAGCTTCTTCAAATAAACCTTCATTAGTCATAGTAACTGAAAGTCCAACCTCTGATGAAAGAAAAAAAAAGATATTTGATTTTATTGATGAACTACTTCAAAAAACTGGTAAAATTGGAGAGTACGATCAAAAAATCTAATTAATTTTTATTTGTATCGTTTGGATTATCTTCTAAATCTTTATTCATATCCTCTTCCTGAGGTGTTGATGAATTATCGCTATAAAATTTACGTATTAATTCTTCTTCTCTTAATTTCTGTTCTTGATCAAATTTATCTTCCCACTCTTTTATACGTTGGTTTTCTTGTTTAATTCTTTCTTCTTCTTCAGCTTTTTGTTTTAATGCTATTTCTTTTTCCTCTTCAATTCTTTTTTGTTTTTCCTCTTCTCTTCTAAGTTCTTCCTCTTTTTCAGCCCTTTCTTTTTCTCTTAAAAGTCTTTCTTTCTCTTCAGCTTTAATTTTCTCCTCTTTTTCTCTTAATTCTTGCTCTTTAGCCCTTTGTTCAGCTTGTTCTTTTAATAGTTGCCTTTCTATTTCTTGTTGTCTTTCAATTTCTAGATTTCTCACTCTATTTTCTGTTTCTCTTAATTTTTCTTCTTCATATTTTAATTTTCTGGCAGCTTCCCTTAGTTTTTGTTCCTCATCTAGCCTATTATTTCTCTCAATTTCCTTTAATCTATTTTGTTCGTGTCTTTCTTTTTCTCTTTCTTCTCTTTTTTTCTGAGCCTCTAACTCTTTAGCTTTTATGGATTCTTCTTTAATTCTAATTTTTTCTTCTCTAGCTCTTTGTCTTTCAAGCATTTTAAGTCTTAATTCTTCTTCTTTGAGTCTTCTAGCATCTTCTCTAATTTTTCTTTTCTCTTCATCTTTTATTTTTTGTTGTTCTATTTTAATCCTCTTAGCTTCTACTTTTCTTCTAATTTCTTCGTTTTTCCTTAACTGTTTTTCATTTTCAATAATTAATTTTTTTTGAGCTAAAATTTGACGTTTTTCCTCTTTGATTTTATTAAGTTTATTTTTTTGAGCTTCCTTTTTTTCTCTAATTAATTCTCTTTTTTCCTCTAATTTTCTTTTCTTTTCAGACCTTATTCTTGCTTTTTCTTTTTCTATTTTATAGCTCTCAAAAAAATTTGATAATTTATTTTTAGTTTCCTTAATTTTTTTTGATGGATCTAAATTAATATTATCTAAATTAATATTAATTTTTTCTAAAAATTTATTTTTTTTTATTTTTCTTTTACGAGGCATTCTTTAAGTTAACAATTTTAATGATACCTAAAAATCATACAAGTGTTTAAATTGAGTTAAATAATTTAGATAACTATTAGATTTTAAATCAATTCAATTTTTGCGTGTAAATAATTTAAATTTAACGCATCTTAATTTTAGGAGAATCATGTAATAGCAAATTTATGTTAAAAATATTTAAATTCATTTTTTTGTTATTTTTTTTAACTAATTGCTCATCTCCGAGTACAGCTTTGCTAAGTCCAATTTTAACAGGTGTAAAAACTGGAAGTTTATATCAAGCGTCTTTATCATACTCCTCAAATAGAATAATTAGTGAAGTTATAAAATTTAAAGACATTAAAAATAAAAGTGAACCGGTTATTGTTTCATCTTTTGCTGTTGTTCAGGTTAAAATTTCTGAAGTTGAAGAGCCTGAAACAATGCCTTAAATTCAATTATAACGTGATTTAAAAATTTTAGAGAATCACATATTATTTATTTATGGGTGGTAGAGGGAGACTGAAACCACCCTTTTTTTTATAATCCCGAATACCTATAAACAAATATTGTTCCAACAACATACAAAAAGATTCCAAAAAATACTTGAAGCTTAGTTTTATCAATTCTATGTGCTGAATTTGCACCTATTCTTGCCATGAACATGGTTATTGGAATAAAAATTAAAAATGCAGGAACATTTATAAATCCAATGCTCAAAGGTAAGTCTATATTTAAAATTGAACCTGAATACCAAAAACCTATTGCTCCACATAAAGCTATGATAAATCCAATTGTTGCAGCACTCCCAATCGCTTTTTTAATTGGATAACCAAAATATTTTAAAATTGGGACATTCATAACTGCTCCACCTATACCCATAGGGGCTGAGATAAATCCTGACAATAAGCCAAAAATAATTCTATAGGGTAATGAAAATTTATTTTTACTTATTTTTTGCTGATTAGAATTAATCAATAAATAAGTACCAAGGCAGAAAACAACAATAGTAAAAAAAATTACTAGAGACTTTGTTTTTGCCATAGCTGCAAAAGTCGTTCCTAATAAAACTCCCATTATTACAAATAAGCCATAAGTTTTCACTATATTAGGATCTACTGATTTATGTTTATTATGAGTGTAAACGGATACCATTGATGTTGGAATTATTATTGCAAAAGATGTTCCTACAGCTAAATGCATTAAATAATTTTTATCTATACTAAGAGCTTCAAATATAAAAAAAAGAAAAGGAACGGTTATTAAACCTCCACCAATGCCAAACAATCCTGCAAAAAAACCTACAGGGAAAGCAGTAGCGATCATTAATAATATATATAGAGAATATTGATTTGATAAAATTGAAGTAAGCAGATTATCCTACTCTTCTTTCAACATTATTAAATCTAATATTATCCATGATGTGATTTACTTTTTGAATATCAGCATTACGAACACACATATTTTCACTCAGATATCTTTTCCAGTAACTAGCACCTGTTTGTCCATGAAATAATCCTAAAGTATGTCTCATTATTTGATTTAATCTTGTACCTTTTTTTAATTCATCTTTAATATAAGGAATTAACTTTTCTATAACTTCTTGTCTACACGGTACATCTTCATTATTAAAAATTTCTTTTTCTATATCAGCTAATAAATACGGAGTATGATAAGCTGCTCTACCAATCATTACACCATCTATCTTATTTAAATGATCTTTAACTTCATTAGTTGATGTAATTCCTCCATTAATAATTATTTCTTCATTAGGAAAATCTTTTTTTAAACTATAAACATAATCATATTTTAGAGGAGGAATATTTAAATTTTGTTTTGGTGTAAATTTACCAAGCATTGCTTTTCTAGCATGAATTATAAAAGTTTTTATTCCGGTTGATTTTAGTTTGGAAATAAAATTGTAAAAATTTTCATAATCCTCAACATCGTCATAGCCAATTCTAGTTTTTATTGTAACTGGAAGTTTGGTTATTGACTGCATTTTACTTAGACAATCGGCAACCAAATTTGGCTCTTTCATTAAACAGGCACCAAATTTATTTTTTTCAACTTTTTTACTAGGACAACCTAAATTAAGGTTAATTTCATCATATCCAAAATCTTCACCGATTTTAGATGCTTCAGCTAAAAGTTTTGGAGAAGATCCCCCTATCTGAAGTGCAACAGGCTTTTCATTAATATTAAACTCCAATAATTTTTTTTTATCACCCCTATTAATTGCCTCATCAACAATCATTTCAGTATATAGAAGTGTATTTTTTGAGATTAATCTTAAAAAAAATCGCTCATGACGATCTGTACAATCCATCATGGGTGCAACTGATACTTTCCTATTCATAATAAGATTTTATAATTTTTTTTATGAGTTTGAAGTTTCAGAGTCTTCTGGGGTAACTTCTGGCTCTTTGTTTTCACTTTCAGAAACTTCATCTAATGAAATATCAGTTTGTTCCTCAGTTGCGTCATTTGCTGAAGTTTCGACGTCTGGTTGACTTGTTTGAGATAACTCTTCTAAATCTTCTTTAGTTACTTGAATTTTTTCAGGATTTTTTCTAGCTCTTTTTGAAGGTAAAATTGGTACACCACTTTTTGAAATTTCTCCTTTATATAAACTTTCGAAATCATCACCCACATCATCTTCAGTTTCTTCACCTTCATCTATCTGTTCTACATGTTTTCTTAATTTATAAACTGCACTTTCGGTCAAATCATTAACCTTGATATTTTCTTGAGCGATTTCTCTTAAAGCGATTACGGTATTTTTGTCGTTATCTCTATCTAAAGTTGGTTCAGTTCCTGCGTTTAATTGAGTAGCTCTCTCTTTTGCAACTAAAACTAACTCATAAGGACTATCAACTTTATCAATACAATCTTCTACAGTTACTCTAGCCATGCGGAGTATCTACACAGTGAGATAAAAAAAATCAAGGAGATTTTTTAGATATATTGTGGATTAAGCTTTTTTCTCACAAAAAACAACAAGACCAAAGAGACTAAAATATAGATAAATGACACCATAGCAATCTGCTCAATGGAAAAACCACGATCTATCAAAAAACCAAATAAAGCTGTTCCAAAAGCAGTAGAAAAAACCATTAAAGCTGTAGTTAAAGCTTTAATTGATCCAATAAACTTTACACCATATATTTCTGCCCATGTTGATGAACCCAAAACATTCGCCAGACCATTAGAAATACCAATTAATCCAAGAAAAACAAAAGATGTTAATGGATTATCAAAGTAAAATAAAATCAAAGTAGAAATTAATAAAGGCATATTCATAAAAATTAAAAGTTTTCTGCTAGTAAATTTATCGATTAAGAATCCAGATCCTAATAAAGTAAAAACAGACAATATTGAGTAAACCATAAATGATTGAGCGATAACAAAAGAGCCCCATTCTTTAGCTTCAGTTATAAAAGATTGATAAACAAATACTCCGGTTGCAATCCATGGCATTGCCAACATATTAAGACAAATAATATAAAACCTGTAATCTTTTAAAACTTCAATTCTTTTCCATTGTTTAATTTCTTTTACTTCAGTGTTACCTTGATCTAATTCTTCTCTTGTATCAAAGTCTAATTTTTTAATTAAAAAAAATGAAGCTAGTGGTAAAAAAATTAAAGTTAAAATAGATATTGATATCCAAATATTTTGCCAAACAGTAATCGTAAGTAAATAAACGATTAATATAGGCAAAATAAATTCTGCCGTTGAAAGACCAAACCATCCAGCACTAAGAGCTTTACCCCTAGATATTGTAAAGAATCTTGTAATAGTTGTCGTTGCAGTATGAGACATTAATCCTTGTCCAGAAAATCTCATTAAAAATACAGCGATGAACAAAAAAGCTATTGATGAAATCTTTGAAAAGAAAAAGCAAGAAAAAGACAAAAGTAAGGTTACGTAAAAAGCAAATTTAAAGATATTGATATCATCAATTTTTTTTCCTACCCAAATTAAAAGAAAACTACTAAGTAATGTTGCTGAAGCATAGATTGAGCCAAATTGTCCATGAGTGATTGAAAGTGTTTCTCTAATACTAGAATTAAACAAGCCAAGAAAAAAACTCTGTCCAAAACTAGAAAAAAATGTAAAAATAAATCCAAATATAATTACTTTTAAACTTAAACTATTAAACATAAAAAATTATGAGTTGTAATGTTGCTTTCATAGGTCTTGGTGTCATGGGTTATCCAATGGCTGGTTATATATCAAAAGGTGGTCACAATGTAACTGTTTTTAATCGTACAAAATCAAAAGCAGAAAAATGGATTAAAGAATACAAAGGTAAAATAGCAAAAACTCCTGCTGAGGCTGCACAAGATGCAGAGTATGTCTTTACATGTGTTGGAAACGATAATGATTTAAGAGAAGTTACTTTTGGTGACAATGGTGCATTTAAAACAATAAAAAAAGGTGCAATCTATATTGATAACACCACAGCGTCAGCAACAATTGCTAGAGAAATTTATGAACACGCAAAGAAAAATGGATTTGGTGCATTAGATGCTCCAGTGTCTGGTGGACAAGCCGGTGCAGAAAATGGTGCCTTAACAGTAATGATTGGTGGAGATCAATCAGACTTTGACAAAGCAAAAGATAAAATTGATTGCTACAGCAAAAAGATGAAATTACTTGGTAAAGCTGGTTGTGGACAATTAGCTAAGATGGTTAATCAAATTTGTATAGCAGGATTAGTTCAAGGATTATCTGAGGGAATTAACTTTGGAATGAAAGCTGGATTAAATATGGAAGATGTTATTGAAGTAATTTCAAAAGGTGCTGCACAATCTTGGCAAATGGAAAACAGATATAAAACAATGATTAATGATAAATTTGATTTTGGTTTTGCAGTTGATTGGATGAGAAAAGATTTAAAGATTGCAATGGACGAAGCAAAAAATAATGGCTCATTGTTACCTGTTACAGAACTTGTAGATAAATTTTATGGAGAAGTTCAAGGTTTGGGTGGAAATCGTTGGGATACCTCAAGTTTAATTAAAAGATTTAGAAAGTAATGTATGCAGCCAGCATACTATGAAAATTTAGAAGAAATTCAGAATAAGTACTGGTCTATGTTAGATGATGCTGTGACCAACAGAAGTTCACCGTTTAGAATTCCTGTTTTCATATGTGCTCATCAGAATGAAGTAGATGGTAGAATTGTTGTTTTACGTAAATCAGATAGAGCAAATAATCTATTACAGTTTCATACTGATTTAAGATCTCCGAAGGTAGATATTTTAGAAAAAAGTAAAAATGCCTCTCTAGTTTTCTACGATAAAGAAGAAAAGATACAACTAAGAGTAAAAGTAGAATGTGAGGTAAATAATCAAAATTCAACAACAGAAGAGTCTTGGAAAAAAACTCAGCACATAAGTAGACGATGTTATTTAACTGACAGCCCCCCTGGAACTACCTCAGAAAAACCAACCTCTGGAATGATATCTAAATTAGAAGATTTTGATTATACGATGGAGCAAAGTGAAGGAGGATATAAAAATTTTACAGTTATAAAATGTAAAATTAAATCTATCGAATGGCTTTATCTTGCAGCTAAAGGTCATCGAAGAGCAAAGTTTGATATAGAAGCAAATAAAAATGTTTGGTTGGTTCCTTAAAATAAAAGACCTACAATTAAGACAATTTATAAGTCTAAATATCGCATCGATAGAAAAATTTTTTAATGATAATTTGCAGATGTGAAAAATAAAGTTAAAAAGTATTTATTAATAGGTAGTTTTTCTTTTTTTTTAATAAAAGGAATAATTTGGTTATTAATTATTGCGGGTGCTTTTTTCGGAATAGGTAAAATATAGGAGGAAAAATGTTTATCGCAATGAATAGATTTAAGATTGTAAAAGGAAAAGAGACTGAGTTTGAAAATGTCTGGAAAAATAGAGAAACTCATTTAGATAAGGTACCAGGATTTAAAAATTTCAATTTAGTAAAAAGTGAAACAAAAGATGATCACACTTTATATGCTTCACATAGTATTTGGGAAACTAAAGATGACTTTTGGAACTGGACGAAATCAGAAGCTTTCAGACTTGCGCATAAAGATGCAGGAAAGCACAGTGATCTATATATTGGCCACCCAAATTTTGAGGGCTTTGAGAAAGTATTATAAAATGCTTGGTTAGTTTCTAAATCTAATCTAATGCATCTGAAATAAAAACATCAGTAGCGGCTCTTATTCCACTCCTATTAGCGCCGTGAACAGTTCCATAGGCACTAGCAGTAGCCTCACCCGCAAAAAAAATTCTTTCTCCAACAGGTCTTTTTAATCTAGGTCTTAAATTTGCTTTACCTGGTATTGCGCCAGAGTAAGCACCTAAAGTGAATGGATTTTTATTCCACCCTGTGGCTATAGCTTTAACAAAATATTTATCATAAAACTTAGAGCCGAAATTCGATTTAAGTTGGTTAACGACAAAATCAATCATCGCTTGACTACCTTCGTTTTCCAAACTTTTTGAAAATTCTCCATTTAAAGCAAAAAGACATAAATTTGTTCCACCCATTTTTAAAAGACCATAACCAATTCCTTCTGGAGATTTTGCACCATTACTTTCAATTTTAGAATAAAAATTAGTATCTTTTTTAAATTTACTAACAAATTTTTTCTTAAGTTCTATTATTACTCGATTAGATGGTCCCATGGTAATTCCTTCAAAAGCCTCATATTTTCTAGGATGTAATTTTGGTGAAAATTTTATTTTTTCTGCTCTTAGCACACCTACAGATGTAGTTACGATACATGCTTTAGCTTTGATTGTTCCTTTGTTAGTTTCAATTTGAACACCTTTCCCACCCCATTTTATTTCACTTACGATTGTATTTAATTTAACGGGAACATCTTTTCTATAATATGCTAACAATGTTCCATAACCTTCTCTACAAAGTGCATTTCCACTTTCCCAATAATTATCTTCATAATTTAGACTGTCGTCAGCAATAGAAAGATTATCAAAGTCTCTTGCGTTAATTGCTGCATGAGCTGTATCAAACCAAGGATTTTTTTTTAATCTTTCTGGGATTTTGTTCATCAATGGTTCGTCTATGCCGCCTTCAGAATAAATCTTTTTTATTTTTTTATATGTGCTCCAAAAAGTACTTCCGCTTACTTTACTTTTTCCATCATAAACGACTGATGTGGAAGGTTCGTCATAAATTTTAAATCTATCTTTATTTTCTCTACCAAATTTATAAAGTTCATTACCTTTTTTAGCATGAAGCCAATGAGCGCCATGATCTGCTGGTAGTCCATTGAAAGATGTTGTGTCAGTGTAACATCTACCACCAATTCTATTCATCCCCTCAATACAAAGAACAGATATATTTCTTCTCATTAATTCAGCAGTAGCAGCTAAGCCTGATGATCCAGCACCAATAACAACAACGTCAGGATTAGATTGTGAAAAAGAAATACTTGGGAATGCAGCAAACACCATTCCTGATAAAGAAGTTTTTAAAAACTGTCTTCTTCTAATATTGTTAATTAATAATTTTTTCAATAATTAATATTACGATTAATGAAGAGACAATGATACCTTAAAAAATTGATTTAGAATATTTTTTCCAATTATCTTGATAATGTTTAGTATTTTTCCAAACTGCTTGCTTTTCCTCTTCTGTGACTTCCCTTACAACTTTACCTGGGGATCCAACTACTAGGGAATTATCTGGTATAACTTTATTTTCAGTAATAAGAGCTTTAGCACCAATAATACAATTTTTACCAATTTTAGCTTTGTTGAGAATTACTGCTCCTATTCCAATTAGACTATTATCGCCTATCGTGCACCCGTGGAGCATAACTAAGTGTCCAATGGTTACGTCCTTTCCAACTTTTAAAGGACAGCCTGGATCTGTATGTAAAACACTTCCATCTTGAACATTTGATCCCTCACCTATGTGAATATTTTCAATATCTCCTCTTAAGGTTGCATTAAACCAAATACTAGAATTCTTTTCTAAAGTAACATCACCTATTATAGTTGCATTAGGAGCTACCCAATTTTCACCAGAGTTTTTTGGTTTTTTATCTTTTAAATCGTAAAACATAATTTATATATTATTACATTATGCCAATACAAACTCCAATATGTGATTTCGGCCAAAAGGCACACGACTTTAAGCTTAAATCAACAGACAATAAAATAATTTCCTTAGAAGATATAAAAGGTGAAAATGGGACTTTGATAATGTTTATCTGTAACCATTGTCCTTATGTCAAAGCAGTCACGAGAGATATTGTTGAGGATTGTAAACAATTAAAAGATCTAGGTGTTAATTCAGTTGCTATATGTGCAAATGATGCAGAAAACTATCCTGAAGATTCTTTTGATAACATGATCCTATTTGCAAAAAAAAATCAATTTAACTTTCCTTATTTAGTCGACGAAACACAGGAGATTGCTAGAACTTATGATGCAGTGTGTACTCCAGATTTTTTTGGTTATAACAAAAATTTAGAGCTTCAGTACAGAGGTAGATTAAGAGAACTTAAGAATTTAGTTCCAGTAAGAGATGGTGAAAGTGATTTGTTTAAAGCAATGAAACAAATTTCAGAAACTGGTAAAGGACCAGAACAACAAACACCAAGTGCTGGATGCAGCATTAAGTGGAAAAATAATTAATGTATTTGATCGTAACAAGATCTTTCCCACCTGAATTAGGCGGTATGCAAAGCTTAATGTGGGGCTTAGCTAAAGAAATGTCTAAAAACTTTATGATAAAAGTTTTTGCAGATTATCATGAAAATCACAAAGAGTTTGATAAAGAGGTTAATTTTTCGATTGAAAGAATTAGGGGAATTAAGTTTTTAAGGAAAATAAGAAAAGCTCAATTAATAAATGAATTTTTAAAAGATAATAAAGTTCAAGGAATTATTGCAGATCACTGGAAAAGCCTAGAGTTAATTCAAACAGATAAAAAAAAATACTGTCTTATACACGGTAAAGAAATTAATCATCCAAAGAACAGTTCACAAAATAAAAGAATTATCAAAATTTTAAACAATGTGGAAAAAGTAATCGCTAACTCTGAATATACAAAAAATTTAGCTATAGAAAATGGAGTTGAACAAAATAAAGTTATAGTAATCAATCCAGGGGTTGAACCAGTAAAAGAATTAAATAAAAAATCATTAGAAAAAGTTGAAAGTCTTCTTAAGATTAAAACTCCACGTCTGATAACTGTTTCAAGGTTTGATAAAAGAAAAAATCATGAAAAAGTATTAATGGCTTTAAGAAATTTAAAACAAATATATCCTGATATTGTTTATATCTGCATTGGTTATGGTGATGAAGAAGAAAATATAAAAAGCCTTGTGAAAGAACTTAATTTAGGAGGACAAGTAATGTTTTTCAAAGATATTGGTGATGATTTGAAAAATGCTTTAATTGCTAAGTCAAATATTTTTGTTATGCCATCAATTATACACAAAACTTCTGTAGAGGGATTTGGTATTGCTTATGTTGAGGCTGCACAATATGGTGTTGCATCTCTTGGAGGCAAAGATGGAGGCGCATCTGACGCAATAAGTCACGATAAAACAGGTTTAATCTGTGATGGAAACAATCTAGATGATATTTATTCATCATTGAATTCAATGATTGAAAATAAAAAATATCACCTGTTTGGTAAAAATGCCAAAGAATATGTTTCTAAATTTAAATGGGAAAAAATATTAGAAGAGTACAAAAAAATTCTTAATTAAGATTTCTTTTTTTTTAAAGTTTTATAGATATGCCAAAGAACTATCAGTATTGTTGTAACTAATATGCAAACTGTAAGAGTTCTATCCCATAAAAATTCCCATGAACCATTACTTAAAAGTAATGATCTTCTTAAATTTTCTTCCATTAGACCACCAAGAACAAAGGCTAATATCAATGGAGGCATTGGAAAATCATAAAGTCTCAAGAAAGTTGCAACAACTGCTATTCCAATCATCAAATAAATATCAAAATTATTAAATGACATTACGTAAATTCCTGTGATGGAAAAAAATAAGATTAATGGAATTAAATAATTTTTTGGAACTGCAAGAATTCTAGCAATATAAGGAATTAAAGGAAGGTTAAGTATTAATAAGATAACCATTCCAATATACATTGACATAATTACTGACCAAAAAATTTCAGGATTAGTCATATAAAGTCGTGGACCGGGCTGTATTCCAAATCCTAAAAGCGCACCTAACATAACGGCAGTAGTTCCGCTACCCGGTATACCTAATGTTAACATTGGAACAAATGAACCTGAACAAGCTGCATTATTTGCTGTCTCAGGTGCAGATAATCCATTAACACTTCCCTTTCCAAACTTTTCTTTTTCCTCATCTTTAACCAAATTTCTTTCCATCCCATAAGCTAAGAATGATGCTATAGTTGCTCCAGCTCCAGGCAGAACACCTATTAAAAAACCAATAACAGAGGATCTTGGAATAGTTTTGTACATTTTGCTTCGTTCTTCTTTATTAATTTTTATTGAACCTAGTTCTGTTAAAGAAACTTGTTTAGCAGCAGATGTTGGATCATTTCTTTTTAAAATTATAGTTAAAGCTTCACTCATAGCAAAAGTTGCCATCACAACAAGAACGAAACTTATTCCATCAGTCAAATTCATATTATTAAATGTAAATCTTGTAATATCTGATAAAGAGTCTTGTCCAACTGATGCTAACATTAATCCAAGCACTACCATCATCATTGCTTTTAAAAACTGCCCTTTTGATGAAAATGCTGCAATAGCTGTTAATCCTAAAATCATTAATGCAAAATAATCAGGTGATCTAAATGATAAACTTACTTTAGATAAGCTTGGAGCCATAAATAATAAATAAATTGCAGATAATGTTCCTCCTGCGAATGAACTCCATGCTGCGATTGCTAAAGCTTTACCAGCCTTTCCTTGTTGTGCCATTGGATATCCATCAAATGAAGTTGCGACTGTTCCTGGAACACCTGGAGCATTTAATAAGATTGAAGATGTTGAGCCACCAAAAACTGCACCATAATAAACTCCTGCCATTAAAATTAATCCAGTAGCAGGGTCAAAACCATATGTAATTGGTATCATTAAAGCGATTGCTGTCATTGGACCAAGACCTGGTAGCATTCCAATGATTGTTCCAAAGAAACAACCAATCATCACCATAAAGATATTTTGAAATGTAAGTGCTGTAGTTAAACCAATTAGAATTCCTTCTATCATCCCATCACTCCAATTGATTTTAAAAAGGGATCTCTTAAATAAATATCAAGAACTCCGTGAAGCAAATACATAAATGCTGCAACAAATGGGAAAGATAATAAGAACATTAATTTCCATCTTCTTTCACCTAAAAAATAATATGAAGCAAATAAAAACAAAGAAGTAGTTAAAAAGTATCCGACTTTTAAAATTGTTGCTCCATAAATAATTGCAATAAGAATTAATATTCCTGTTTTTTTGTACTCTAAAGTTTTATGTTCAACTTCAATTGTTTCAGGGTCAGGTAAAATTAATTTCAAACCTGAAAAAAATAAACCAGTATATCCTAAATAAATTGGGAAAGTTCTTGCATTAAAAGGTGCATTTTCATCAAATGCAAATACTTGAATTTGGTATGCAGTATATAAATAAAATGCTGAAAAAATAAAAAAGAGCAGTGATATAATTTTTGTAGTATTTATATTCACTGCTCTTTTAATTAATTAATCCTAAGGATTAAATAACTCCTAATTTTTTCATAAGAGCTGTCATTTCTTTAGTTTGAGTTTTTAAAAACTTAACAAACTTTTTATCTGGATTATAAATGTTAACCCAAGCATTTCTTGCTCTTACAGCTTCCCATTCAGGAGTTTTTTGTACATCACCTAACATTTTTGCAATAGTTTTTTTGTCTTTATTGCTCATGCCTGGAGGACCAAAAAATCCTCTCCAGTTAACGAATTGTACATCATATCCTTGTTCTTTAAGTGTTGGTGCATCTGGTGCATCAGCAACTCTCTCAGGTGCAGTAATACCAATAATTCTTACTTGGTCTCTTGCTCCCATAAGTTCACCTAAACCTGTAGAAATGATTTGTGTTTCTCCAGATAAAAGTCCAGCTAATGCCTTACCACCTGCATCGTAAGGAATGTAAGCTACATCATTTGGATTTGCTCCAGCAGCTTGAAATGCTAAAGCACCAATCAAATGGTCCATACTTCCTCTAACAGAACCACCAGCCATTTTTATTGAACTAGGGTTTGCTTTGTATGCATCAACAACATCTTTAAAGTTTTTGTAGGGTGAGTCTTTTGCAACTGCGATTGCACCGTAGTCACCAATTACTCCAGCAATTGGCACAACATCTTTATAAGATAAAGTTCCACTACCACTTACATAGCCTTTGTGTCTTGTAATTGATCTTAAAACTAATGGTGTTGATTGTACTAAGATTGTATTTTCAGGCTTAGTATTAATCATGTAAGCAAGTGCTTTACCACCACCACCACCTGACATATTTTCAAAAGATGCACTTTTTAAAAAGCCAGCTTTTGTTAAAGCTTCTCCAGTACCTCTAGCAGTTCCATCCCAACCACCACCAGCACCACCACCAATTACAAAGTGTAATTTTTCAATTGCAATTGAGTTAACTGTTGTTGATGATAATAAAAGAGCAGCAGAGAATAAAACTGAAAAAAAAGATTTAATTAGTTTCATTATTTCCTCTCATTGTTATATTTATGAACGTGATTAAACATATTTTATGTAATCTAGTCAACAACCAAAGATAGAATGCATGTTAAAAGCGATTCACCTAAACCGAGAAAATTTTAATCAATTATTTTCAAAAAAATTCTTCATTGTAATTCTAATCTCTATACCAAGTGCAATTATTGCTGATTATGTAAATATTCCACTTGCTTGGATGATAGGTCCAATGATTGCAACATCTCTAATTGCTTTAAAAGGCTTTCAAGTTTTAATGCCAAAATTAGCTCTTAGTTCAATATTGATTATTTTAGGATTACATATTGGAAATTATATTGATCAAAATTTACTTACCCAAATGGTTAATTGGATTTGGACAACAGTTATAATGTTTTTTTATATTGTTGTTAGTATTTTAATTGTTTCAAAATATTTACAAAAATTTTCGGGTTATAAAGAAAAGACATCGATATTTTCAGCTGCACCAGGTGCCTTAGGTCCTTTAATGATTTTGGCTGAATATGAAAAATCAGATTTATCTCAAGTTGCAACTGCACACTTAATCAGGTTGATAATAATCATAACTTTATTTCCTTTTATAATTGTTACTCTTTACCCAGCAGAGGCTCTAGAACTAAAAAAATTCGATTACATGTCTCAAAACCATTTGGATTTAGTTTTGTTAATAATAGCTTCATTAATATTTATATTTTTTTTTGATAAAGCTAAAATACCTGCAGCTCTACTTTCAGGAACATTGGTTGCTAGTGGTTTCTTGCAGATATTGGATATTGCCTCATATAAACTACCAGATGCGTCAATTAATTTTTGCTTACTTATTTTAGGAGCCTCGGTTGGATGTAGATTTGCAAACAAAAGTTTTAGAGAAGTTGCAAATAATTCATTTCATGGATTGATCGCGACAATACTTTTAGTTTTATTGGGCTTTGTAGCCGCGTATATTGCAACATTTTTTGTTGACACTAATTTTTTTAGTTTAATTTTATCTTTTTGTCCTGGTGGAATTTACGAGGTAGCTGTTATAGCTATTGCTTTTGATTTAGAACCTGACTTTGTTGCTTTTCACCATATTATAAGATTACTATTTATATTATTCATTGTTCCTGTAATTTTGAGATTATTAGAAAAAACTAAGATAAAGAATTAGATAACCTTTCAAAAACTTTTTCAGCACTTAAGTTATTCAAATCACTTACCTCAATAGCCTTAAAATTTTCTCTTTCAATACTTACTTTATAAGCTGTTGTATGTTTACCAAATAACGCAAAACCTTTAGCTTCCACATGAGCTGTAATATGAGCAGGACCAGTGTCATTAGCAACTACAAAAGAACTACCTTTTATTAATGACGTTAATTGAGAAATATTTAGCGCTCTTCCGTTATCTAATAAGGCTAGTGCGTTTATATCTTTGGCATCATTAATTTCTGATGGGCCAGGAGCAGTTACAATTTTATACTCATCATTATATCTGTCTGAAATTAATTCTATAAGTTTATTATAATGTGGCCACTTTTTAATAATTAAATGTGGTGAACAAAAGGGAAATAATAGAATATATTTATCTAGCTTATAAAAATTTTTTATTTCACTTATATCTGTAGCAGCCCAACTAAAATCTGGTTTTAAAATACTTGAGGTATTTAAGCCAGACTCTCGTAATTGATGATCAAATCTTTCAAGCACTGAAACTTTATCAAATTCTTCTTTATTTTTATCTGATGGCAACGTTGTGATTGAACTTGACCAAATTTCCTTACCAGCTTTTGGAAAAAGAATATTTTTGTAAAAATTAGTCCTAGAGGAATTTTGAAGATCAAAAACTTTTGAAAATTTATGTTTCTTTAGCTCTCTCATTAGAAAATATAAATAAATTAAATTATATCTTGGTAATCTTTTGTCTAAAATTACCTCATGAATGAAAGGATTTTTCTTAAATAAATCAAAGTAAGGTTTGGTTGTAAGTAGAAATATTTGATCATTTTTATGGTTTTCAGATATGTCTTGAATTGCACCACTTGCTTGGGCTATATCTCCTAATGATCCGTGTTTAATAATTAAAATATTAGACATATTTATAACAAGATAACACAGTATTAAATTTTATGAATAAAATTATAGTAGAAGTTTCAATTGGAGAGCTTTTAGACAAAATTTCAATTTTAGAGATTAAGCAAGAAAAAATAAAAGATCCTGAAAAGCTAAAATTTATTAACAACGAACATTCCATCTTGAAAGATCAATTTAAAAAGAGTGTTAAGTCTGATGACAAGCTCAATGATCTTTATCAATCTTTAAAAAAAATAAATGCTAAGCTTTGGATTATTGAAGATGATAAGAGACAATGTGAAAAAGATAAAGATTTTGGCGAAAAATTTGTTAAACTTTCAAGAGATGTCCATTTTTTGAATGATGATCGTGCAAAAATTAAATTAGATATTAACAATCATACAGGGTCGGCAATCAAAGAAATTAAAGAGTATACCAATTATTAAATGGGACTTCATTTTTCAAAAGAAGAATTTAAATCAAGAAAATCTAAAGTTTTAAATTTAATGAAGAAGCAAAATATAGATGCTCTTTTAATGTTTCGACAAGAATCTATGTATTGGTTAACTGGTTATGACACATTTGGATATGTTTTTTTCCAAACATTAATTTTGGATAAAAATGGAAAAACAATATTACTAACTAGAGCTCCTGATTTAAGACAAGCACAAAACACATCGAATATAGAGGATATAAGAATTTGGGTTGATAAAGATAAATCTAACCCAATTGATGATCTAAAAATTATTTTAGATGAATTAAATCTTAAAGGAAAAAAATTAGGAGTTGAGTATGAAGCCTACGGCTTGACTGGACGTAATGCACTTCGACTTAACAATTCTTTAGAAAATTATTCTAGTGTAGAAGATAAGTCAGACTTAATAACAAAGTTAAGAGTAGTTAAGTCTAAAGAAGAAATTGTTTATGTAAAAAAAGCTGCAGAACTTGCAGATAAAGCCTTGGATGAAGTGTGGAAACATGCAAAAGCTGGCGTGAATGAGTCTAAAATATTAGCAGAAATGAATAGAGTTATTTTTGAAGGAGGTGGTGATTATCCTGCAAATGAATTTATTATTGGATCAGGGAAAAATGCTCTTCTTTGTCGTTATCAAGCAGAAAAACAAATTTTAAATGATCAAGATCAATTAACTGTAGAATGGGCTGGAACTTACAGACATTATCATTCTGCAATGTTTAGAACTATTCCTATTGGTAAAGCAGATCCTAAACATCATAAAATGCATGAAGCTTGTGTTGAAGCATTAAAAAATTGTGAAAATAAATTAATACCAGGAAATAAAATTGGAGAAGTTTTTGATGTTCATGCAAAAACTTTTGATGATCTTGGTTATAATAAAGCAAGAATGAATGCATGTGGTTATTCCTTAGGTACTACTTTTTCTCCTAACTGGATGGATTGGCCAATGCTTTATACTAGTAATCCCTACGTTATCGAACCAGGTAACGTATTTTTTATGCATATGATTTTAATGGACTCTGAAAATCAATTAGCAATGAATTTAGGTGAAACTTACTTGGTTACTGATAAAGGTAATGAAAGATTAGGTAAGCAAAAACTGGATCTAGTTATTCTTTAATTAAAACTATATTTTTTTTCTAAAAATTTAATCACATTATGGATTATAAAAGTCATAAATAGATAAATACCACCAGCAACAATAAATACCTCAATTGGTTTAAACGTTGTAGAAATTATATATTTTGCAACACCAGTCAAATCCATAATAGTAACTGTACTTGCTAGAGAAGTGCCTTTCATCATTAGAATTATTTCATTTCCATAAGCTGGAAGTGATTGTCTGATAGCAATTGGAATTTGAATTTTATAAAAAATAATTTTGCTTGATATACCTAAGCTTTGCCCAGCTTCAATAACACCAGGTTTAATTGTTTGAAAAGCTGATCTTAAAATTTCAGATGTATAAGCACCAGTGTTTAATGCAAAGGCAATTATTGCACACCAATAAGGTTCTTTTAAAATCACCCATAAAAATGTTGATCTCAAATATTCAATTTGACCTAGACCAAAATAAATAATGAATATTTGTACTAATAATGGAGTTCCTCTGAATAAATATGAGTATCCATAAGCAAATCTATTTATAAAAATATTTTTATTTAATCTTAGAATTGCAAACAAAAGACCAATAAATAATCCTACAATTAAAGATACAGATAAAAGTTTTAAAGTAATTACGGCAGCATTTAATAATTTTGGGAAACTATTAATCATCAATTCAAAATCCATCAATACCCCCTGCTATATTTAACTTCTAATTTATTAATCAGTTTCATACTTAAAAAAGTCAGCAATAAATATAAAACTGCAGCAAATGAATAAAAGAACAATGGATCTCTTGTAGATCCAGCTGCAATATAAGATTGCCTCATGATCTCAACTAAACCTGTAACTGAAATTAGCGACGTATCTTTAAGTGTTATTTGCCAAACATTACTTAGATTAGGAATTGCAAGTCTTAACATTTGGGGAAGAATAATCTTATAAAACTGTTTAAATTTATTAAAACCTAAAACCTTAGCAGCTTCAAATTGACCTTTATCAATTGATTGAATTGCTCCTCTAAAAACTTCTGTAGAATAAGCGCCTGAAATAATCCCAATAGCAAATGAACCTGTAACAAATGCATTTATTTCTATGTACTCATTGTAACCAAATATAGATGCAACAAACATAATTGCACCACTTCCTCCAAAAAAGAATAAGTAGATTACTAAAAGTTCAGGCACACCTCTAATGACTGTAGTGTAAATATTTGCAATTAGATTTAGTGATTTAAATTTAGATAATTTTAATGGTGTAAAAATTGCAGCAAAACTAAAACCTATAAGCATTGCTGTAATTGATACAGCTATTGTCATCAGGGTAGCACGAAATAATTCATCACCCCAACCAGTATCTCCAAATGCTAGAAGTTCCATACAGATTGGCGACTATACATGATAGTCGCCAAATCTAAAATTGAATTACATAGAAGCGTCGAAACCGAACCACTTAGTAGCTATTCTACTAATATCTCCGTTCTTTCTCGCTTTTTTAATTGCAGCGTTAAACTTTTTTAAAAGTTCAGTATCATCTTTTCTGATACCAACACCAACGCCATTACCAAATGCACCACCTGAAAAAGTTGGTCCAGTTAAAACAACTGGTTTACCAGATTTTTCTGCATAATCACTGAATGCTACAGCAGCAGCTAATGCTGCATCACATCTTCCTGATGCTAAATCTAGGTTTACTTCATCTTGTGTTTTGTAAGTTCTTACATTTACTTTTCCAACATCACCTGAATCTAAAAAGTTTTGATGAATTGTAGCAGTTTGAACACAAACAGTTTTACCTGCTAATGCTGCGGTAAGAGTTTTCAATGCTTTCTTTGCAGCTGCATTAGGTTTAGTTAAATTAATTCCAGCTGGGGTATCTAAACCCTCTAAGCTTGAACCTTTCATAACAGCTAAAGATGCAACTTCATCTGCATAACCTTGAGAAAAGCTAATTGCTTTTTGTCTTTCAGCTGTAATTGACATTCCTGCCATTATTGCATCAAACTTTCTCATGATTAATGCTGGTATCATTCCATCCCAGTCTTGCTCAACTATAGTACATTGCTGTCCAATATATCTACAAAGTGTGTAAGCTAACTCCACTTCAAAACCGATTAATTTACCTGACTCATCTTTTGAATTCCATGGAGGGTAAGCACCTTCTGTTCCAATTCTAATTTTGTCAGCATGAACATTCCCCATCACTAATAAAGAAAGTAAAACTGAAAAAATAGTTTTTTTAAATATATTCATCATTCTCTCCTTTAATAAAAAAATTAGTATTTCATAAATTGAAGACTTTAAAAAGAAAAAATTAGTGATTTATTGATGACGAGAAATTCCACGAACAATCAAAACTAGGCACATAAACCCTTGATAATTTAGTATTTCCAAAATGATGATGAAATACATTCAACCAATTTTCAACTTGATGGGGTTTTTTATCTTGGCTACCAACTTGAGCTGTTATAACCCCTTTTGGTTTTAAAATTCGAACAAGTGAGTCCATATTTTTTGCAGCTAAATCTATACAGAATTGGTCGTCATTTAGATCAACAAAAATATGATCATAACTATCATCATTAATTGATTTGATATTTTCGAAAGCATCTCCCCAAACACATTTTACTGAATTTTTTTCTGTAGCTTTTTTACCTATATCTCCTAAATGTTTATTACAAACTTCAACCACTTCAGGATCAAGCTCAAACCAATCTATAAAATTAAATTTTTTTGAAATACATTCTCTAGCAACACCACCATCTCCACCACCAATTATAGCAGCTCTTTCACTGCTTTTATTTAGCTTAAGCCCAGCACCAACAAATGTTGAACTGTACAAATGCTCATCTGAGGCAGCAACTTGTATTTCTCCATCGATAAATAAAGACTTACCAAATTGTTCAAGATCTAAAATTTCAATGTGCTGGCCAACTTTAGATTTAAAATCTTCTAAAACATCATTTACAACGTAAGCTTTTTGAAGACCAGGTGAACTATAAATATCATGGTACAGAGCTCTAGTATCTCTATTGAATTCTTTTTTTACAATTCTTTTATGCTTAAATTCTTTTTTAATTATATCGATTGCGATTGATGGACTTATTTTACCACATGTGAAAAAATCAAAACTTATTATCCCTTTCTCTGGAAATGTATGAAAACTGATATGACTCTCAGCTAGCAAAGCTAATATGGTAAAACCTTGTGGTTCAAATTTATATTTAGATATATTAAGAATTGTAACTTTTGCAGCTTTAGCAATTTGATTAATTACTCTCTCATAGACCGAAGGATCATACTCTTTATCTGTCCCAATAATGTCTAAAGTGATGTGCTCCCCAACTTTTATCATAAAAATTATCCACTTTTATAATTTTTAACTTTTTCTAAGATTTTTTTCATTTCTGCAAACGAAAGAATCTTAGGCTCTCCCATCTTTAAAGCAATAACATATTGTTGGCAAATATTTTCTACCTCTTGTGCAAGTTCAAATGCTTTTGATAAATTATCACCAAATGCAACCTGACCGTGGTTAGACATCAAACATGCCTTTCTATCTTTTAAAGCTTTTACAATATTCATTGAAAGTTCATGTGTTCCAAAGGTTGCATATTCAGCACATCTAATATCTTCGCCTCCTGCTAGAGCAATCATGTAATGAAATGGTGGTATAGATTTACCATGAGTCGAAACTGCTGAAGCATTAGGTGAATGAGCATGAACAATTGCTTTTGCCTCCCATTTGTTTTTATAAATATCTTGATGAAATCTCCATTCTGATGAAGGATTTTTGCCTGAATTAAACCAAGATAAAAAGTCCTTTTCTTCAGTTAAAGATAAAAAAACAATATCTTCTGGTTTAAGTGATTCGTATTTTTTTCCTGAAGGAGTGATAAAAAAACCTTCAACTCCATTCTCAACACCTCTTACTGAAATATTTCCTGATCTTAAAGGAGATAAATTAGTAGTATTAAGTTTAATTGAATATTCAATTACTTCTTCTCTTTCTCTTAAATTTTTCATTTAAACAACTTTTTTAATCCCTCTTTTGAGGCTGCACAAACACCCTTTTCAGTAATCAAACTTGTTACATATTTTGCAGGCGTTACATCAAATGCCAAATTCATTGATTTACTTTTTTTTGGATAAATTTGTACTTTTTTAACATTTCCTTTTTCGTCAAAACCTTCAATATGAGATAATTCCTCTGAATTTCTTTCTTCGATAGGAATGTCTTTATGATCTTTAATATTCCAATCTATTGTTGAACTTGGAAGAGCTACATAAAAAGGAATATTGTTATCATGAGCTGCTAATGCTTTTAGGTAGGTACCAACTTTATTACAAACATCACCGTTAGCTAAAGTTCTGTCTGTACCAACAATACACATATCAACCTCACCTCTTTGCATTAAAATTCCACCAGTGTTATCTGCAATGATCGTATTTTTAACTCCTTCCTCATTTAACTCAAATGAAGTTAAATTAGCTCCTTGATTTCTAGGTCTAGTTTCATCAGCCCAAACATGAACTGGAATACCTTTCTTGTGTGCATGATAAATTGGAGAAGTAGCTGTACCCCAATTTATTGTCGCAAGCCAACCTGCATTACAATGCGTTAAAATATTAACTGTATCTTTTTTTTTATTGTAAATTTCTTCTATAATTTTAAGTCCATTTAATCCAATATTTTCACAAAATTTAATATCTTCCTCGCAAATTTCTTTTGCTTCATTTAGTGCTATTTCCAAAATTTTTTCACTATTAACACCTGACAATTTATTCATCATTCTATCAACAGCCCACTTGAGATTTATTGCAGTTGGTCTTGAGCTTATTAAATTTTCTGCAGATTTTTTTAAAAATGATTGATCATTATTTTCTTTAATAGCTAAAACTAATCCATAAGCTGCTGTTGCTCCTATTAGGGGAGCTCCTCTTACTTCCATACTCTTAATTGCATTTATTGCATCATTAACTGTTTTAAGATCTTTAATAACAAATTTATGTGGAAGTTTTGTTTGATCGATAATTTTTACAATATTATTTTCAAACCAAATAGTACGATACTCTTTTCCTTCTATTCTCATTTATTTAAAACTCTACCTGCAACTGTTTTAAGTTTTTCTATAGTTTTTTTTGTTCTTTTGTCAGGTGCTGTAATAATAGCTACATCCAAACAATTATTTGTAGGATCTTTAGGATCAATATGATTTTCAAAGTTTTCAATAAGATTTTTAATCATATTTTTAGCTTTAACAGCGTTTCCTAACAGAACTTTTATCACTTGTTGTACATCAACATTTTCATGATCTGGATGCCAACAATCATAATCAGTGACCATAGAAACTGATGCATATCTAATTTCAGCTTCTCTTGCTAATTTTGCTTCTGGCATATTAGTCATGCCTATAACATCTGCTTTCCATGATCTATATAAATTAGACTCGGCTAAAGTAGAAAATTGTGGCCCTTCCATTACAACATAAGTTCCCCCTCTTTGATATTCTATATTTTCTTTCTTAATTGCATCTTCACATGCATTCATCAATCCATCTGATGTAGGATGTGCCATTGAAACATGTGCAACAATCTCATCGTCAAAAAAAGTTTTTATTCTTGAAAAAGTTCTATCTATGAATTGATCTACTATTACAAACTTTCCTGGTGGTAAATCTTCTTTTAATGATCCAACTGCAGAAACTGAAACAATATCTGTAACTCCTAATTGCTTTAATGCATCAATATTTGCTCTAAAATTTATGTTTGATGGTGAAATAAAATGTCCTCTTCCATGTCTAGGTAAAAAATAAACTTCTTTATCATTATAAATTGTTTTCAAAATTTGATCGGAATGCTTACCCCAAGGTGTATCCAATTCTATTAATTCTCTATTTGTAAACTCCTCAACATCATAAAGACCACTTCCACCTATGATTGCTAATTTATTTATTGTCATGTTTAAAAAATAATTTATTTATACTTTATTAAATAATATTTATGAATTTAAAAGATTATATTAGATCTATACCTGATTATCCAAAAAAAGGGATTTTGTTTAGAGATATCACTACATTAATTAAGGATGAAAAAGCTTTTGCAGAAACAATAAATCAAATAGTTGAAAAATCAAAGAAATATAAATTTGATAAAGTTGCTGCTATTGAGTCTAGAGGCTTTGTTTTTGCTTCAGCTGTATCTTATTTATTAAATAAACCTTTCATAATGCTCAGAAAAAAAGATAAACTTCCAGCAGATGTTCATTCTGTTGATTTTGAATTAGAGTATGGCACTGCAACAATTCAAATACACAAAGACTCAATTAATGAAAATGAAAATGTTTTAATCATTGATGATTTAATTGCAACAGGAGGAACAGCTGAAGCAGCAGCTAAACTTATCAAAATTTCAAAAGGAAACGTGTCAGCATTTATTTTTGTTATCGATTTATTTGATCTAAACGGCGCAAATAATTTAAAGGAAAAAGGTTTTAGTGTTGAAAGTATTATGGAATTTCCAGGTCATTAAAATTTTAAATGGAAAAAATCAATAAATTTCGCAAAATAATAAATAAAATTTATTATCTTTTATTTATTGAAAATTTTAAAGGTAAATTAAGATTTAATTTTCCATTAAATTATAGTCGAATAGAATTAATTGATTATCTTATTAAAAAAAATAAATATTCTGATTATTTAGAAATAGGTTGTGATAAAAATCAACTTTTTTCAAAAGTGCACATAAAAAGTAAGACCGGTGTTGATCCTGTAAGTGGAGGCAATGTAAGAAAAACTAGTGATCATTTTTTTTTAGAAAATAAAAAAAAATTTGATATAATATTTATTGATGGTTCGCATATTTATCATCAAGTCAAAAAAGATATTCTTAATTCTATAGATTGCTTGAATGATAATGGTATAATACTCGTACATGATTGTATGCCAGACTCATTAAGCAAACAAGCAGTTCCAAGGTATAGAATGCAATGGAATGGTGATGTCTGGAAAGCAATTGTTGATTTAAGACAAAATAAAAATCTAAATATTTTTACATGTGAAATAGATCAGGGTATCGGAATAATAAAAAAAATTAAAAATACATCAGTTCTAAAAATTAATAAACCTATAAACGAACTTAAATTTGAAGATTATTTTAATAATTACAAATCATATTTAAGAGTAATCTCTTTAGATGATTTAAAAAAAATTCTTTAATCTAAGTTTAAATTCGGCCTATATGAAGATTTTCTACCTAACAAGGCATTTATGAAACCAAGTATTCTATTCAGATAAATTTTACTTTTTTTTCTATTAATAATTAGTGAATAAAAAATAAATCTAATTGAAGCAGAAACAAATGATGGTAATCCATTTAAGAGAGCTGAAAAAAAACCGAAATGTTTTTTGTTATAATAAAACTTTGACCAAACCCAATGCCAATTTCTTGAAAGTTCAATTTCGTAATTATATTTCTCATCTACTGATTTAGCACCTAAATGTTTAATTTTTGAATTAGGAACAGCATAAATATTTTCACCACAATCAATTAACCTTTTACACAAATCATCATTTTCTAAATACATAAAGAAATTTTCATCAAAATATTTGTGGTCATCAAAAATTTGTAATTGGTTAAGTTTTTTAAATTTAATAACATTGCATAACCATCTACACTCTTCACCTTAAAGGCATTATTGTTGTCATAGACATGATTTTTACCAAGTTTATAATTCTGATTTTCGATAGAATTTGAAATTGGTGCTATAATGCTAAAAGACTCAATTTTTTGTGATGACAAGATTATCTCATCAATACAATTAGTTTCTAAAATTACATCTGGATTAAGTATAAAAGCATAGTCTGTTTTGACGTATTTAAGACCAAAATTATTACCACTTCCCATACCTAAATTTTCAGATGACAATATACATTCAACATTTTGATATCTGTTTTCTATATTTTCTTTAAATTCTTTATCCATAGAATTCTCTATAAGGATTATCTTAATACTTTCTGAAATTGATCTGATACAATCATGTATTACATTTTTACTCTTAAATGTAACAATTACTGCTGTTAAATTTTGCCTAGATATTGACATATGATATGTGTAATCAACTATACTAATACTTTCTATTAATGTAAAAAAAATTATCAAATGAAAAAAATAATTGTTACAGGTGGTTTGGGATTTATAGGTAGTAATTTAATTGATCTATTAATTAAGAAAAAATATTATGTAATAAATATCGATAAAGTCACTTATTCATCAAACTTTTACAATACTAAGGAATTTAAAAAATCCAAAAAATACAAATTTATCAAATTAGATATTAAAAATAAAAAAATTAATAAAATACTTTTTAAATATAAGCCTGATTGTATCTTTAATTTAGCTGCTGAAACTCATGTTGATAGGTCTATAGACAACCCTGAAAGTTTTATAGAAAGTAATATTGTTGGTGTCTATAATTTACTTGAAGCTTTTAAGAAATATTCAAAAAAATTTAAATGTAAATTAATACATATTTCTACTGATGAAGTTTATGGGGATATATTAAAAGGAAGATCTAATGAAAATTATCCTTACCTGCCAAGCTCACCCTACGCTGCAAGTAAAGCAGCTTCAGACCACTTAGTTAGTTCATATGTGAGAACATACAAAATTCCAGCAATAGTAACTAATTGTTCAAACAATTACGGACCAAGACAACACCCTGAAAAATTAATTCCTAAGTTAATTTATAATATCTTAAATAATAAACCTCTTCCAATTTATGGAAAAGGATTAAATTCAAGAGAGTGGATATTTGTAACTGATCATTGTAAAGCTTTATATAAAGTTTTTTTAAAAGGTAAAGTTGGTGAATTTTATAATATTGGATCAAATAAAAATTTGACTAATTTGGAAGTTAGTAATTCATTATTAAATGTATCTAAAAAATTAACAAAAATAGGTAATAGGGTAAAAGTTTCTTTTGTTAAGGATCGCCCTGGTCACGACAAAAGATATGCATTAAATAGTAATAAAATCAAAAAAAAATTAAGATGGCATCCAAAAACAAATTTTAAAAAGGGTATTGAGCAGACATTTAAATGGTACAAAAACAATCAATCGTACTTTAAATCTATACCAAAAAAAGATATTGTAAAAAGATTAGGCAAATAATGATCAAGAAAGGAATAATTTTAGCTGGAGGTAAAGGAACCAGAATGAGTCCTTTAACTAAAGCAGTTAATAAACAATTACTTCCAATATACGATAAGCCTTTAATTTTTTATCCACTATCAATTTTAATGTTAGCCAAGATAAAAGATATAATGATTATTGTTAACAAAGGACAGCTTCATCAATATAAAAAAATATTTCCTGATGGAAAAAGATTGGGAATAAATCTTACTTTTAAAGAACAAAACACACCAAAAGGTTTGCCAGATGCATTCATACTTGGGGAAAAATTTATAAACAATCAAAATGTTGCATTAATTCTTGGTGATAATTTTTTTTATGGACAATATCTTTCAAAAAAATTACAAGAATGTACAAAACTTAAAAATGGAGCAAAAGTTTTGCTTCATAGAGTTACAAACCCTGAAAAATATGGTGTAGCAAAAGTAAAAAAAAATAAAATTTTTTTAATTAAAGAAAAACCAAAAAAATTCATTTCTGATTTAGCTATTACTGGTCTTTATTTTTTTGACAAAAAAGTTGTTAATTTCGCAAAACAATTAAAACCATCAAAAAGAAACGAACTAGAAATTACTGATTTGTTAAATAAATACAAAAATAATAAAAAACTATCTGCAGATTATATTGGTCGAGGAGGAGCTTGGCTTGATACAGGTTCATTAGAAGATTTTTACAAAACAAGCAATTTTGTATCTGCTATAGAAAATAGACAAGGTTTTAAAATTGCATGTCTAGAGGAGATAGCATTATTGAATAAATGGATTAATACAAAACACATTAAAGAAGCAATTAAATTCTATGGTAATTGTGAATATTCTAATTATCTCAAAAAATTGATTTAATGATTAAAAAAACCAAATTTAAAGATTTAATTTTAATTAAAAATAAATCATACAAAGACAAAAGAGGTTATTTTAAGGAGCTTTTAAAAGAAAAAGATTTAAAGGATAGTTTTCCTTTTAAGGTTATGTCTTTTTCAAAAAAAAATGTCATCAGAGGTCTACATTTACAATCAAAAAACTCTCAAGGTAAATTTGTTAGTGTTATCAAAGGAAAAATATTTGATGTGGTAGTTGATTTAAGAAAAAATTCTAAAACTTTTGGAAAAACTCTTACATCAATACTCAGCGAAAGAAATTCGATTTCTATATACGTGCCACCTGGATTTGCCCATGGCTTTTGTGGTCTCTCACAAGAGAATTATGTGATTTACAGTTGTACTAAATATAGAGATAAAAATAGTGAAACTGGTATCATGTATAATGATAAAGACCTTAAGATAAGATGGCCAATTAAAAAGGCTATAATTTCAAATAAAGATAAAAATAATTTAAGTTTTAAAGATTATTTAAAAAAAACTAAATGAGTTCCAAAATTTTAATTACAGGCGGGGATGGACGTTTTGCTCAAATTTTAAAAAAAAAAAATAAAAAGCTAAACTTAATATTTAAATCAAAAAAAGATCTTAATATACTCAAGCTTAATTCTTTGGAAAAAAAGATTAAAAAAATAAAACCAAAAATGATTATACACACTGCTGGTTTATCCAGGCCAATGAACATTCATGAGAAAAATATATCAAAAAGTATAGACTTAAATATAATAGGGACGTGCAATATCGTTAAGATATGTAAAAAATATAATATTAAACTTGTTTATTTTTCAACTGGATATGTTTATGAAGGAAAAAAAGGTAACTATAAAGAAAAAGATCCAGTCAAACCTTTTAATAATTATGGGCTTTCTAAATTGGCTGGAGAATGTGCAGCTCAAATGTATAAAAATTCATTAATTTTAAGAATAACAATGACTGAAAAACCTTTTGCGTACAAAAAAGCATACACAAATTTAAAAACAAATTTTATGTTTCATGAGGATCTAGTTAATTATTTGCCAAAGCTAATTAACAAAAAAGGAATAATAAATGTTGGAGGTAAATCACAATCTGTTTTTCAATTTGCTAAAAAATATAATTCAAAAGTTAAGGGAGTAAAAGCAAACAAATTTAATAAATTACCACTTAATCAAACAATGAACCTTAATCTTTTAAAAAAAATTACTAAATAGTGGTAGCGGGAAGTGGGATCGAACCACTGACCTCGGGCTTATGAGTCCCGCGCTCTAACCAACTGAGCTACCCCGCCATTATATTTCTGTTGATTTATAATAGTTTTATTTTTTGTTTCAATACTTATCCACAGGTAAGAATTCATTTGAAATATTGCTATTCGAAGGTACTTTCACTTTTGATGAGAATTGAAGAAGAATTAAAATTAGATTATTCAGACGTTTTATTTAGACCTAAAAGAAGCACTCTTAAAAGCCGTAAAGATGTCAATTTATTAAGAACTTATAGATTTAAATATAGTAAAAATGAATGGTCAGGGATTCCCATTATGGCAGCAAATATGGACGGTGTTGGAGAGCTAAGTATCGCTGAAAAATTAAATGAATATGGAATGATAACTTGTTTAACAAAACAACATAATGCAAAAAAAATAAAGTTAAACAAAAATATTAAAAAGATATACCCTAATATTGCATTAAGTGTAGGAATTAAAAAGGAAGACTTTCAAAATTTAGATAAAGTTTTAAAAGAATATAGTTTTTTTAAGTTTATATGTATTGATGTAGCTAATGGTTATTCTGAACATTTTACTAATTTTGTAAAATCAGTGAGAGATAAATATCCAACTAAAACTATTATTGCTGGTAATGTGGTAACAGCTGATATGACACAAGAATTAGTTCTTAGTGGAGCAGACATTGTAAAAGTAGGAATAGGACCAGGAAGTGTTTGCACTACTAGAATACAAACTGGTGTTGGTTATCCTCAATTAAGTGCTGTTATAGAGTGTGCTGATGCAGCTCATGGTCTTGGCGCTCATATTATCGCTGATGGTGGATGTACCTGTCCTGGTGATGTAGCTAAAGGTTTCGGTGGTGGAGCAGATTTTGTTATGCTAGGTGGTATGCTAGCAGGCCACGATGAAGGCAAAGGTAAAATAGTAAAAATAAATGGATCAAAATACATAGAGTTTTATGGTTCTAGTTCTGAAGTAGCGAACAGAAAACATTACGGTGGGTTATCAGATTATAGAAGTAGTGAAGGTAGAACTGTAAGAGTTAAATATAGAGGAAAAATAAACGATACAATATTAAATATTTTAGGTGGTGTTAGAAGTAGCTGCACATATGTTGGTGCACCATCGTTAAAACAACTTAGCAAATGTACAACTTTTGTAAGAGTCAGTAATCAATTTAACGATACTTTTACAAAATAACTTAAATTAAAATAAAATATTAGAAAATTAATAATCCAAAAATTAATATGCCCGTTGAAGCTGCTGCTGAAAAATATATTTTTTTTCTAGACTCACTTTTTTGATTAAGTTTCACCCTGTTTAGTAAGACATTTATATCAGTAGATTTTGAATTTTTTAATGGAACGTCTTCCTCTAAATATTTCGCAAGCATTGTCTTTTTAACTGAAGAAGATAAATTTTTCATAAGTTATTAAATCACTATATTTTTAATTAATCAAATTAAACTTAGAAAGAGAGATAAATACCTAAAATTCCTAAACCTAAAACTAATGAGGAAAGAACAAATAAATTTTTTTTAAACTCCTTGTTCTCGGTTTCTTGAAGTTTGGATTTCAATACATTGATATCAACTCTATTAGATTTAATTTGACTGGCTTTTAAAGGCTTTTCAGCTAGTCCCGCATCATTTGGGGTCTCGATGCTACTGTGATTATCTGCAAAGCCTTTATTTTCCATTCTTGAATTTAAACATGAATGATCATTACGCTCAATTATAGCAAAGTCCAAAGTGGGTCTGATTTTGGTTGACAAGTGTCCAATATGGGTTTGTACTGCCATAACTTAAAAATATGAGCATTCAAGAAATAGATTTCTCAAAAACACTTTCAGACGATCAAGTCTACGAAACTATAATGGCGAATTATTCCAATTTAAGCAGAGAATGGATATTTCATCAATGGAATTGGATGAACAATGTATATTCGTCATTTAAAGATCATTATAAATACATGATAATAATTTCACTGGTAGAAAAAACTCTTCAATTTTATGATCAAATGCAAATTAAGTATTCTTATGAAGAATATTACTCAAAATCATATCTGCAAATTGAAAAATTTAGCATTACTGAACTCTGTGAAAAACTAGATTTACCTAAAGAAACTGTAAGAAGAAAAGTTCTGGAACTTGAAAAAGATGGAGTAATTACTCGAGATAAAAAAAAGATTATAATTGATCGAAAAGCATTCCCATTTGTTAAACCTGAAAATCAAATTAAATTTTCTTCAAAATATATTTATCTAGTTTCATGTGCTTTAAATAAAAATAAAATTTATTCAAAAAAACTTGATTCAAAAACAATTGAAAATATGATCAAAAAAAATTTTTCGTTATGTTGGAGATGGTTTTATAGAATGCAAATACCATTAATTATTGGATATCAAAAATTTATGAAAGATTTAACCACATTTCATATTTGGGGCACAATTTGCATGAATCAAGTTTTAAATGTTTCAAAACATTTAGATACTGGCGAAAATAATCCACCTTTAGATCACTTTACTACTACTGATATTCTTTTAAAGAATTTAGGTTCGGATACAGGTATAAGTGCAATGTCAATTTCGGATATGACGGACATTCCTCGGGCGACGATAATTAGAAAATGTAAATATTTGTTGAAGAAAGATTTAATTCACGTAAATAAAAAAAAACAATATATTTTAACCACCATGAATTTTAGAGCTATCTTACCTTATCAAACGGAAATTTTTAAATATAAAGCTAAGTTTATTCGTAAGGTTTTGAATTTACTTGTTATCTCTTAATAATTAAAATATGTAATAGAGAAACGATACACAAATACTTAGAGGGGTCATGGGTATAGTTACTACAATCGCACCATTTGCTTTAGCATTAATTATGCTGGCTTTAGGTGCATCTTTAACAGTAAAAGATTTTACAAGAGTATTTCAACACCCAAAAGAATTTTTCGTAGGTTTAATTTGTCAATTAGTTGTTCTTCCAATAGTTGGATTCATATTAATTATTATTTTAAAAACTCCAATTGAACTAGCTTTAGGTGTTATGTTAATTGCAGCAGCACCTGGTGGGGTAACCTCAAATGTATTAACTAAATTTGCAGATGGTGATGTAGCACTTTCAATATCTCTTACTGCTTTTACAAGTTTGATTAGTATTGTCTCTGTTCCTTATGTAGTTTTTTTATCTATTGATTTATTTGATATCACTTATGTTGAAAAAGAAGTTTCCATGCTTGGAATATCGTTAAAGATGTTTTTTGTTGTAACTGTTCCTGTAATTATTGGAATGATTATTAGAAAAATATTTAATAATTTTATTGAAAATAATATGAAAAATATTGAAAGATTATCTATCATATTATTTTGCTTAGTGTTTATTGCAATCTATATTGAAGAATGGGATAGTATTGTAATGTTCATAACTACTGCTGGAACTGTATCTTTAATTTTGAATATTTCTATGATGGTAATAGGATTCTATGTAGCTAAATTTTTTGCATCTGGTGTTGCTCAACAAAGATGTATTTCTTTGGAATGCGGTTTACAAAATGGAACTCTAGCTGTTTTTGTTGGAACACAATTGTTCGGAGAGAATATGACTTACATGGTACCAACTGCCGCTTATGCTTTAATCATGATGGCAACTTCAGTGATCTTTGTAATCTTTTTAAGGAAAAGAACTTAATTATAAATTTTTAAAGTTTGTTCGTTTTAGGGCCTCTGTTTGAATAGAAATAGGATATTTCTTTTTTTCTACCTCAATAAATAAATTCTTATTTTTTAGCTCTTCATTAGTGAAATCATTATTAATATATCCAAAGGTTAAATTTTTCTTAAAATTAAATGAATAATTCCCTGAAGTTGATCTGCCTATAATTTTATTATCTAAGTAAATAGGTTCATCATGAAGTAATAATGGTTGACCTGGTTTACTGCTATTTAAAGTGAACATTGCAAATCTGCTTTTAATCTTTTCTTTTTTAATTTTTTCTAAAGCTTTTTTACCAATAAATTCCACATCTTTTTTATTACTTATCGTAAATGATAAACCAGCCTGATACTGATTTTCTTCCGGTGAAATATCATGGCCCCAATGTAAAAAACCACTTTCCATTCTCATAATATCCATTGCATGCATGCCACAATTTGAAAGGTTAAAATCTTTGCCTTTTTCAATCAGTAATTCGTAAATCTTTTTAGCCTCATTAGTCTTAACATATAATTCATATCCTAATTCACCAACGTAAGACAATCTTTGAGTCCAAATTTTTATCCCATCTATAGTGATATATTTTGCAGTACCGAATTTAAAATTATCATTATCAAAATTTTCTTTTGAAATTGTTTTAATTAAATGTCTACTCTTTGGTCCAAATAATCCAAATACACAATAATCATCTGTTATATCCTTAAGCTCTACACCCTTAGAAAGATGTTTGTTTATATGAAATTTATCTCTTTCTCTTGTTGCAGCTGAACTTATTATTCTAAAATGATTTTGATCTAAACAGATAACGGTTAAATCAGTCTCAATTCCACCATCACTATTTAACATATGGGAATATGTACATTTACCAATCTCATTTTTAATATTAGCAGTACAAATTCTTTGTAATTCATGGTGAGCTTTATCAGATTTAATCTCAAATTTAGAAAAAGGAGTTAAATCAAATAACCCAACATTCTTAATGGTATTATTGGTCTCGTACTCTGCTGAAGGATACCAATTTTGATAATTATAACTGTATTCATACTCTGATTTTTCACCATCTAATGCAAACCACATTGGCCTTTCATAACCAGCTGAAACACCAAAGCATGCTCCAAAACTCTTTAAATTATCATGATATGGAAGTGTTTTTATATTTCTTGAAGTCTTATGCTGTTTAAAGGGCCAATGCATACCATAAAGATCACCTAAAGTTTCAGTAATTCTTTTTTTTATAAAACCTAATTCTGAATGAAATTTTTGAAATCTTTTTATATCATAACTGAAAATATCTTCATTGATATGGCCATTCATCATCCATTCAGCTGTCACTTTTCCAACACCTCCCCCACTTCCGATTCCAATACTATTCAGACCACAACATACAAAGAAATTTTTAATCTCTGGAACTTCACCCAATAAAGTATTTGTATCTGGAGTAAAAGACTCAGGTCCTGCAAAAAATTTTCTAATTCCTGCTTTTTCTAAAATAGGAAATCTTTTAATTGCAGATGCTAAATATGGTTCAAAATGTTCAAAGTTTTCAGGGAATTCTCCAAAAGAAAAATCCTCGGGTACTAGGCTTGTTTTATCAAATGCTGGTATAGATTTTCCCTCAAAAATACCTACTAAGATTTTGCCAGCATCCTCTTTAATATAAGTACTGTTATCAAAATCTCTAATCACTGGTAAAGTTTTAGATAAATTTTCAATTGGCTCAGTTATTATATAAAAATGCTCTGCCGGATAAAGTGGGACACTTACTCCGAGCTTTTCTGCGATTTGTCTAGACCACATACCTGAAGCTAAAACAATATATTCACAATCAATTTTTTGACCATTAACTTTAACACCAGAAATTTTTCCATCTTTTGTTAAAATTTCATCTACAGGCGATTTTTCAAAAATTTGAGCACCTTCCATTCTTGCTCCTTTTGCAAGCATATGGGTAACACCTGATGGATCGGCCGCACCATCACCTGGCATCAAAATTCCACCTATTACTTCATCAGTGTTAATAATTGGATAATCTTTTTTTATTTGATCTTTATCTAAAATTCTTACATCAACATCATAAAGCTGTGCTGTTGTTGCTTGTCTTTGAAGTTCTTGCCATCTTCCTTTATTTTGTGCAATTGAAAGAGCACCGTTTAATCTTAAACCTGCTGAATGATCAACTTCTTTTTCAAGTTTTTTATATAAATCTAATGTGTATTTTCTTATTTTTGTAATTGATGCTGTCGGACCTAATTGACTAACAAGCCCAGCTGCATGCCAAGTTGTTCCTGAAGTTAGCTGATCTCTTTCTAAAAGGATTGTATCTTTCCAACCAAATTTTGCTAAATGATAAGCAACTGAACAACCAACTACACCACCACCAATTACAACAACTTTTGCACTACTTGGTAGTTTCTTTTCCATTTAATTAACTTTTGATTGCTTCTCCTGGGTCAACATATTGATGTCCAAACACATCTGCAACAGCTTTATAAGTCACATGTCCTTTATGAACATTTAATCCTGCTAAAAAATTTTTATCTTCTCCTAAAGCTTTTTGATAACCTTTGTTTGCAAGTTTTACTAAGAAAGGTAGAGTTGCTTTGTTTAAAGCCAAAGTTGAGGTTCTTGGTACTCCACCAGGCATATTTGCTACACAATAATGAACTACATCATCAACAATGTATGTCGGATCACCATGAGTAGTTGGTTTGCTTGTTTCAACACATCCACCTTGATCAATGGCAACATCAACGATTACAGAACCTCTTTTCATTAATTTTAACATATCTTTAGTTACTAATTTTGGTGCTTCGGCACCAGGTATCAAAACACCACCTACTAACAAATCTGCTTCAGCGATTAATTTATTTAAATCTATTTTATCACTTTGTTCTGGAATAATTTTATTACCAAACATCTCAACTAATTGTTTCAATCTTGCTTCAGACTTATCTACTATATGAACTTTGGCTTGCATTCCAGTTGCTATAACTGCAGCATTTTCTCCTACAACTCCACCACCTAAAATTACAACTGTTCCACCAGTAACACCAGGTGCACCACCTAGTAAAAGACCTCTACCCTTTTGATTTTTTTCTAAACAGTGAGCGCCAGCTTGTACTGACATACGACCTGCTACCGCACTCATTGGTGCAAGTAAAGGAAGTCTCCCATTGTCATCTGTAACAGTTTCATATGCAATATTAATACTTTTTGATTTAATTAATCCCTCAGTCAATTCTTTTGCAGCAGCTAAATGAAGATAAGTATATACAATTTGATTTTCTCGTATCATATCAACTTCAACTTTTTGAGGTTCTTTAACTTTAACGATTATTTCTGCATCATTAAAAACATCAGCATTTAAATTTTCTTTTTTTGCTAATTTGGTTATTTCTTCAGCTTCTTTAGAACTTGGAACGCTATCTAAAACTTCTTCTGTAGCAGATAGTACTGCAATTTTTGGTCTTTCAATTCCAATTCTATTAGAAAAGTTTATAACATTTTTTAAAATATGCATTTTTGTTTTTACATTTGGTAAAACATTTAATGCTCCATCAGTTATAATAAGTGGTTTATCTTCTTGTTCTAAAGTCATATGCCAAATATGACTTAGTCTAGTTTTTCCTAATAAGTTATATTCCCTTTTTAGAACCTCTTTCATCAATACATCGGTATGGATATGCCCTTTAACAATTATTTTAATTTTTTCTTCACTTGCAAGTTTTGCTGCTATAGCAGCTGTATTGTTTTCGATGGGTTCATGAATAATTTCATATTTTGAAATATCCCATTTTAAATCTTCAGCACATTTTAAGATTTTACTTTTATCCCCAATAAAAATTGGTTCTATCAAATTTTCGTTTACAGCATCTTGAACAGATAACATGGGAAGTGGCTTTCCAGCGTTGACTATTCCTGCTTTTACACCTTTTTTTTTATGCGCAGCATCTAATAGATTATTTGGAACAACGATTTCTTTATTTGATAGCATAATTATTTTTTAAGAAATTCTATGTCTTTTTTTATAATAGCCGATATTTTAATTTCTTTTTTTCGATTCATTTTAAATCTTTTATATTTATTTTGTCCAGGATACATTATTTCTTTTATCCCTTTAATCTTTGGTAATTTTTTTACTCTTTTAATATTATCTTTAATTCTAGAATTATAATTATTTACAAATAAATTTGTTTTAAATGTGATGAATAAATGCCCAATGTTTTGAGGACCTGTAAAATCTTCAAACGGATCTTTTGCTCTTCCAGCATGATTTGCACCAGTTAATACACCACTTAATATATCAACCATCCAAGCTAGACCAGAACCTCTAAAACCTGCGATAGGTAATTGGACTCCATAAAGAGCTTTGTTTGCATCTCTTGTGGGTTTACCAAATTTATCTAAGGCAACACCTTCTGGTATTTTTTTATTATTTCTTGCTGCTACTCTAATTTTACCCCTATTAATCATTGAGATTGATGTGTCTAAAATAAAAGGTATCTTGGAGCTAGTAGGTGTTCCAAAACAAATTGGATTTGTTCCAAATAAACTTTTTAAAGCTCCATGTGGCGCAACTGCTGGTGGAGCATTTGTATAAATCATTGTTACTAAATTTTTTTTTACTGCTTGTTCAGCATAGTATCCTGATAAACCATAATGCCCGCTTTTTTTAACAGCAACTAAACCAATACCAGTTTTTTTTGCATTTTGAATAGCCTGCTTAATTGCTATGTCTGCAGCTACGAAACCGATACTATTATCAGCATCGATGTGAGAAATAGATTGTGATAGTTTTTTAATTTTTATTTTTGGCCTTGGATTAATTAAATTTTTAGAAATTCGATTACAATACATTTTTAATCTTGAAAGACCATGGCCATAAGCTCCAACAAGTTCAGCATTAATAATTGCATCAGATGAAATTAGGGCATGGTCGTTACTTAATCCAAATTTCTTAAAAATTTTTACTATTTCTTTTTTTAGAATTTTAGTCTTCAAATTAGCCTTTTCCACGCCACGGAATTGTTTTTTCAATAATTTTTCTTAAAGTTATGTCAAATAAAAGACCTAACATTCCCATAATAAATATTGTGATCCAAATGACTTCATATTGAAAATATTTTTTAGCAACATTTTCTACAAATCCAATACCTGTTGTTCCAGCTAAAAATTCAGCTGCAACTAATGTTCCCCAGCACATCCCAACCGCAACTCTTATTCCTGTTAATATTTCAGGTAAAGAATTAGGAAAAATAACATATCTTAATATTTGTTTTTTAGATGCGCCCAAAGAGTGAGCGGCATGAATTTTGGATAATTGCGTTCCAGAGGCACCAGCTCTAGCTGAAATAATCATAATAGATAATGATACCATAAATAATAAGAAAACTTTTCCAGTGTTATCGATTCCTAAAACTGAAATGATAAGTGGAGCCCAAGCTAAAGGAGGAACTGGTCTGTAAAGTTCAATTAATGGATCAAAAAAACCTTTTGCAAATCTATTTAAACCCATAAACAATCCCAAAGGAACACCAATTATAATTCCAAAAACTAATCCTAGAAACACTCTCATAAATGAATCCCAAATATGACCATATGGAACTGGTATTTTTAGTAATTTAAAATCACCTGTTACAACTTTTAGAACTGCGCCTTTAAAATTTTGTTTAACAGTTCCATCTTTAGTATGAACTGGATATTCACCTGGTAAAATATCTGCAATCCAGTCTGGTAAGATAAAACCTATCCATGTGCTTATATCCACCATTTTTATCCATAAAAGAGGAATGTCTTTATAACCAACACTTGGTTTAGACATTAAAACAAATTTATTAAAAGTATCAGAGGGTTTTGGAAGCCATCTACCGGATCCTTGCTCTGAACAACTTGGTCCACTCGCAACAATGGTTCCAGCTGGAAACAAAAAGATGTCAATAAGTCTTAAACCACCTTGTGCTTCTAATTGAGCGTTATCAAATTTGATAATTGCATTTTGCATTTTATCTAAGGCATTAGGTGGATAAATACTTGCAAACTCTATTCTTCTTGCAATTTTGACAATATTTTTTGCATAAGTAGAAGCAATTTCTTCACTATCACTTAAGTCATTTCTATAAACTTTAATTTCATCTTTAATTTCTTTGATTTTATTTTTAAATTCTGGATTATGGTTTCTTAGTTTAAAAAATTCTTCACTTATCAAATTTAACTCTTGAGCTGCAGCATGAAATTTTAAGCCTCTATTAGTAGCTGGTACAAGAGGTACTTCTAAAGTATTTTCAATACTTCCTGAGCCAGCATCAATTTTTGTGATACCCCAACCACCTTCCTCATTAACAGCCTTGAGTCTTTCGTTTAGTTCTTGTTCTGTTTCAAATGGATAATCAGGTTTTTGAAAATTTTCAGTTAAAAGATTAATTTTACCGGTTATATCATCAATTTTTTCTCTAGTTTCGATTTCAAGTAAATCCTCATTAGTCAATAGTGGAATTAATTGATTTGTTTTACCTATAAAGCTTACAAGAACTGTCTTTTGTTCATTATTAAGTTCTTTAGAATTTTTTATCTCATTCGAGAGCTTTTCTAAGTTCTTATTTTCTTTTTTAATTTGAGAAGTACTTTTAAACTCTCTTTGTTCTATAGGAAATTGATATTTCAATCCTAATAAAGAGTCGTTTACTTTTCCTACTTGGCACAGCTCATTAGCAGATTTTGGATAAAAACCTTTTGCTATATCCCAAGAGTAATAAAGCCAAATTAAAAGTAGAAAACTACTTCCAACAATGACCCAATGAGTTCCACCTAATGCTCTTTCAGGATTTCCAAAAACGGCATCAACTTTTTCAGTTTTGATTAGGCGTCTGCCATAAAGGATACAACCGACAACAGCAAAAAATATTAAAAAAGTTACTATTTGGGTTAACATTTAATTTTCTTTTCCCATTATTTCCTCTTCCATATTCCAAATCATTTCTAGAATTTCCTCTCGCTTTGAAGAAAAATCTTTATCTTTCTTAATTTCTCTTAAGTCTTGTTTAAGTCCCATCGACGCAAATGGAAGATTGTATTCTTTATGTATTCGACCTGGACGAGGAGCCATTACGTATAATCGTTCACCAAGTAATAACGCCTCTTCAACTGAGTGAGTAATTAATATAATTGTTTTTCCAGTTTCTTTCCAAATTTTTAAAACTAAGGACTGCATTTTTTCTCTGGTTAAAGCATCAAGAGCCCCTAAAGGTTCATCCATAAGAATTAAG
>CACOXL010000003.1 GCA_902631135.1 uncultured Pelagibacteraceae bacterium
TAAAAGACGAGAATAAAGAAAAAAGCGCTTAACTGACATCTATTTGTCCTGGTTAATACATGGCTAAAAGAGATTATTATGATGTCCTTGGTGTTGGAAAAAACGCTTCCCCTGATGAACTTAAATCTGCTTACAGAAAATTAGCTGTAAAATATCATCCTGATAAAAATCCAGATGATAAAATAGCTGAAGATAAATTCAAAGAAGCTAGTGAAGCTTACGGAGTACTTTCAGATAAATCTAAAAAAGAAAATTATGATAACTTCGGCCATGCAGCATTTGAAAATGGTGGTGGTGGGCGAGGAGGTTTTGGAGGTTTTGGAGGATTTAGCGGTGCAGACTTTTCAGATATATTTGAAGATTTCTTCGGTGACTTTGGTGGAGGAAACAGAAGAAATTCAAGCAGAAATTCCCATAATAGAGGGTCAGATTTAAGATATGATTTATCTATTTCTTTAGAGGAAGCTTATACAGGTAAAAAACAAAATATTCAGTTTTCAACCACTGAAAAATGCAATACCTGTAAAGGTAATGGTTTAAAACCTGGCTCTAGTCCGGACAGATGTACTTATTGTGGTGGAAATGGAAGGGTTCGAACCAATCAGGGTTTTTTTACAGTTCAACAAACTTGCCCCCAGTGTGCTGGTAGTGGAGAAGAAATAACAAATCCATGCGGTGACTGTAACGGTCAAGGTAATAAACAAACTTCAAAAAAAATATCTGTAACTATTCCCAAAGGTGTCGATGATGGAACTAGAATAAGACTTGCCGGCAAAGGAGAGGCTGGAACTAGAGGTGGTACAAGTGGTGATTTATACTTATTTATTAATGTGGAATCCCATCAGCTTTTTAAAAGATCAGATGTAAACTTATTTTTTGAATTTCCTATTTCTATAGCTGATGCAGCCTTAGGTACAAACATAGAAATACCAACTATTGATGGAGGAAAAGCAAAAATAAAAATACCAGATGGCACTCAAAATGGTAAACAATTTAGACTAAAAGGAAAAGGAATGCCTTTTATGCGTAGAGGAGACTTTGGAGATCTATATGTACAAGTTAAAACTGAAGTTCCAATATCTCTAAATAAAGAACAGAAAGAATTATTAGAAAAATTTAGAAAAATAGATAACGAAAGATCTAATCCTAGTATTAAAAAATTTTTTCAAAAAGCAAAAAATTTTTGGAAAAGTTAATAGATGAGTTTAGAGGAAATAATTCCAGCTTTAGCTTTAATAGCTGTATTAATCCTAGTTCTCCCAAGTTTTATAAGCTCGAATATTGAAAAAAAAACATTTTTTAAGAATCTGGTCATTTGGGGTATTATTATTTTAACACTTATGATACTTTTGTATTTTTTTCTCTAATAGAAATTGGTAAAAATGAAAACAAAAATAAAATTAAGTATAACAGGGTGTTTAGGAAGAATGGGCAGTAAGATAATCAAATCTGCAAACTCTGATAAAAATTTTAAAATTGTTTCTTTCACTGAAAGCAAAAAAACTGATAAAAAAATAAGTGGTATAAAAATTACACAAAATACATATGAAACTTTTAAAAAGACTGATTTAATTATAGATTTCACCGTCCCAACATGCACTTTTGAAATTTTAAAAATCGCCTCAAAATTAAAAAAGAGAGTCGTTATTGGAACTACAGGTTTTACAAAAAAAGAAGAAGATATAATAAAAAAATATTCAAAAAAAATTCCAATTTTAAAAGCTGGTAATATGAGTTTAGGGATAAATCTACTTATGTATTTAACTGAAATTACCTCTAGTGCTTTAGGAAATACTTTTTTAAGTAAAATATTTGAGATACATCATAAACATAAAAAAGATTATCCATCAGGAACTGCCTTGATGCTAGGAAAAGGTATTGCTACAGGTAAAAATAAGAATTTTTATAATGTAATAGGGAAGAAATATCTAAATAAAAAAAACTTTCCCTATGGGAATAAGATAAATTTCAACTCAGTAAGAAAAGGTGAAATAATTGGTGAACATGAAGTAAAATTCTCTAATGGTAAAGAAATAATTACTCTTAATCATGAGGCTTTTGATAGAGCACTTTATTCAGAAGGGGCTCTTTCGGCAGCGAAATGGTTGATGGCAAAAAAGCCAGGTCTTTATTCAATGAGAGATCTTATGAAATTCAAATAATGAATGAGGTTCAGAGATCAAAAATAGTATTAAAAAAATTAAATAAAATATATCCAAAGATAAATGTACCTTTAAAAAGCCGGAATGTTTTCACACTTCTAATTTCAGTTCTTTTATCTGCTCAATGTACAGATGTGAACGTAAATAATGTCACTAAAAATATATATCACAAATATTATAAACCAGTTCATTTTATAAAACTTGGTAGAAAAAAAATTGAGAAATTGATTAAAAAAATTGGTATCTTTAGAATAAAAGCAAAAAGCATTTATAATCTCTCAAAGATATTAGTTAATGAGCATAAAGGACAAGTTCCTAAAACTTTTGAGGAACTTGAAAAATTACCTGGTGTAGGCCACAAAACAGCTAGTGTTGTTATGTCTCAAGGCTTTGGATATCCTGCATTTCCAATAGACACTCATATTCATAGATTAGCTCAAAGATGGGGACTAACAAATGGCAAAGATGTAATACAAACTGAAAAGGATCTTAAAAGACTCTTTCCAAAAAAAAATTGGAATAAACTTCATCTTCAAATTATTTACTATGGTAGAGAATATTGTAAATCAAGAGACTGTTATGGAATAACTTGTAAAATTTGTACCAGTTGTTATCCTAATAGAAAAAAACCCATTAAAACTAAAAAAGCTTAATGAAAATTTTAGGGATAGGTAATGCAATTATAGATGTAATTTGTAAAGTCGATGATAATTATTTATCTCAAAATAAGCTCGAAAAAGGTACAATGAAATTATTTTTTGATGAAATTGAGTTTAAGAAAATAATATCGAATCTTAAAATTGATAAAACTGTTTCTGGTGGTTCAGTTGCAAATTCTATAGTGGGTTTGTCTCAATTAGGTAATTCAGTTGGTTTTATTGGTAAAATCTCAGATGATAACTTTGGTGCAAAATATGAAGATGGATTAAAAAAAGAAAATGTAAATTTTTTTTATTCAAAAAAAAAAGAAAACTTACCTACAGGTATATGTTTAATTTTAATAACACCAGACTCTGAAAGGACAATGTGTACATATTTAGGAATATCAGCAAAGATAAATAAAAACGACCTTAACATTGAGTCAATAAGAAAAAGTGAAATAATTTTTCTAGAGGGATATTTATGGGATGAAGGTGATGCTAAAGGAGCTTTTGATGAAGCAATAATTCAATCAAATAAAGTAGCAATGTCATTATCTGATAAATTTTGTGTTGATAGGCATAAACCTCATTTTTTAGAGTTAGTAAAAAATAAACTTGATATTATTTTTGCTAATGAAAATGAAATATTATCCTTAATAAATACAACAAATTTTAAAGAGGTTATTTCGTTTGCAAAAAAAATTAATAAACATCTAATTATCACGAGAGGAGAAAAAGGTGCTATTTCAGTTCATAATCATGAAGTTTATGAAATTGGATCAAAGGATAATCTCAAAATAGTAGATCTGACAGGAGCTGGAGATTTATTTGCAGCTGGGTATCTACATGGTTTCATCAATAATTTAGACATAAAAGAGTGCTTGGCCAAAGGAACTGATATGTCTTCAAAAATAATCCAACAAATTGGAGCTAGACTTTAACTCTTTTTTTTCTTTTAAAACTACCTTTACCTTTTTTTGGTTTTACAACTCTAGGCTTATATTTATTAGAGAAAAGATCCTTTGCAAATGAATTTTTTTTTTTCAAATTATAAAATATCCCTCCTTTGAACTTATTATAAATTGATCATCTTTAAATTTTTCTTTGATTTTTTTTCTTAATCTGTGAATATGGGTTTCCACAGTATGTGTCTCTAGCAAAGATTTGTGATCCCAAACGTTTAATTGAAGTTCTTTAATTTTTATAGGTTTTTTTGATTTATTTAAATAAACTATTGTATCAATTTCTTTTTCAGTCAATCTTAAAATGTCTTTCTTATTCGAAATAGTTCTAGAGTTAAGATCTATAAAGTATTTGCCAATAATTTGACTTGCTTGATCTTTAAAATTCAATTTCAAAAATTCAACATTTAATCTTTCAATTAATTGGATAAGTCTTATGGGCAAATTATCTAATATGAATTGATTTTCTATATTAGAAATTTTTTTTTGTGTTAAAAAAATATAATTTTGATTTTCATTATTCTTAATAAGATTTAGCTCATCTTTCTTAATATGGGAAATATTAAAATTTAAATTATCTTTTATTTCAGATAATATCTCATGAATAATTAAAGAATCATATATAATTAATTTTTGATTATCCATGTAAAGACAATATGTTAATTTACTTAAAAAATAAACATACTCTAAAGATAGACGATTTCTCATTTAAATGTGTAATTGGTAAAAATGGCACGTCTATAAATAAGATTGAGGGTGATAAAAAAACTCCTAAAGGTACCTTTTGTATTGAAAATTTATATTATAGAAAGGACAGGGTAAAAAAAATACAAACAAAATTAAAATCAATACCAATCTCTAAATTTATGGGCTGGTGTGATGATGTAAGCAATAAAAAATTATATAATAAGTTATTTAGAATAACAAAAAAAATTGGACACGAAAAACTTTTTAGAAAAGACAAAAAATATGATTTATTAATACCAATCAAATACAACTATCATAAAAGAATTAGTGGAAAAGGTAGTTGTATATTCCTCCATCTTACAAATAATTACAAACCAACAGCAGGCTGCATAGCTTTAAATAAAAATGATTTTCTAATTATGTTAAAAATTATTAATAAAAAAACAAAAATAAAAATTAATTAATTTCTAACACCAAATATTTTAGAACCTATTCTCAAATATGTTGAACCATATTTGATTGCTAACAAATAATCATTAGACATTCCCATGCTTAATTCTTTAAATCCTAATCTCTTTTTAATTTCAAACATTTCAGAAAAATATTTTTCAGTTTTTTCATCATTTGGTGGAATGCACATTAGACCAACTACATCTAACCTTAATTCATTTTTACAAAAAAAATAAAGTTTTTCCAAGTTATCTAACTCTACACCACTTTTCTGACTTTCATCTCCAATATTGATTTGAAGAAATAGCTTAATGTTTTTTTTTATTTTATTTTGTTCTTCAAAGATTTTTTTTGCAAGTTTAATACTGTCTACAGAGTGAATATAATCAAAAATTTTTACTGCATGCTTTACTTTGTTTGTTTGTAACTTACCGATCATGTGGAGATTTAAATTTTCAAATTTTTCTTTAATTTTAGTCCATTTATCCATTGCTTCTTGGACTTTATTTTCTCCAAAATCGATGTGACCGTATTCAATTAATGGATAAATTTTATTTTCTGGGAATGTTTTACTTACTGCAATGATTTTTGTTGATATACCTTGATCAATTTTAGAATTTTTTGAGTTTATTTCTTCTTTTATTCTTATTAAATTTGAAACAATATGATCCATAAACTTTGTTTTTATTTTATAAGTAAATTTGAAAAATCACTAATTAATAAATTAGACAAAAATATACATATTATTTATCGAAATTACGAAAAAAAATATAAAAAAAAAGAAATTTTACAAATAAAGAAAATTTGTAAGTTACAAAAAAGAAAATTTTTTTTAGCAAATAACATCAAATTGGCAAAAAATTTAAGCCTAGATGGTGTTTATATCCCCTCATTTAATAAAAATCTAATACCTAATTATTCTAAAAACCAATCTTTTCTTATTCTTGGATCAGCCCACAATTTGAGAGAAATATCTCAAAAGAAAAAGCAAAATGTAGATTTTATCTTTATGTCACCTTTATTTAATATAAAAAAAAGAAATTTTTTTTTAGGACCAACTAAATATAGAATTTTGAGTAATCATTTTAATATTAAAACAATTGCTTTAGGTGGTATCAATAAAAAAAATTTAAAAATGATTAATTTAATTAATTGTTATGGTTTTGCATCAATATCTTATATAGAAAAGCATAAACTAAATGGAAAAAGATAAAATTAAAGATAAAATTCAACTTCTTGTAAATCATTACAATGCTGGAAATCTTCATTACGTAATTAAAGAAACAGAAAAATTACTTATTAAACTTCCAAACAATATATTTTTAATTAATTTAATTGGTTCTTCCTATCAAAGGTTGGGTGATCATAAAACTGCAATTAATACTTTTTTACATATTCTAAATTTAGATAACAAAAATATTGCTGCATATAACAACTTGGGGAATACATTTAAAACAATAAGAAATTTTGAGGAAGCAAAAAAAAATTATGAGAAAGCCTTAGAAATAAATCCAGAATTTGTAAATACAATTACTAATTATGGAAACTTATTTTTTGAATTAAACAAATATGAAAACGCAATAGAAAATTTTAAAAAAGCTATCAAAATTGATAGTAAGGCAATGCAAGCATACTATAATTTAGGTTTAGTTTATCAGAGTATTGGGCAGTTTGAAAAAGCATTAGAAAATTTTGAAAAAGTTTTACAGCTAGATCAAAATAATACAAATGCCGACAAGATAATAAGTCGACTAACAAAATATTCAAAAGACCATCCGCACATAAAAAAAATGGAAGAAAAATTACATAAATCTAATCTAAATAACTTACAAAAATCTCATTTATGTTTTTCACTAGGAAAAGCATACGAAGATTTTGATGATTTTAACAACTCCTTCAAGTATATAAAACTTGGTAATGATTATAAGAGGAATACAATTAAATACGATCTTAAAGATGATTTAAAGACTTTTAGGAAATTAAAAGAATTCTTTTTAAAATATAAATTTAAATCAAATTTTACTGTTTCGAATAACAAAACAGTAATTTTTATTATAGGTTTACCTAGATCTGGAACAAGTTTGATTGAGCAAATTATTTCCTCACACTCAAAGGTATATGGTTGTGGTGAGTTAGATTATATTACAAGAATTGTTAGTGAAAATTTTTTTGATAAAAATGTTTTAAGCATCTCAAAGCTCAATAATTTAGACCAAATTACCGCAGAAAAATTACAAAAAAAATATTTTAGCTTTTTAGAAGAATTTAGTTCAAATTCTCAATTTTATACTGACAAAGCTCCATTAAATTTTATTTGGGTTGGTATAATCAAAATTTTATTGCCAAATTCAAAAATAATCCATTGCAAAAGAAATCCTAAAGACAACATTTTATCTCTATACAAAAATGATTTTGATGATCGCCTTAATTTTACCTATAATTTTAATGATCTAACAGAATTTTATAAGGAATATTTAAATTTGATGAGTTTATGGAAAACAACTCTAAATGATGAAATATATGATGCTACATATGAAAATTTCATATCAAATCCTGAAGATGAAATCAAAAATTTACTTAATTTTTGTGAACTGAATTTTGAAAAGGAATGTTTAAATTTTTATGAAAATAAAAGACCTATTAAAACAGTAAGTGCAGTTCAAGCAAGACAACCATTATATAACAAATCTGTTAATTCATATAAGAACTATGAAAATTATATGAAAGATATATTTCAAAAAATAGATAAATTATAAAAAAAAAGGCCCCAATAAAATTGGGGCCTTAATATTTTAAGAAATTATGTAATTATTAGAATGCTAATAATAAACTAAGTTCTAAATGCTCATCATTCTCACCAGTTGTACCTAATAGGTTTGTAGCTTCTGAGAATGTAGCTCTTACTGTCATTGCACCTACTGTGTAAGCAGCATTGATAGCGTCAGTTGTTTCTGTAACGTTTGTTCCTGATGGTACATCGTATTCTCTGTCTTGTGTAGCAAATGAAACTTTCATTTCATCACTTACGTTGAATGCGATTGCGTATGCATCAATGTTAGTTCCGTTAGATCCACCTGTTCCATCGTGGAACTCAGCATGTCTATAACCAACAGATATTGGACCTGTAGAGTATAAAATGTGAGCAACATTAGATGTATCATCGTTTGCAGAGCTATCAGCGAAATCTTTTGTAGACTCACCATAACTTACTGTTAGACCATCAAGATATGGAACTGCGTAGCTTAAGTGCCAGTCAGACTGAGTCGCTGTAACACCTTCACCTTCAACTGATCCATCACCAGTTCCAGCAGTACCACCACCAGATCTAGCTAATGAAACTGTTAGTCCCATCAATGTGTTTCTGTAACCAATTGTGTCGTTAGAAGCAGCACCGATTACACCTGTTCCAGATACACCGTTCCATACTTCTTCGTACGCAGTTGGAAGAACGTCATCATAAGCAGTAGTTCCTTCTAAACCACCACCATTACCATCGAATGATAATTTTCCTAAGTCACCCATATCAAGTGTTTGCCACGTTGATAAAGCTGCACCTAAGTTGTCATTAAACGTTCTTTTGATTGTAGCAGTACCAAAACCAACATCACCAGTACCTGTGAATGCTAATGATGTATTAGATCCCCAAGCGTTACCAGTGTTACTGTTTGTACCACCTTGTGTTGTGTAAGTTACTTCAGCAGTACCTGATACACTCATTTCAACTGCGTTAGCAGAGAAAGCTACAAGTGATCCAGCTAAAGCTGTAAGACCTACTTTTTTTAAGTTTTTCATATTTTCTCCTTTTTATTATTAATAATAATATGAACAGGTGATATTTATTGTAAATCGAAGCCAACTTGTAAAAAAAAGGCATAAAATAACATTTTTTTATGAATTTGTGATATTTTTACAACACCAAATGTTATAAAAAAGGCCAAAAAACAGTATTTATGAGAATTTAAGCTCAAGTTTTTATTTAAATAAAATTACAAGGATTTATATATCTCTAATGACCTCAAAAAATATAACCACATCTTTTATTAAGTTTTTTTTTATTTTTTCAATAATTTTAATTTTACAATCTTGCGGAACATTTAATCCACCAGATGTAAAGGATAGCCCAATTAATGACGCGGATATGAGAAAAAGAAATATTGAAGAAGGTAGAGGTATTACACTTGGAGGAAAAAAAAGAGGATCAGGAAATTTTGATTTTGCAACTTCTAACGAGATGTGGAGAGCTGCTTTAGAAATTTTAGATTTTGTTCCATTGTCAACAGCAGATTATGGTGGTGGTGTTATAATTACCGATTGGTATTCTGATAATTTAAACTCAAACGAATCCATAAAGATTATGATTAATTTCTTATCTAATGAAATTAGAGCCGATGGACTTAATATTAAAGTTTATAAAAAAATTTGTAACCAAAGTTCAAACTGTAATACTCAATTAATAAAATCCAGTATAAATAACGATATAAAATTAGCAGTATTAAAAAAAGCAGCACAAATTAAAAAGCAGGATGGAAAAAGTAGAGCAAAGGATAACCCTTATACTGGTGGCACTTCACCGACTAGCAAAGGTGAATAGAATTGAGCAGATATAATTTTAAGCTAATTGAAAAAAAATGGCAGGACTATTGGGATAAGAATAATACTTATAAAGTAATATCAAACCCAAATAAAAGAAAATTCTACTGTCTTGAGATGTTTCCATATCCCTCCGGAAGAATACACATGGGTCATGTAAGAAATTATACAATCGGTGATGTTTTAGCTAGATATAAGTCATTACAGGGTTTTAATGTTTTACATCCAATGGGATGGGATTCGTTTGGTATGCCCGCTGAAAATGCTGCAAAACAAAATAATTTAAATCCAAAAGATTGGACTGAAGAAAATATTAATGCAATGAAAAATCAATTAAAAAAACTCGGTTTATCAATTGATTGGGAAAGAGAAATTTCAACTTGTTCACCTAACTATTATAAACATCAACAAAAACTTTTTTTAGAACTTTATGACAAGGGTTTAATTTATCGTAAGGAAAGCTATGTTAACTGGGATCCAATTGATAAGACTGTACTTGCTAATGAACAGGTAATCAATGGTAAAGGATGGCGGTCAGGCGCAGTTGTAGAAAGAAAGAAATTAAATCAATGGTTTTTTCGAATTTCAAATTTTGCAGAAGAGTTACTTTCAGATTTAGACAATTTAGATCAATGGCCTGAAAAAGTAAAAATAATGCAAAAAAACTGGATTGGAAAATCTTTTGGATGCGAAATTGATTTTAAAATTGATGGTTCAGAAAAAGTAAAATCAATAAAATGTTATACAACAAGACCAGACACACTTTTTGGTTTTTCCTTTTTAGCACTTTCCGTGGATCATCCTTTATCAAAATTATATGAAAAAGATAAAAATTTTCTCTCTTTTAGAGATGAGTGTTCAAAAACAGGAACTACAGAAGAATCGATAGCTCAAGCTGAAAAAATTGGTTTTAAAACTGAACTTTTAGCAATTAATCCTTTGAATGAAAATGAGAAAGTACCAGTATATTTTGCCAATTTTGTATTAATGGATTACGGCTTTGGTGCTGTATTTGGTTGTCCAGCTCATGATCAAAGAGACTTTGATTTTGCAAAAAAATATAATTTAGAAATTAAAACTGTTGTTAAACCATTTGATGAAACAGACAGTTTTACCGTTAACGATGAAGCTTATACTGGTTCAGGCACAATAATAAATTCTGATTTTTTAAACGGACTTAAAGTACCAGACGAGTCTATTGCAAAAACAATTCAGATTTTAGAGGAAAAAAAAATTGGTAACAAAAAAACAAATTATAGATTAAAAGATTGGGGTGTTTCAAGACAAAGATATTGGGGATGTCCAATTCCAATTGCTTATGATGAAAAAAATCAAATACACAAAATTCCTGAAAAAGATTTACCTGTTTTACTTCCAGATCAAATAAATTTAAATACTAAAGGAAATCCACTTGATTCTGTAGACCAATGGAAGAAAATTAATATTAACGGAAAAAATTGTATAAGAGAAACTGATACATTAGATACTTTTGTGGACTCTTCATGGTATTTTTTAAGATTTTGTTCTTCAAAAGATAATGATAATTCATTTAATAAAAATGAAATAGATTATTGGATGCCAGTAGATCAGTATATCGGTGGAGTGGAGCATGCAATATTACACCTCCTTTATTCTAGATTTTTTACAAGAGCTATTAATTTAAATAATAAAGAGTTTGAATTAAAAGAACCTTTCAAAGGATTATTTACTCAAGGCATGGTTTGTCATCAAACTTATAAAGACCAAAATGATAATTGGTTGAGTCCTGATGATGTTTTTTCAAATAATGGTAATGATTATTTTATCAAAACTAAGCCATCAGAAAAAGTAATGGTAGGACCTTCAGAATCAATGTCTAAGTCTAAAAAAAATACTATAGATCCAGAAAAAATGATTGAAGCTTATGGAGCTGATGCTGTTAGATTATTTATATTATCTGATAGTCCTCCAGAAAAAGATATCCAATGGTCTGAAACAGGTATGACATCTGCATATAAGTTTATTCAGAAATTTTGGTCAGTCAGTCAAAATATAATAGAAATAGTTAATACTGAGTCTGATAAATCAATTAACAATGAAATTGAAATATTTACAAATCAGTCCATTGAAAAAATTAATACTGCTCTAGAAAAATTTAGATATAATGTAATTATTGCTGTATTCCACGAAATATTTAATTTCTTCAACAAAGTTTCAGAAAATAGAAAAAATTATCAAAATTTAAAAGAAAATTACAATAAAATTCTTATAGTTGTGTCTCCGGTTATACCTCATTTAGCAAATGAATGCTTAAACCTAATGGCTTCAAAAAATTTTGAATGGCCAAAAGTGAAAAAAGAATTTTTAGAAAAAGAAGAAAAAGAAATTGTTATACAAATAAATGGAAAAAAAAGAGGTAATATATTAATTAATAAGAAAACTGAAGAAAATGAAATACTAGCAAAAATTAAGGAATTAGACATAATCCAAAAATACATAAAAGATAAAAAAATTTCTAAAACTATTTATGTAAAAGATAGATTAATAAATATAATAATAAAATAATGAAAAAAATTTTAATTTTATTCTTGTTATTATCTGCATGTGGTTACCAACCACTTTATAATTCTAGTGATATAAACGTTAAATTTAGCAAAATTAATTTATCTGGAGATACAAAAATAAATAGAAAAATTGTTTCATCTTTAGGATTTGTTGAAACTGAAAGCGATGATTTGAATAATGAAATTTCAATTATAAGTTCTAAAACAATTATTGAAACTTCTAAAGACGATAAAGGACAACCAGCAACATACAGAACAAATGTAATAGTTGACGTTACTATAAAAAGTCTAGATAAGGTAATTAAATCAAGATCATTTAGTGAAAGTTTTTCCTATAAAAATATTGAAAATAAATATGATTTATCTGTCTATCAAAAAGATGTTGAAAATAATTTAATTAAAAAAATAACAGATGATATAATAGTTTTTATCAATTTATAAATGATAGTAAAAACATTTGAAATTAAAAAAAAAGAACTAAATAATTTTAAGTTTTTTCTAATTTACGGGAATAATAGTGGGCTTATAGATGAAATTATTGAAAATGATTTAAAACCCAAACTTTCAAAAAATATTTATAACTATGATGAAAATGAAATACTTCAAAACGATGAAAATTTTAAAGATGATATTTTGAGTAAATCATTTTTTGATAATGAAAAATTAATTATTATTTCAAGAACAACTGATAAAATATTCAAGTTAATTGAGGAAATAATAGATAAGAATATAAAAGACATTGTAATAATATTGAAAGCAAGCACCCTTGAAAAAAAATCTAAATTAAGGAATTTATTTGAAAAAAACAGTGATGTAATTTGCACCCCTGTTTATGAGGATAACAATCAATCTTTAAGTATGATAGTTAGAGAATTTTTAAAAAAAAATAATATTAATTTATCTCAGCAAATCATAAATATTTTAACTGAGAGAGCTAAAGGTGATAGGATAAATTTAAAAAATGAATTAGATAAATTGAAGTATTTTTCTCAAAATAAAAGTAAGATAGAAATTGATGAAATACTTAATTTAACCAATTTAGCTGAAAATTATAATATATCTGAATTAGTAGATAATTCTTTAGCTCAAAATAAAAAAAGGACCTTATACATATTTAATGAAAATAATTTTGTATCAGATGATTGTATATTAATTTTAAGAACTTATTTATCAAAGTTAAAAAGATTGTTAAAATTAAAGTCAGCGATGACACAAAATAATAATTTAGATCAAGCAATATCTTCTTACAAACCTCCAATTTTTTGGAAAGAAAAAGATATTGTAAAACAACAATTAAAAATTTTGGACTTTGATGAAATTCAAGACTTAATAATGAACACCAATGAAATAGAATATCAAATAAAAAAAAATCCTGGTGTTTCTACTTTATTACTTAAAAATTTTATCTTAGAAAAAACATTAAATACTAATAATTTGCTTTAATAATATCGATTATTTTATTTAGTTGATCTAAATCATGATAAAAAAAACTTATCGTTCCTTTGTTTTTTTTATTATTTTTAATGGATACAGATAAACCAATTTTTTTACTTACATTTTCCTCAAGATTTTTAATATTTGGATCAACATTACGGCTTATGGATCCTTTTTTCTTAAAAATTTTAACAAAATTTTCTGCCTGCCTAACTGACAATTTTTTTTCAATAATCTTATTTGCTACAAATAAAGCATTATCTAGACCTACCAAAATTTTAGCATGACCAGAACTAATTTTTTTCTCTTCTACAAACTTTAGAACTTCATTCGGTAAATTAAGTAATCTCAAAGAATTGGTAATATAACTTCTGCTTTTTCCAATGAATTTAGACACTTTTTCTTGATCATAAGAAAATTCGTCTATCAACCTTTTGTAACCTTGAGCCTCTTCTAAGGGATTTAAATCATGTCTTTGAACATTTTCAACAATGGCAAATTCAAGAGATTTAAGATCATCAGCTTGAGTTACGACCACAGGTATTTCATGTAACCCAGCCTTTCTTGCAGCAAGCCATCTTCTTTCACCCGCAATAATTTCAAATTTAGAGTCATCGGAACTAGACTTTCTAACTATAATGGGTTGAATAACACCTCTTTCTTTTATTGATTTTGTTAAGTCATTTAAATTTTCCTCATCAAAATTTTTTCGTGGTTGAAATCTATTAGGCACTATTTCACTTAATGATAATTTATTAGTTTTTGTTTCTACTTTAGTTTCTCCTATCAAAGATGATAAACCTCTACCTAAGCCTTTTTTAATTTTTGAATTCATTAAGCCGCACTCCCTATTTTGTTTTCTTGAACAATAAATTCATCGGTAAAACTGTAATATGATTTGCTACCTACACAGCTTTTATCATATATTAAAACTGGAACACCGTGTGATGGTGCTTCTGATAATCTTACATTTCGAGGAATTACTGTTTGATAAACTTTATCTTTAAAATAATTACGAGCTTCTTGTTCAACTTGAGCAGACAATTTATTTCTTCTGTCATACATTGTAAGAAGTATACCCTGTATCTCTAATCTAGGATTTAAATTCACTTTTATTCTTTCGATAGTTTTCATTAACTGAGTTAATCCTTCAAGAGCAAAGAACTCTGTTTGAAGTGGAACCAACAAGGAATTTGATGACACTAACGCCATAACAGTTAATAAGCTTAATGATGGAGGGCAATCAATTAATATATAATCATATGAAGCCCTAGAATCGTTTAAATATGCAGTTAATTTGGTCTTTAAGATGAATGCTCTATCATTATCACCCGCCGTTTCCACTTCTAATCCTGATAAATCAACATTCGAAGTTATCAAATCAAGATCTTGAAACTGAGTTTTTTTAATTACATCAGAAATTGACATTGTTCCATTTAAAATTCCGTAAATTGTTTGGCCAGACTCCTCTGTATTTGACAATCCTAATCCTGTTGTTGCATTTCCTTGCGGATCGAGATCGATTACTAAAATTTTTTTTCCTTGCTGAGATAAAGCAGAAGCAAGATTGATTACAGTCGTCGTTTTTCCGACCCCGCCCTTCTGATTAATTACTGAAATTATTTTCATGAAATTTTTTTTCCATTTTTTTTATGTTTAATATGAATGACTTTTCACTTGTTATGCTTTTCTTTTCCTCATAATCTAAATTCCATTCTTTAAGTGTATCATTTAAAATTTGTCTTCCTGTGTCACCCATAAAAAAAATAATATTATTAAAATTTTTAAAATTCTCATTTATTAAACTTAGAACTACTGGCATAGGCTTAAAAGCTCTGGACATTATTGTTCCCGTTTCAATATTTTTAACTGTAAAAATATCTTTTTGTATTACTTCTGTATTCAAATTTAATTTTTTCGAAACTTCTTTTAAAAAAACGCATTTATGATAACTTTTTTCGTAAAGATTAATTTTTAGACTGTTTTTTAATTGTTTCATGACAATTGCAATTATTAACCCCGGCATTCCCCCTCCAGATCCTAAATCACAGGTTGTATTGCTATTTAAATCAACAAAATCAATGATTTGAGCAGAATCAATAATATGTCGCTCTCTTATATGGTCTTTTTCCAATGTTTTTTTACTTATTATGTTTATTTGCCTATTTTTTTCTTTAATCATTGAAATTAAGCTCTCGAGCTCATTACAAGTTTCACGTGAAACATTTAGATTTGAAATTTTAGAGTAAGAATTTAAAATTACATTATCCATTAAGCTATATGCTTAATAGACCTTCTTTTAACGTGTGACAACAAAATATATACAGCTGCAGGCGTAATTCCGTCAATCCTAAGGGCCTGACCCATAGTTTTAGGCTTTATTTCCTTAAATTTAGCCTTAACTTCATTAGAAAGGCCTGAAAATTGATCATAGTCAATATTATCAGGAATTATTAAATTCTCATCCCTTTTAAAAGCTAGAATGTCAGCTTTTTGTTTTTTCAAATAACCTCTGTAATGTGAATTAATTTCAATTTGCTCATCAATATCAGTACCATGATCAAAAATTTCCGGCCATATATCTCTAATTTTGCTCATATTAACTGATTTTTGTGTTAAAATTTCTTCAGCTGATCGAAATACACCATCTTTGGCTATTTTAATTCCAAATTTCTCAGCTTTAGAGGGAGAAATACTCAAATTAGACATCTGTAGCGATATCTTACCCAGCTTTTCAAATTTATCCTCAAATATCTCTTTTCTATTATTAGAAATTAAACCAATACTAATTCCTTTATGGGTAAGTCTTAGGTCAGCATTATCTGATCTAAGGCTTAATCTATATTCGGCTCTAGATGTAAACATTCTATAAGGCTCAGCAACACCTTTGGTTACTAAATCATCAATCATAACTCCAATATATGCATCTGACCTATCAAGGATAAAAGGCTCCATTTTTTTAAGTGAGAGGGCAGCATTTATCCCGGCTATAAGACCTTGGGATGCAGCCTCTTCGTATCCCGTGGTTCCGTTTATTTGTCCCGCAAGGTACAGATTCTTTATTTTCTTTGTCTCTAATGTTAAAAAGAGTTCTCTAGGATCAATATAATCGTATTCTATAGCATATCCAGGACGTATAATTTTAACATTCTCTAAACCATTGATATTGTTGAGTATTTCATGTTGCACAACCACAGGTAGAGATGTTGATATGCCATTTGGATAAATTGTATAATCATTAAGGCCCTCAGGCTCCAAAAATATCTGATGTCTAGCCTTATCGGCAAATTTTACTATCTTATCTTCTATTGAAGGACAATATCTTGGACCAACACCTTGTATACTACCAGAATACATTGCACTTTTAGATAAATTCTTTTTAATGATTTTATGAACCTTTTCGTTGGTATAGGTCATTGAACACGATACTTGTTTGTTTAGATTTTTTTTTGTTAAGAAAGAAAAAAAATAAGGATCATCATCTGCAAATTGTTTTTCTAAATTTTCAAAATTAATAGTTCTAGAATCCAGCCTTGGAGGTGTCCCTGTTTTTAATCTACCTATTTTAAAATTATATTTCTCTAACTGTTCACTTAAACCAGTGCTTGGCTTTTCATTAAATCGACCAGCAGGAGTTCTTTCATTACCAATATGAATTAAACCGTTCAAAAATGTGCCAGTTGTAAGTATTAACTTGTTACAACTTACTTTATTACCTTTTGAAGTTAAGAAACCACTTATTTCATTATTATTAAAAATAAACTTAATTACAGGATCTGAAAAAATGCTTAAATTACAGTAGTTTACAAGTTTTTTTTGCATAAATTTTCGATATAGTGATCTATCAGATTGAGTTCTCGGCCCTCTTACTGCTGGTCCTCTACTTCTATTTAATAATCTAAACTGGATTCCAGACTTATCAGCAACCTCGCCCATAACCCCATCTAAAGCATCAATTTCCCTTACCAAGTGACCTTTTCCTAAACCACCAATAGCAGGATTACATGACATTTCTCCTATGGTATTTTTGTTGTGAGTGAATAGGGCAGTGTTAACTCCAAGTCGTGCGGATGCTGTTGCTGCTTCACACCCTGCGTGACCTCCACCGATTACTACTACATCAAAAGATAAATCTTTTTTCATGATGTAAACTTATATTCGATTACGATTTTTTACAAGATTTGAGTTTTATTGCTTAAATAAGCGTTATTTATCAAAGAAAAATCAAAAAAAAGAGCTAAAAATCTAAGAAATTGACGATTATTTTCCAATACAAAAATCGTTGAAAATACTACCTAATATCTCCTCTACATCAACTTTTCCGACAATCATGCCTAGTTGTCTCGTAGCAAGTCTTAAATCCTCAGCAGCCTTATCAAAATCGTTTTTATCATTCTTGTCTACAAAATTATTTAAATGATCGACACACTGAATCAAATGCTGTCTATGTCTTTCCCTAGTAATTAGGATATCTTCTTCAGATATAAATTTATTTTTTAAGTTCTCTTTTATTTTTTCAATCAACTTATCAATATTCGAATTGTCTTTTAAAGAAATTAGAACATGATTTAATTTTTCAATTTTTGGATTTAATTTTTCCTGCAAAAGGTCAGATTTATTTATAACTAATATGGCATCATTTTTTAAAAAATCATTCAAAAAACCGCTTAAATCAATACTTTTAGCATCAACTACAACCAGTTTCAAATCAGAATTTTCTGCCGTATTAAGAGATAACTTAATTCCTTTTTTTTCTATTTCATCTTTCGAGTCTCGTATACCTGCCGTATCTGAAATAATAACAGGGTATCCATCTATATTTAAATGTGTTTCCACAACGTCTCTAGTAGTGCCAGCAATCTCAGAAACTATAGCAACTTCTCTATTTGATAAATTATTTAATAAACTTGATTTACCGGCATTAGTAGGTCCTACGATTGCGATTTTAAAACCCTCCCGAATTATTTCTCCAACCTTTCGATCATTTAAAATTTTATTAATTTCATTTAATACATTCAATGAATCTTGTTTAATTTTTTTTAAATTATCTTCTGGTAAATCTTCTTCGGGAAAATCTATTTTAGCTTCAATAAATGATAAAAGTTTCAACAATTTTTCTCTAAGCTCATTAAATTTATCAGAAGATTTTCCATTCATTATTTTTATAGCTTGTTTTCTCTGAATTTCAGTTTCTGCCGAGATCAAGTCAGCTATACTCTCTGCTTTTAACAGATTTATCTTCCCATTTTGAAAAGCAAGCTTTGTAAACTCACCTGGTTCTGCTAATCTACAATTTTGAATTTTTAAAATCTCGTTTTGGACAGCTAAAACTCCAGCTTTACCGCCATGTACATGTATTTCAGCCATATCTTCTCCTGTGTAGCTCTCAGGGCCAGGAAACCATATAATTATACCCTCATCTATAAGCTCAGAAGTGTTGATATTGTTTATTTTTCGAAGAGTAGCCATTCTTGGTTTTGGAATCTCTCTCGAAGTAAGCGCTTTTATGACGTTAGAAGCCTCTTGGCCTGAAATTCTAATAATTGCAACGCCTGACACTCCAGGTCCAGATGAAAGAGCGAAAATAGTCATTATAAAAAGATCCTATCATAAATTTTAAAAAAATTTAGAAGAAAGTATTTAATTTTGTAATATCTTTAAATAAAGCTCTTCCAAATTTTTAGTAAACTTATCAGAATCAAATAATGATGAAGTTTTAACAGAATTCTTAAGGGACTCTTTAAGTTTATTAAATTTTTCAGAATTCTTTCCTAATTCAATCGCAAGATTTTGATAATCTTTTTTGTTATTTGTAACAAGCTCTTTCATTGCAATACAATTTAGTATACTTGCACCTACTCTAGATTGAAATGAATTACCTTTTAAAGTAATGATCGGTACACCCATTCTAACTGCATCACTTGCTGTTGTGTGTGCATTGTACGGAAATGTATCTAAAAATAAGTCTGCTAATTTAATTCGTTTTAGATGTTCATCGTTTGGTAAATGATCTGCTAATATAATTCTATCAGGATTAATGCCTTTTGTTTCTGCTTCTTTTTTTAAATTTAATGTTGCTTTTTCATTTGATTTTAAAATCCACAGAACACTATTATGTACATTGTTTAATATTTTCATCCATATCTCGAATATATCAGGGGTAATTTTATAATTATTGTTAAAGCTACAGTAAATAAATGCTTTCTCTGGAAGTCTAAAATCTTTTCGTTTAAATTCTTTCTTCGATATATCCCTAGATTTCATATTTGGCTGATAACAGTCAGGTAAAAATAAAACTTTTTCAGAGTAATATTTAAAATTTTCTTTTGGAATAATTGTTTCATCAGCAATAATATAATCCATATAATCTGCTCCTGTCGTTCCCGGATACCCTAAATAATTAATTTGTAATGGTGCTACACGATTTGAAAAAATTCCACTTCGTGGATTTCCAGTCAATCCTGATAAATCTATCGCAATATCTAGCTCTAAATCTCTACCAATTTTAACTACTTCTCTATCAGAGATTTTATGAATATCTTTAAATTGAGTAAAATAATTTTTTACTTCATTTCTCCACTTATCTTTCTTATCTATACCATATGATAATCCAAAAATATCAAATTTTGATTTATCGTGATTCTTAAAAACATCCATGATCAAATGAAGAACAGGATGATTTCCAAAATCACCAGAAAAATATCCTATTCTGGGCTTTTTATGTTCATATTTTTTAAATATTGGCTCACCTTCAAAATTCTTAATTAATTTATTTTTTACATAAATTTCTGCAGCAATTTTATTATGTTCTGGATTATCTGATATTCCTAAGAGAGAAAATGGTTCTATTACTCTGTCTTTTTTATTAAGACCATTATCTATTTTTTCACTTAATGTATGAAAATTTTTCCAATCACACAAAAACATACTGAAATGCAAAACTCTACCAATAATAAATTCGTAATCAGGCTTTAACTCCATTACCTTTTTATAAATAGCAAAAGCATCCTCGTAATGTTTAAGATCTTTAAGAGCATTTCCTTTGTTATTATATGCTTCAATAAAATTAGGGTTTATCTCGATAGCTTTGTCATAACTTGCTAGAGCCTCCTCATAACGATTCAGATCTTTTAACGTAATTCCTTTGTTGCCATGTGAGAAGAAATGATTGGGATTTATTTGAATTGCAATTTCATAACTTTGAAGAGCTTCGTCATAACGCTTTATTTCATGAAGAATAACTCCTCGATTACTATAAGCATCAGCAAAATTAGGGTTTATCTCAATAGCTTTGTCATAACTTGCTAGAGCTTCCTCGTAGCGATTGAGATTTTTAAATGCATTACCTAAATTACTATGAGCAGAGGCATTATCATCTTTTATTAATAAAGATTTTTGTAAATATTCTATACCCAAGTTAGTTTTTCCCACTTGAACATATGCAGTACCTAACAGAAATAAAAGTTGTGGATCTTTTTTTTTGTCAGAAATTAAATCTAAATATAAATTAATAGCTTCTTTTATTTTTCCCTTTTTGTGAAATTCTAGTGCTCTTTCAATCAAAATTTTTTGATTGTTGTCATCTGAAGACATTGAAAGCTATGCTGGTTTATTCATAGAGTTGAAAAATTCAGCATTATTTTTTGTATCTTTTAATTTTGAACTAATAAATTCTATTGCATCCATCGTGCCCATAGGGGCTATAATTCTTCTTAATACATTCATTTTTTGAAGATCATTTTTATCAAATAGTAATTCCTCTCTTCTCGTACCAGATTTAGTTATATCTATTGCTGGATAAATTCTTTTATCAGCAATTTTTCTATCAAGCACAGTTTCACTATTTCCTGTTCCTTTAAACTCTTCAAAAATTACTTCATCCATTCTACTTCCAGTATCAATTAGAGCTGTTGATATAATTGTAAGCGATCCGCCTTCTTCTATATTTCTGGCAGCACCAAAAAATCTTTTAGGTCGTTGAAGAGCATTAGCATCAACACCACCTGTCAAAACTTTTCCAGAGCTTGGGATCACTGCGTTGTATGCTCTACCTAATCTCGTAATGGAGTCTAGTAATATGACTACATCTTTTTTATGCTCAGTTAATCTCTTAGCTTTTTCTATAACCATCTCGGCAACAGCTACATGACGTTGAGCAGGTTCGTCAAATGTGGAACTTATAACCTCACCTTTTACAGTTCTTTGCATATCTGTTACTTCTTCAGGACGTTCATCAATTAACAGTACTATTAAATAACATTCTGGGTAATTTTTTGCTATTGAGTTAGCAATACTTTGTAAAATCATTGTTTTTCCAGCCTTCGGGGGAGATATAATAATTGATCTTTGTCCTTTACCAATTGGGCTAACGAGATCTATCAATCTCGGTGTTAAATCTGGTTTTTTTTCGGTTTTAACCATCTCAACTTCCATTACTAGCTGCTTATCTGGATAAAGAGGTGTTAAGTTATCAAATGCTATTTTATGTCTAGATTTATCTGGTTCTTCAAAATTTATTTTACTTACTTGCAATAAAGCAAAATATCTTTCACCCTCTTTTGGTGCCCTTACTGGACCCTCCACAGTATCTCCTGTTCTTAAACCAAACTTTCTTATTTGGCTTGGACTTACGTAAATATCATCAGGACCTGGAAGATAGTTGGATTCCATCGCTCTCAAAAAACCAAAACCATCTTGCAATAGTTGAAGAACACCCGCTCCAGTAATTTCTTCTTTTTCAGCAACTTTTTTGAGAATAGCAAAAAGGATTTCTTGCTTACGTAATGTGCTAGCATTTTCAATACCCAATTCTTCAGCTTGAGTAATAAGCTGTTCAGACGATTTGAGTTTTAATTCTTGTATGTTCATGATTAAAAATTATTAAGGACTTAATAATATGATTAATATATATACTATTTAAAAAAATTCAACCTCATATCGGCTTAAAAACTACTATAAAAACTATTAAAATTAACAATAAAGTTGGTATTTCATTAATATAACGATAAAATTTAGATGTCTTTTTGTTTTGATCAATTTTGAACTGATTAAGTAATGATCCCAGATAAAAATGATAGACAGTTAAAAATACTACTAAAACTAGCTTTAATTGAAGCCATAGATTGGCTAATTGATCAAAACCTATTTCATGAATTAAAACCAACCCAAACAACCAGCTTAAGACCATAGCCGGTGTCATAATATAATAGAACAACTTTCTTTCCATTGTTTTGAATACATTTCTAATAATTTCATTTTCATTTTCAGAGTGATAAACAAATATTCTCGGCAAATATAAAAGGCCAGCCATCCAGGAAATAACAGCTATCAAGTGTAAACTTTTAAATAACAAGTAACTATTCATAATTTAAGCATGGACATTTTTTAAATTGATTTGGGCATTGTATCTTGGGAGGAAAGAGTTCTCCATTATAATTGTAATCTTGTTTATTAATTATTAGATCTGACATCGCTTTTATATATTTGTCATTTACACCAAGCGCTGGCACTCTAGAGTAGTTTTTACAACCATTCTTGTCTGCTAATTCTTTGTATTCTATATCTAATTCAACCAAGGTTTCAGAATGTTCTGATACAAACGCAATAGGGACAATAATAATATGTTTTCCTAATTTTGAATTTTTCACAATTATATCCTCAGTTGATGGCCCGATCCATTTTAAAGGTCCAACTCGACTTTGATAACTTAATATCCAGTCTAAATTTTTAATATTTAAAGATTTAACAATTTCGTCTACTGATCTTTCTACTTGCCACTGATATGGATCACCTTTTTTAATATTTTTTTCAGGCAAACCATGTGCAGAAAAAATTAATTTAAAATTTGTAACATTACTAATCTTTTTTAGTATTTCATCTTTATGTGCTTCAACAAAATTTTTATCCGTAGGGTAACAACAAATTGTACTTGTTCTCACTTTAAAATTATTTTTTTTACAAGTGTCGTTCCATTCTTTAAAGGATGAGCCAGAAGTTGCGGCTGAATACTGAGGATAAAGTGGTATAAGTATTATTTCCTCTGGGTCATAATTAATTACATCTTTAATAACATTTTCTGCTCTTGGGTGCCAACACCTCATTACTACGAAGCACCTATATTCCGATAAATTATCTTCTTTGTTAAGTTTTAATTCCAAAGCAGAAGACTGTTCTTTGGTAAGCCTTAGGATGGGTGATGATCCTCCCAACTCTTCATAGATCTTTTTTGCAGTTGGAGCTCTTCTGTTGGCTATGAATTTTGCCAAAGGATACCTTAGAAAATTAGGTAAATTTAAAATTGCGGGGTCATTGAATAAATTAAACAAAAAAGGTTCAACGTTTTCTAATTTATCTGGACCACCTAAATTAAATAAAATAACAGCTTTTTTCATTTAATAATCTTTTACAGTTTTTACTAAATAATCCATCATATTTGGATCTGTGTCGGGTAAAATACCGTGACCTAAATTAAAGATATAAGGATGGTCTTTGAATATATCTAAATATTTTATAATATTTTTTTTTAAATTATTTTTATCTGTCAATAATATTTTTGGATCCAATCCGCCTTGAATAGGTATCTTTATTTCCTTACTAATTTTTATTGGATCTACTTCATAATCAATACAAATTGCATCTGGTTTAACAATTTCACAATAATTTTTATAATTCTTTATTCCTTTGGGAAAACATATAACGGGTATTTTTAACGATTTAATATATTCAACTAAGTTTAGAGTGGGTATAAAAACGAAATTAGGTAAATCTTTTTCATTTAACAATCCTGCCCAACTATCAAAAATTTGTATTATTTCGGCTCCATTATCTATTTGATTTTTAATATGAACCTTTAAAAATTTTTCTAATATAATTAAAATTCTATTTATTAAAAAATCATCTTTAAAAAAATTATCTTTTAATTTCAACTTGGGAGATTGTTTATTTATCATATAAACTAAAAGTGTCCAAGGAGCACCGACAAAACCTATTGTAGTTTTGTTTTTAATTAATTTATTTTTACTTACTAAATTTATAGCTTTATAAACCGGATAAATTTTCTTAACAAAATCAATTTCATCTAGTTTAGAAACTTCATCTAAATTTAAATCACCTAAAATTGGACCTAAGTTTTTCTTAAATTCAACCTTTTGATTTAAACCATATGGTAACATTAATATATCTGAAAAAATTATAGCAGCATCTAAATCAAATCTTTTTAATGGTTGAAGTGTTATTTCAGATGATAATTTTTCATTTAAACATAATTTAATAAAGTCTGGATTATTTTTTCTTATTTCTCTAAATTCAGGTAAATATCTACCCGCTTGTCTCATTATCCATACAGGATTGATGTTGTTTTTTTTATTTATTATTACTTCTCTAATTAGTGACATATTAATAATTAAATATATTTAGATTGTATTATTAGTGTAAATTGTGAATAACGGTGATTATATTTAATAAACATTTTATCAACTTTTTATTAACATCTAGATCTTTAAATTTATTAAATATATATGAAAAAATGAAGCTTATTAACAAAACCTTCAAATTTACCTATAATACTATACATTTGGTTAAAAATGTTAATAAAAATCAAGTTCTACAACATTTATTTAAAAATTTTAAAATTATAAAATATGATTTAAATAATAAATAGTTACCAACATTTAATACATGAGTAATACATATCAAATTTATCTTATTTCTGACTCTACAGGAGAAACTCTTGATAGAATTTTTCTTGCTATAAAAGCACAGTTTAAAAATATCGAATATAAAATACACACCTGTTCTTTTACTAGAACAGAAAATCAAATATTTAAAATTTTATCTGAAGCGGAAAAAGACTCAAATTCTATAATTTTGTATTCTATAGTGGATAGTAATTTAGCCAAATATCTTGCTAATACTAGTGATGATAAAAAGATTCCATGTTTTGGAGTTTTAGGAGACTTGATATTGAGTTTTTCTAAACTTTTAAATCAAAAAGCATCACATCAACCAAGTGGACAATATGCTTTGAATGACGAATATTATAAAAGAATTGAAGCAATACAGTTTACAATGAATCACGATGATGGAAATTTAACTAAAGAGATTGAGAAGTCGGACATTATTTTACTGGGTGTAAGCAGAACAAGCAAAACTCCAACATCAATTTATCTTGCTAATAAAGGATTTAAGACTTCAAATATTCCTTTGGTTAATGATAAATCAATTCCAGAGGTATTAAAAGAAAATCCGCAAATTTCATGTGTTGTTGGTTTGAATACTGAACCAGAAAGACTTGCTGATATTAGAAAAAATAGAATGAACTCACTTAAAGAAACAGAAAATAAATCTTATACTGACATTGAAAAAATAAAAAAAGAAGTTGATGAAGCAAAAAAAACATTTAAGAAATATCAATGGCCTTCGATTGACGTTACTAGAAAATCAGTGGAAGAAACTGCAGCTTCAGTAATTAAGATATACGAAATATATAAACAAAATGGTTAAAATAATACTTGCTTCTAAAAGTAAAGTGAGAAAAGAAATACTTGATCAAAATAATATTACGAACAAAGTTGAACCTTCTCAAATAGATGAGGATGTCGTAAAAGACAGCTTAAAAAAAGAAAAAGCCTCTCCATCAATAATATCTAAAAATTTAGCCGAACTTAAGGCTAATAAAGTTAGTCAAAAATATCCTGACGAGATTGTTCTTGGTGCAGATAGTGTTATTGATTTAGATGGGCAAATAATATCAAAACCAAAAGATAGAAAAGAAGCCCTAAATATTCTTAAAAAACTTAATGGTAAAAGACATAATTTAGTCAGTTCAGTATGTATTTCTAAAAACGGAACAATGATTTGGAATTATACAGATAAAGCAGCACTAACAATGAAAAAAATGTCTGAAGAAGAGTTAAAAAAATATTTAGAAAAAATAAGCGATGAAGCTTTATACGCATACAATGTTTATCAAATTGAAGGAGAGGGTAGATCTTTATTTTCAAAAATAGATGGAGATGAAGATACAATTATGGGACTGCCGGTTAAAAAAATCAAAGAATATTTGGACAATTATATATGAAAAAATACTTAGTAATTGGAAATCCAATAAATCATTCTTTGTCGCCTAAGCTTCACAACCACTGGTTAAAAGAAAATAATATTAATGCTGTTTATGATAAAAAAAAACTTGATGAAAATGATCTTAAAAATATTATTCTAGAAGTTAAAGAACAAAAAATTAATGGTATTAATGTTACTGTTCCCTTTAAAAAATCAGTAATTCCACTTTTAGATGAATTAAGCACTGAAGCAAAAGATACTCAATCGGTTAACACAATATATTTTAAAAACGGAAAGTTAATTGGTCATAATACCGATATAGATGGTTTCAAGTTAGCTATTAAAGCCTCAAAATTTGATGTAAGGGGGAAGAAAATTTTTATAATAGGTGCTGGTGGAGTGGTATCATCTATCATTTTTGCTCTAAGAAAAATGGGAGCATTAGAAATTACAATATCAAATAGAACTAAAAATAAAGCCGAAGCTATAAAGAGGTTATTCGACGATTTAGCAATTGTTAAATGGGGAGAAGTACCTCATTTTGATATGGTAATTAATGCAACCAGTTTAGGCTTGAATAATAATGATGAACTTAATTTAGATTTTTCAAAAATTGAAAAAGAAAAGTTTTTTTATGATGTGATTTACAATCCAAAAGAAACGAATTTTTTGAAAAAAGCAAAGGCAAAAGGCAATAAAATAGAAAATGGAAGAAAAATGTTTATTTATCAGGCCGCCTCTGCTTTTAATATTTGGCATGATATTTATCCAAAAATTGATGATCAGTTAGATAAATTTTTAAATTGATGAAAAGAATTGGAATTTTAGGAGATATTGGATCAGGCAAAAGTTATGTTGCTAAAAGCTTTGGATATCCAGTTTTTAACGCTGATAAGGAAGTTTATAAATTATATAAAAAAGATAAAAATACTTTTTTTAAACTGAGAAAAATTTTACCAAAATATTTCATTAAATTTCCAATAGATAAATATAATATTATTAAAGCAATATTAGATAAGAAAAGTAATTTAAAAAAAATTACGAGAATTGTTCATTTGGAAATAAGAAAAAGTATGCATAGTTTTCTTAGAAAGAATAGAAATAAAAAAATAGTTGTTTTAGATATACCGCTTTTATTAGAAAATAAAATAAATAAAAAAAATGATATTCTTATTTTTATTCAAGCTAAAAAATCTGATATTCTAAAAAATTTAAGAAAAAGGAAAAATTTTAATAAAAAAATATTTATAAAATTCAAAAAAATTCAACTATCACTTGATTATAAAAAAAAAAGATCTCAATTTATAATCAAAAATGATTTTACTAAAAGAACAATTGTAAAAAACGTTAAAAATATTTTAAAACAAATATAATTATGAAAGAAATAATACTTGATACTGAGACGACTGGTTTAAATGTAAGAGATGGACATAGAATTGTTGAAATAGGCTGTATAGAACTGGATAACCTGATACCTACAAGAAATAATTTTCATTGTTATTTAAACCCAGAAAGAAAAGTGTCTGAAACTGCATTAAAAGTACATGGATATACAGATGAATTTTTATCTAAACAAAAAAAATTCAAAGAGGTAGTTGATGATTTTTTATCATTTGTAAAAGATAAAAGATTGGTAATTCACAATGCAGAGTTTGATTTATCACATTTGAATAATGAATTAAAGATAATGGGAAAAGAACCTTTAAACAATGAGATTGTTGACACTTTAACTATCGCAAGAGATAAATTTCCAGGATCTCAAATTAATTTAGACTCGTTATGTAAAAGATATAGGATTGATAATTCAAAAAGAATTAAACATACAGCTCTTGTTGACTGTGAACTTTTGTCTAAAGTATACATAAATTTAATTGATCAAAAAGAGCCAGTTTTAAATTTTAACAATCAAGAAATAAATAAATTTGAAACAAATGAAAAGAATGTTTCATATTTTAAAAAAATTATCAAAGCTTCTGATGAAGAAAAAAAAAGACATGAGAATTATCTTAAAACTATTTTAAAAAAGAATTATTTTAATTAAATCTTTGACTATAAAGTTTTTCAAAATCAATTTTTTTTTCAAATTTGACCTCAGGAAAGCCAGAATTATGTAGTAAATTTAGAAATGAAGTCTCAATATTAGGATAGATTTCTTTTTGCACATCACAAAGAATTATTTTTTCAATTTCTTTTTTTTCTTTTACATCTTCATTCACCTTTATTACTGTTGAAAAAACTATTTCAAAATAAGATTTTTTATTAGTTTGTTCTTTATCCTCATATTTAAGAGTGGTATTTATCTCAACTAATTTATTCTTTAACGGTTGAGAGTTTATGTCGATGTTTAATTGATATTTTGCTATATTTTTTTTTACAAACAAAAAAGTTTCAATGTCAGGAGTTTCACTAGACATATCTTTTATATATTTTGTTAAAATTTTATATTTTTCTGTTTTTGTCATCATCGATATCTTCAAATTCACCCTCTATATAGGGTTTTTTTGTAGTTGTCTCTTTTTTAAATTTTTTTAAAAATTTTCCCAAAAGTATTTTTCTTGAAAATGGAAATAATAACAAAAACCCTAATGTATCTGTAGCAAAACCAGGTATTATTAACATCACAGCAGCAAGTGCAATCGTAGCACCAGAAATTATTTCATAAGTCGGTAATTCATTTTTAACTAATTGTGAGAAACCAGATCTCAAAGTATTCAAGCCTTCATATCGTGCATAAATTACACCCACGATAGCTGTAATGAATATTAAGGAAATGGTGTTAAATGCTCCAATTTGACCACCTATCTTAATAAATAGATAAATTTCAATAATTGGAACTAAAATAATGCCTAAAAGAACTGTGTTCATTTGTCTTTAATGTAATTGTTAGTTGAAATTATTCAACATTGTAATTAAGTTATAATTTATGAACTATAGTTTTGAGTACATAGATATAATTTTGCTTGCAATGATTGCAGGTTTTATTTTTTTAAGATTAAGAGGAATCCTTGGAAAAAGAACAGGATTTGAAGGAAAATCGGCACCTCAGTTTCAAGAAATTTTAAAAAATGTAGATACAAAAATTAAAAAAGAACAAAATCTGAATTTTGATGAAGTTGCTCAAAAAGATTTTTTAAAAGGCGCTAAAATAGCCTACGAAACTATTATTACAGACTTCAGTGATGACGACAATAAACTTGTAAAAAGTAAACCTTTGTTAAGTCAAAAAATACAAGAACAATTTAATCAAGCTTTAAAAGAGAGAAGTAATAAAGGTCATTTTGCAGAAATTACTTTCATTGGTGTTAATTCAGCAGATATTAAGGAACATAAAAAAACAAATAATTTACTTCAAGTGACCGTAGACTTTGTTGGTGAAGTAATAACTTGTATAAGAGACAAGGATAAAAAAATTATATCTGGTGATCCAGAAAAAATAAAAAAAATTTATGATACTTGGGTCTTTTCAAGAGATATGAGATCTAATAACCCGAATTGGCAATTAGTAGATATTTTAACATAATTGAGCAATAAAATTTCAGATAAAGATAAAAAAGATTGGGAAGATTTTTTATCTAAAAATGAAAGTTTGCCCGATAAAGATTCCAAGTATACTAAAAAGGAAATAATAAAAACTCAAAAATTTGATTTGCATGGTTATTCTTTGGAAGAAGCGAATAGTAAAGTAGAGAGTTTAATTAATGATTCTTATAAAAAAGGCATCAAAAAATTAGTCATAATTACAGGAAAAGGACTTCATTCAGAAAATGAAAGGAACCCTTATGTTTCAAAAAATCTTGGTATATTAAAATTTTCTGTACCAGACTATATTAAAAAAAATTCTGAATTAATGAACAAAATCTTAAATATTTCTGACGCAGAAATAGAAGACGGTGGAAGTGGTGCTTTCTATATTTTTTTAAAAAAAAAATTATAAAATAAATTTTGAAAGATCAGTATCTTTTACTAAATTATCAAGATTTTTAGAAATATATTCCTTGTTAATAATAATTTTTTCTCCAGATCTGTCAGTTGCAGTAAAACTTATATCATCTAATATTTTTTCAATTATCGTATGTAATCTTCTTGCACCAATATTTTCAACTGTTGCATTTACTTCTGAAGCTATTTTTGCGATAGTATCAATTCCATCCTCTGAAAACTCTAAGTCGACATTTTCAGTTTTTAATAATGCTACATACTGTTTAATCAAACTATAATCAGGTTCTTTTAAAATTCTTTTAAAATCATCACTTGTAAGAGCTTCTAACTCAACTCTAATCGGTAATCTTCCTTGTAGTTCTGGTAATAGATCAGATGGTTTCGCTAGTTGAAATGCACCTGATGCAATAAATAATATATGATCTGTTTTAATTGGACCATATTTTGTATTTACAGTTGTTCCCTCAATTAAAGGTAATAAATCTCTTTGAACTCCTTCTCTAGAAACATCACCGCCAACTCTATCGGTCCTTCCAGAAATTTTATCAATTTCATCTAAAAAAACTATTCCATTATTTTCGGTCGATGTCTTTGCGGCTTTAATGATCTTGTCTTGTTCAATTAATTTATCAGACTCGTCATTTAATAAAATTTCATGAGATTCTTTCACTGTCATTTTTTTCTTTTTTTCTTTTGCGCCCATAGATTTACCAAGCATTTCTCCAATGTTTATCATACCAACATTAGCCCCTGGCATCCCTGGTATCTCAAATGATGTGCCACTTCCCCCTGTATCACTTACCGCAATTTCAATTTCATTATCATCTAGATCACCATTTCTTAATCTTTTTCTAAAACTTTCTCTTGTTGCTAAACTTGCTTTTTTTCCAACAAGTGCATCTAAAACTTTTTCTTCAGCTAACTTTTGCGCTTTAGCATATACTTCTTTTCTTTTTTTAACTTTTTCCATTGAAATAGCTATTTCAATTAGATCTCTTATAATTTGTTCAACATCTCTTCCAACATAACCAACTTCTGTAAATCTTGTGGCTTCAACTTTCACGAAAGGTGCTTCAGCTAATTTTGATAATCTCCTTGAAATTTCTGTTTTTCCAACACCAGTTGGTCCTATCATTAAAATATTTTTTGGAAGAACTTCATTTTTCATTTCACCCATTAAGGCTTGTCTTCTCCATCTATTTCTTAATGCAACTGCTACTGCTTTTTTCGCTTTATTTTGTCCTACAACAAATCTATCAAGCTCAGAAACTATTTCTCTAGGTGAAAGTGAGCTGCCTATTGAAGACTCTGAATTTTGATTTTTTTCTTTTGGATGTAGTTTTGTAACGTTTGAATTATCCATTATATTTTTTCAATTTTAACATTATTATTTGTAAACACACATATTTCAGCTGCTACCTCTATTGCTTTTTTTGCAAGTTGTTCTGCGTTCATTTCTGTTCCCATCAAAACTTTTCCAGCTGCTAACGCATAGTTGCCACCAGAACCAATTCCAATAACATCACCCTCTGGTTCTAGAACATCTCCAGTACCAGAAATGATATAACTGTTTTCTTTGTCACCCACAGCCATTAATGCCTCAAGTCTTCTTAAATATTTATCTGTTCTCCAGTCTTTTGCTAGCTCAACAGCTGCTCTCGATAAGTTACCTGCATGTTTCTCTAATTTTGCCTCAAGTCTTTCAAACAATGTAAGTGCATCTGCTGTAGATCCTGCAAATCCTGCAACAACACCTCTTTTTTCAATTTTTCTAACTTTAGAAGCAGTGCTTTTAACAACAGTGTTTCCCATACTAACTTGGCCATCACCTGCTACAACTACTTCATTATTTTTTCTTACTAATACAATTGTTGTCATAGCTTATAAATGGATATTATTTTTGATAGTTCAAGCCCAGGTTTAGTATTATTGCCATAATTGAATAATATATGTATACCTGTTTTTAATTATGAAGCGCAAAGGTAAAATAAGCAGAAAAACTAAAGAGACCAGCATCAGTGTTGATCTTAATATTGATGGTAAAGGAAAGTATAAAATAGATACTGGTATAGGCTTTCTTAATCATATGTTAGAGCAATTATCTAAACATTCCTCTATTGATATGAACATAAAAGCTAAAGGTGATACCCATATTGATTTACATCACACTACTGAAGACACAGGTATTGCTATTGGTGAGGCATTAAAAAAAGCTTCAAAAAAATTTATTGGAATTAGAAGATATGCACATGCAATGATTCCTATGGACGAAACATTAACAAGAGTAGCTATTGATGTTTCTAATAGACCTTATTTAATTTGGAAGGTTAAGCTTAAAGTAGAAAAGCTCGGTGAAATGGATACAGAATTATTTAAAGAGTGGTTTCAAGCTTTCTCGCAAGCAGCTGGAATTACCTTGCACGTTGAAAATATTTATGGTGACAATAGTCACCACATTATTGAGTCTTGTTTTAAAGGATTAGCAAGATCATTAAGAACAGCATTGGAAATGGACCCCAGGAATAAGAAATCAATTCCTTCTACCAAAGGTTCTTTATAAGTTTAATGAACGTTACAATTGTTGATTATAATTCGGGCAATATAAGCTCGGTAATAAACTCTTTTAAAGAAGTTGCTCAAGATAAAGTAAGTATAGAAGTAACTTCAGATTTAAATAAGATAAAATCGAGTGACAAAGTAGTTTTGCCAGGGCAGGGCTCATTTAAAAGCTGTGTAGATGCTTTAAATAAAATTAATGGTCTTACAGACACATTAAATGAATTTGCAATAACTTACAAAAAACCTCTTCTTGGAATTTGTGTAGGTTTACAGATGTTCGCGGATATTGGTTACGAAGAAACTGAAACTAAAGGTTTGGGTTGGATTTCAGGTAAAGTTTCTAAAATAGACAATCAAAATGGCAAATATAAACTTCCTCATATTGGCTGGAACGAAATCAAAATTATTAAGGAAAGCAAAATCTTTCAAAATATAAGAAATAACTCTCACATGTATTTTGTCCATAGTTATGAATTTATTCCAAATGATAAAAATGTAATTTCAGCAACAACAGATTATTCCTCAAATATTGTTTGTTCTATTGAAAAAGAAAATATTTTTGGAACACAATTTCATCCAGAAAAAAGTGACAAAATAGGACTTAAAATAATTGATAATTTTATTAACTTATAAAATAATGAAAACTAATTTCTTGATTCTAGTGTTATTAATTTTAAGTGCTTGTCAAAATATAGAAAATGGAAAGAAAATTACTTTTCCTAAAAAAGAGAAAGAAAACAACATTAATATGAATGCAACAATATCAGAAATAGATATAAAAAATTAAAATGAAAATATTTCCTGCGATAGATATTAAAGATAAAAAGTGTGTAAGATTAGTTAAGGGAGATTTTGATAAAAAAACTGAATATGAAATGTCTCCACTTGAACAAGCTAGAAAATACAGAGATTATGGTTTTAAAAATTTACATATAGTTGATTTAGATGGAGCTTTAACTGGTGAAGCTGTTAATCAAGATATTATCAAAGACATAGTTGTTAAATTTGATCTTAAAGTGGAAATAGGTGGTGGTATTAGAAATCTTGATAATATTCAAAAATATATTGATGTTGGTGCTGAAAAAATAATTTTAGGAAGTGCTGCAATAAAGGATAAAAATTTTTTAAAAGAAGCATGTGAAAAATTTCCTGATAAAATAGCTTTAGGTTTAGATTCTAAAGATGGATATTTGTCAGTATCTGGATGGAAAGAAAAATCTAATCTAATGATGCTAGATTATTTAAAGGAAGTTAATGACTATGGTGTAAGTAGATTGATTTATACTGATATTAATAGAGATGGTATGAAACAAAGCCCAAATTTTGATGAAACATTAAAAGTTGCAGAGATATCTAATTGTCCTGTGATTATATCTGGCGGGGTTTCATCAATAGATGACATTAAAAAAGCAAAGAATTTAAAAAATGTTGAAGGTATAATAGTTGGTAAAGCTATTTATGATGGTGATATCAAATTAGAAGAATTAGTAAAAGAAGATGCTTAAAAATAGAATTATTCCCTGTTTGGATGTTAAAAATGGACGTGTTGTTAAAGGTATCAATTTTATTGATTTAAAGGATGCAGGAGATCCTGTAGAGCAAGCGAAAATTTATAGTGATGGTGGGGCGGATGAAATTTGTTTTTTAGATATAACTGCATCTAATGAAAATAGAGATATTATCTATGATGTTGTAAAAAAAACTTCGAAAAAATGTTTTGTCCCTTTGACAGTGGGTGGCGGAATCAGAAGTGTAGAAGATATAAATAAATTACTTAATTGTGGTGCAGATAAAGTTTCAATTAATACTACTGCAGTTGAAAATTCAAAAGTAGTTATTGAAAGTTCAAAAAAATTTGGGTCTCAATGCATTGTTGTTGCAATAGACGCAAAAAAGAATGGAGATAAATGGGAAGTATTTACACATGGAGGAAGAAATAATAGTGGAATTGATGCCTTAGAGTATGCAAAACAAATGGAAGAAAATGGCGCAGGAGAGTTATTAGTTACTTCAATGGATAGAGATGGAACACAAATTGGTTATGATATCGATTTAATGTCTAAAATTTCATCTAAAGTTAATATTCCATTAATTGCATCAGGTGGAGTGGGGAATTTAGATCATCTGGTTGATGGAATTCAATCAGGTAAAGCTAGTGCTGTTTTGGCAGCATCCATATTTCATTATGGAAAATATTCAGTTAAGGAAGCTAAGGAATATTTGGACTCGAAAGGAATACCTGTTAGAATTTAGTATGTTAAGCACTCTAGAAAATTTATTCAATCTTGCAAGAGAAAGAAAAAGATCTCCTGTTGATGGATCCTATACTAACAAATTACTCAGCGATAAATCTTTGAGCAAAGAGAAGATCTTGGAAGAAATTAATGAACTTATCGAAGCTGTAGAAAATAATTCAAACAAAATTCATGAAGCTGCAGATGTTTTTTATCATTTAATAATGTATTTAGAGGCTAATGATGTAAAAATAGAAGATGTTATGAATGAACTGAACAAAAGAAAAAATGACTTACGATGACAATAACATTTTTGCTAAAATTTTAAGAGGAGAAATTCCTTGTAAAAAAATTTATGAAGATGACTTTGTGTTATCTTTTCATGATATAAACCCTCAAAAAAAAATTCATGCTCTAGTAATACCTAAGGGCAAATATATGGATCTTGATGATTTTAGTGAAAAAGCTACTTCAGATGAAATGGTTGGATTGCTAAAAGGAATAAATATTGTCGCAAAAAAATTGGGTATATCGGTTAATACTGGCAAAGGTTATAGAGCATTGGCTAATATCAGTGAGCATGGAGGCCAAGAAGTACCTCACTTACATTTTCATTTGTTTGGGGGTGAAAAAGTTGGCAAGATGGTTGAGTGAATAAAATAGATAGAAATTATTTAGAAATATATTCGATTAACGACTTAGTTGAGTCAACTCGTCCTTCAAAAGAATTTAATGTAGATTTAATTGATCCACCTAATTTTCAATTAAATAGATTTTTTTATAAAAATATAGGTAAAAATCATAAGTGGGTTGATAGATTGGCTTGGAATGAAAGACAATGGATCGATTATTCATCAAGTAAAAATGTTAAAACATATGTGTTGAAAAAGAACAATGATTTTGTGGGTTATTTTGAGCTGAACATTCATCAAGATGAAATTGAGATAGCTTATTTAGGTTTACTTGAGGAATACCATAATAAAAAATTAGGATCCTACTTGTTATCAATAGCAATTAAAAAATCTTTTTCTAACAAACCAAAAAGAGTTTGGGTTCACACTTGTTCTTTAGATCATAAAAATGCTTTAAATAATTATATTTCAAGAGGCATGAAGGTTTTCAAAAAAGAAACAATTACAATTTAGATTAATTTTGAGTTGGCAGTCTGAATAAGTTTTTTTTGAATTTTTGGTTTTTTTTAATTGAATTCAAATAAGTTATACTGAGATTTTGATAAATATCTGTAGTTTGCCAACCAATTAAATTAAAGTTTTTTTTATCAAAAAAAATATTTATTTCATTTTCATTTTCAAAAAAGATGAAATTAATGTATTTATTATCTATATCTATTTCGCTTAAATTTTTTATTTTATCCAATAAAAATTCTTTATCTAAAATTAAATTTAGAGGTGTTTTTTCAATTGGATAAATATAAAAACTATTAGTTGTTTTAATTACTAATGATCTACCATTAGAAACTAATTTTTTTTTATTTTTAAGATTGTAATTACAGAAAATTTTCTTTGGGTATTCAAGTTGGCAATTACCATTTTCAATTTTTCCATTTATATTTTGTTCGAAATTAAATGACAAATTTTTGATATTTTCTAAATTTTGAATTATATTTTCTTTAATAGATGCAGCTACTGGATTTGTATAAAGTAATATAAATAAAAAAAATAAATACTTTTTCATTTAAGAACATCACGTTTTCCAACGTGATTTGCCTTGCTCACAATTCCATCAGCTTCCATCATGTCAATTATTCTCGCAGCACGGTTATAGCCAATTTGTAATTTTCTTTGTAAGAAAGATGTTGATGCCTTACCCTCAGATTTAATCATTTCCACTGCAGTTTGATAAAGTTCATCTATTTCTCCTTGGTTTTTGGAACTTTCATTGATTTCTTTTTCATCTACAAAATTTAATATTTCATCTATATAATCAGGCTCCTCTTGTGATCTGAGAAAATTATTTATCTTTTCTATTTCATTATCGGATACAAATGGTGCATGAATCCTAACCATTCTATTCGCTGATGACATGTAAAGCATATCACCTTTTCCTAATAATTGCTCAGCTCCTTGTTCTCCTAAAATAGTTCTACTATCTATTTTTGATGTTACTTGGAATGATATTCGTGTTGGGAAGTTTGCTTTAATTGTTCCAGTGATTACATCTACGCTAGGTCTCTGTGTTGCCATGATAATATGAATTCCAGCTGCTCTTGCCATTTGAGATAATTTCTGAATATAATTTTCAATTTCTTTTCCAGCAACCAACATTAAATCTGACATTTCATCAACTACTACAACGATGTAGGGCATTGGGAGTTTATGTTTTGAATTATATCCATCAATATTTCTAACACCTTCTTTTGTCATTAGTCTGTATCTACTCTCCATTTCTTTGACAACCCATCCTAAAACGGAAGCAGCTTTTTTTGCTTCTGTGATTACTGGACAAAGCAAATGTGGGACACCTTCATAAGTTGATAATTCTAACATTTTTGGATCTATCAGAATAAATTTACATTTATCAGGTGAATGACGATATAGGAGGGATAGTATAATTGTATTGATACAAACTGATTTTCCTGAACCAGTTGTACCTGCAATCAATAAATGAGGCATAGATGTCAAATCTCCTATAATTGCTTTGCCAGAAATATTTTTTCCTAAAGCAATTGGTAATTTTATTTCTTTTCTTTTAAAATCAGAATTACTTAAGATTTCACTTAAATAAACATTTTCTCTAGATGAATTTGGAAGTTCTATACCAACTGTATTACTTCCAGGAATAATAGATATTCTTGCAGATTCAGAACTAGTGTTTCTAGCTATGTCGTCAGAAAGATTTATAATTTTTGATACTTTGATACCTGCAGCAGGTTCAAATTCATTTAAAGTAACTACAGGACCATGACTTACTTTTTTTATTTTTCCATTAACACCAAAATCTAAAAGTATTTTTTCTAAAAACTTTGGATCGAAATTTTCATTTTGGTTTAATTTTTCTCTTTCTTTTTTATTAGGTATTTTTAATAAATCAATTGAAGGCAAATGAAACTTTTTTTTATTTTGAGAAATAGTATTTTCTGCTTTGATAAATGGTAAATCTTCTTGTATTAAATTTTTAATTTCTTCTTGGGGTATATATTGATTTATTAATTCATTTTTATTTGTATAATTTTTAGTCTCTTCTTTAGTGAACAATCTTTTTGTAATTCGTAGCAAATTTTTTAAATTAAGATTAATACTAAATAAAAATAAAATTGAAGTTAAAATTATTAAAAAATAATAAGCAAAATTTTCGTAAGGTTTTATTAATGAATTTATAAAAGTTTCGACTAAATAATTTCCTACAAAACCCCCATTACCATTAATGTAAAGATTAAATGACTCATCATGAAAATAATTAAAAAATAACGATCCAATCAGACAATATAGTATTAAAAAAAATAAATTTTCAATAAATATAAAAAATTCTTTTCTTCTAAATATGTTTATTCCTGAGAAGAAAAAAGTAAGTGGAACCAAAAAAGAAATCAAACCAACAGATTGAAAAAAGAGATCTGAAGTATAGCTTCCTTGAAATCCTAAAAAATTATTAATTTCGGTATTTTCTGGAAAAATAAAATTGGGATCGTCAGGAGAATAAGAAACCAGTGATAAAAGTAATAAAATACCTATAATTGAAATAAAAATACCTGATATTTCAATCAATCTTTTAACGATAAAAATTAGTACAGTATTAGCTAGTTTTTTTATATCCATATTAGATGAATCAAATATACCACTTTGTATCATCTAATTTTTATTGTTAAAATTAAAAATATTATGAAAGTATGTATTTTAGGAGGTGGTCTAACTAGCTTAACTTTGGCTAAAACTTTAGTTAACCAGGGAATATATGTTGATATTTTTTCTGGAGATAACAAGCATACTCAAAATAAAATTCGAACAATAGGAATCTCGAAATCCAATATTGAATTTTTTAATGAAAATATATTAAATATTAAAAAATTATCATGGAATATAAATAGAATAGAAATTTATAGTGATAGTTTTGGTGAAGAAAAAATATTAAATTTTGACAATAATGATGATCAATTATTCTCATTAATTAAAAATAATGAATTATCTAATTATTTGAATGATGAATTAAGAAAAAATAAACATTTCCAAATCAAGAAAACTTTTAGAAATTATGACTTAATTACCAAAAATTATGATTTGGTTTTTAATTGTGATCCAAATAATCATCTTTCAAGAAATATTTTTTATAAGAAAATTGATAAAAACTACAAAAGTTTTGCATATGCAACAATTATTCATCATAAAAAAGTAATCAAAAACGATATTGCAAAACAGGTATTTACAAAAAATGGTCCTTTTGCGTATTTACCAATCTCTCAAACTGAAACTTCAATTGTTTATTCCGTAAAAGGTAATAAAAATGCTAATTTAGAAGAATATATAAAAAAATATAATACAAAATATTTGATAACAAAAATTGAAAAACCAATTAAATTTGAATTAAGATCATCAAATTTAAGATCATATTATCATAAAAATATTTTAGCATTTGGGGACACTTTGCATAAATTACATCCTTTGGCAGGGCAAGGTTTTAATATGTCAATAAGAGATATTAGAGAAATTTTAAAATTGATAAAATTTAGAATTAATCTTGGTTTACCATTAGATACGTCTATTTTTTCAAATTTTGAAAATAAAACTAAGCATAAGAATTTTATTTTTTCTCAAAGCATAGATTTCATTCATGAGTTTTTTAATTTTGAAAAAGATTTTAATATTCCATTTTTAAGCAAATCTGTAAAATTTTTAGGAGAAAATAAATTATTAAACAAATCTTTTAAAAAAATAGCTGATCAAGGATTTATGATCTGATTTATGATAGAAATTAATTGTCAAAATTATTTAAACCAATTCATAAACAAAAAAATTACATTTAATCATAAAGATGATGCTAAAAATTTAATGTTAATTGTAGAGACAAGATTATCTCTAAATTTAATTCTTGTGATAAAAAATGCTATTGAGAAGTTGCCAAATTTTAATTTAATGTTAGTCAGTACGAAGCCAATAATAGAATATGTTCAAAATGTTTTCGGGAAAATTTCGAATACAGCTACTATAAATAAATCAAAAATTAGTTTATTAGAATACTCTGAACTTTTAAGGAGTCCTGAATTATGGAAAAGTATCAAGGAAGAGCGTATTTTAGTTTTTCAATCAGATTCATTAATTCTTAGGAAAATTTCTGAAACAGAATTTTCAAATTTATCAATGTTGGGCCCAGTTTGTGTAAATTTTAATGATGAAAAAAAATTTATTATGAATGGTGGATTTAGTTTTAGAGATAAAAAATTAATGCTGGAACTTTGTAAAAATGAGATAATAACTTCAAAAATTGAAGATATTTTTTTTACAGAACAAATAAGAAAATTTTATCCTGAATTAATGCCATCAATAAGTGAATGTAATGATTTTGCAATTGAATCTGGTGGAAATAAATTTAAAGCAAAAGGAATTCACGGAACTGACAAATATTATTATTCGTATGATAATTTTAAGGAATTATTTGATATATTAAAAAATGCAAATTAAACTTTATTATTGAATTGTAGTATTATTAAAATCATCATAAGTGTAAGTGCTTAATATTTCAGAAATTTTTGTCTTCCTAGTAGCTAAATCTTTCGATTCTAACAAAACTTGTTTTTCCTCTAAGCTGAATGGAGATGCCATTGCTAGAGCATTAATAGTTTCATTCAAATTTTGTTTTTCGAGTGCTTTCCAATTAATAATAAAACCTCTTTTTTCAAATAGTGATTTAAGATTTTTAAAAATAAGCTCTAAGTCAGTAAATTTAATTTTTTCATTTTTTTCAGTCAAATCATCTAAGTATTCTTCAAAATTTACCTCAAATTCTCTGTATTTTTTATTTGATCCAATTTCTTTGATAGTTTTAAATCTAATTAAACCTTTTAATTCAATTAAAAACCTACCTCCTTTAATTTCTTTAAAATTTGTTATTTTGCCTAAACATCCGATTTGATGAAGATCTATTATTTTGTCATTAATATTTTTTGAAGACCTAGGTTGTATCATCCCAATAAATTTATCGTTATTCATACTATCATTAACCATATCTACATATCTTGGTTCAAATATATTTAAAGGGACGGACGTATTAGGAAAAATAATGAAATTACTAAGAGGAAAAACTGCGATTTTTTTTGGTAAATCTTCTTTTTTCATTTTTTTTGAATATAACATATTTAATATTACTTGAATTAAAAAAAACTTCTAATTATATTGCAAACGTGTGCGGGCATAGCTCAGTGGTAGAGCGTCTCGTTGCCAACGAGAAGGTCGAGGGTTCGACCCCCTTTGCCCGCTCCAATTATTTATTGTGATAAAATCTAAAATAATTACTAAAATATTTCAAAATTTCTTGAACAATAAAGATATTAGATCATTTAAGAGCAATCCTTTTTATTATGTAATTTTTAGAATTATAAGAAATTTTTTAGTTAACGATATAATAATTCAGATTTATAAGTTTAAAGTATTTGGAAGTATTAAAAAAAATTTTACATCATATTTTTTACTAAAAAAATGTGAATTCGGAGATTACCATGAACTTAATACTATAAATAGACTCTCAAATTATAAAAAAATTCTTTTAGTAGACTGTGGCTGTAATTATGGTTTTTATTCATTTTACACGGCGTCAATCTCAAAAAAAAATAATGTAATATCTATAGAGGCATCAACTCATACTTCAAATGAATTTTTAAAAAATTATAAATTAAATAATTTTAGAAATATTACTTTTATAAATAAAGCTGTTTCTGACAAAGATAATGAAGAACTTCATTTTAATGAAAGTGAAAATGATTGGGAAAGTTCTTTGACGCATGATCATTTTAATATCAAAAGTGTAAACAAAATCAAAACTATAAAAATTGATACTTTACTTCAAGCATACAACTTAAGGGATTTTTTAATATTCATTAAGTTAGATATTGAGGGTCATGAAATGAATGCAATAGATGGTGCACTCAATACAATTAAAAATTTCTCTCCAATAATAATCATTGAATTTTCTAAATATATTTTTGCTGATTTTAAAAATATTAATTTTTTAAAAAATTTTTTAAAAAATTATGATTATCAGATTTATAATATTCAAAAAAATAAAGTTGAATTAGATAATGTTCTTGAAAGTATAAATAAATTGACTAAAAGACACAAAACAATTGGTAATTATTATTTAATTAAAAATTCATCTAATAATTTAAAATTATTTAAAAATGACTGAACTTTTTAAAAAAAAATGTCTCCCATGTGAGGGAAATATCTCAGCCTTTGATTTATCAGAGATTCATAATTATCAAAAAAAAGTTGATGGTTGGGATATTATAAAGAATAAACAAAATATTTATTATCTAGAAAAGAAATTTGTTTTTAGTAATTTTTTACAAAGTCAAAAATTTATAAATGAAGTAGGAAAAATTTCTGAAGCTGAGGGACATCATCCTGATATAAGTTTTGGTTGGGGTTATGCAAAAATAAATATATCAACACACGCTATTAAAGGTCTTTCAGAAAATGATTTTATTTTAGCAGCTAAAATTGATAAAATAATTAATGTCTAAAATGTCTAGTCTTTGAAAAAACTAAAACAGTTCCTGTATCATTCGCATATTGAATCACCTCTTTATCATTTTTAGAGCCTGATGGTTGTACTACAGCTGAAACACCAGATTGAATTAATTTTTCTATACCATCTACAAAAGGAAAAAATGCATCTGAGGCTGCAACAATGTTTTCTGTTGGATTAACGAATTTTTTCATTTTATTAATAGCTATTTGACAACTATCAATTCTACTTGGTTGTCCAGATCCTATACCTACAGTGCTTTCATTATGAGCTAATACAATAGCATTTGATTTAACATATCTACATACATTAAAAGCAAAAATCAAATTTTTCATTTGTTGAACATTTGGTTTAACTTTCGAGACTACTTTAAAATTTTTAGGTGTAAATTTTATTTGATCTTCATCTTGAAATAAAATTGCGTTACTGAATGAATTAATTTTTGATTTTTTATTTAAAACAAAAGAACTTGCATCTATTAATCTTAGATTTTTTTTCCTTTTAAGAATTTTAAGTGCATCTTTTTCAAAATTATTTGCAATCACAACTTCTAAAAAAATCTTATTTAATTCTGAAGCTAATTTGGTATCAATTTTAAAATTGCAAGACACTATCCCACCAAAAGCGCTGATTGGATCACATGCTAGAGCGGCTTGATAACAATTTAATTTATTTTTGATTATAGATACTCCACAAGGATTAGCATGTTTAACTATTACCAAGCCTTTATTATTGGGCAGTGTTTTTGAGATTGTTAGAGCTGCATAAATATCATTAAAATTATTATAGCTAAGCTGTTTTCCATGTAATTGTTTTAGATTTAAAGAACCATCAATTGAATAAATACCACTTTTTTGGTGTGGATTTTCACCATATCTAAGTTGTTTAACTAATTTAGAGTGAATAATTTTTTTTATAGGTAGATGATTATAATTAATTTCATTGAAGTAGTCAGCTATTAATGAGTCATAAAATGCAGTTTCTGAAAATGTATATTGAGACATCTTTTTTCTAAACTCTAAGGAAGTTGAACCATTATTATTTTTTAATTGTTTTGCTAGATCTTTGTATTGATCAGGTGAAGTTAATACTGTTACATCATTATAATTTTTTGCGGCTGCCCTAACCAACGTAGGTCCACCAATATCAATAGTTTCAATAATTTTTTTGTGATCAGAAGTATTTTTGATAGTTTTTTCAAAAGGATAAAAATTAACTATTACCAAATCAATATTTTCAAGATTATTAATTTTAACTTCGTTAATATGTTTTTTGTTATTCCTTATGTTCAGTATTCCTCCATGAATTTTAGGATGAAGAGTTTTAACTCTTCCATCTAAAATTTCCGGAGATTTTGTGAAATTAGAAACTTCTATACAATTAAATCCTAGTTTTTTGATTTCTTTAAAAGTTCCACCCGAGCTAATAATTTTTATCTTATATTTTTTTAAGATTGAGAGAAGGGTACTAAGATTTTTTTTATTTGATACAGAAATTAATGCTGTTCTAATTTTATTCATTAAATTTTAGTTAGTTCCCATTTTATATAATTATTTTGTGAATTTGTTATTCCAGAAATAAAAATATTTTGATTTTCAGTGTATTTATTTTTATCAGCAAAATAAAGACCATTATCAATATCAATTTCGTAATCGTTACAACTAAATTTCCAGCCCTCATTCTCAAGTTCTATAAATATTGATTTATTGTCCTGTGTTTTCATTACTTTTACTGAAGGACATAAGTGAAAACGAATATCAAATTTTAAATTTGGAATTTTCTTTTTTCCTAAAATTTTTTCAGTTCCAATTAATTTATTTTGTTCAAGAAAAAATTCAATTTCTCTTCTGTATAATAAATCATATTTTTTTAGGTAACCATCATGTTCTGCAACAATTTTCCAATAATTTTTTTCATATATAATATCTTTATGTGTAATCTTTAAACCGTTTTTAATATAGATTTCAGAATCATTTTTTTTCATAAATTTACAAGATGAATTGTCGTCAATAGTTAAAACATTATGTGACGCTGATGATCTCGATAATTCATTTAATTTTATATTCCTTTTACTATGATAACCTGAATTAGTTATTATTTTTTTACCATTTGATATAAACTCAAATGATAAAGCACCCGCTTGATAGTCATTAGAGAATTTTTTAATTGGAGATGGACCTGCGTCTAAAGCTATATTATTTTTTTTGTTCTTTAAGATAATATAACTTCCTAGTTCATTGTTTTTATATTTAAAGGAATAACCAAGTCTTTTTAGATACAAATCAAAATCACTATTATTTGATTTATTATTACCGTTGAATAATAAATCAGAATTTATATTTTGCCAAAAAAACGCATAAGATTGCCCAAGATAAAATATGTTTTCATTTATAAATTCAGGGATCTCATTTTGAGATTCTCTAAACCATTCTCTAATCAAAATTAAATATTTGAGAAAAAAAATTGATGATTTAATGTTTCTTGATTTAGGAAAACCGTAGTTATCCATAAAATTTTTTATAATTTTCTTTAAATGAGCTAAGCCTCTTGAGGTGAAGTTTTTGTAATCATTGTAGCAAAGTCCAACCAAAATAATTGCCGATATGCCAACTAATTTGTTTTTATAATCTTCTATTTTTTCTATTTGGTTAATTAAATGAAAAGCCTGTTTTTGGATAATATTATCAAAATCTTTCTTATATTGTTTATTACTATCATCATAAGTAAGTTTTGAATTTGATAGCCAAGAAATAAGTCTTTTGGAGGTTGTATTAAAGTCCCAGCTTTCTGATTTATATCTATAGTTTATTTCAAGCCAATTTTTAATTATTGATTGAACTGATTTATTAGATGATCTTAAATCAAGGCTTAAAAGCCAAAAAAAATTATTTAATTTTTTAATTTTTTTTTGATCAAGTTTTTTATTTATCCAAACACTTTCTAAGGAAAAATCATTAATATTAAATTTTTTTGTTTGAACCTTTATGATTGAAGTAAGTAGATGAACACTAGGTTTATAGTGTAAATTTTTATCAAAATTTTTTGAAATCTTTTTATCGTAAATTATAGATTTAAGATAAATTTTTCTTAAAAAATCTAGCATATTTGAAAAAGATTATTTGAGATTATGATTTACAATGATCTCAATAAATCTATATTTTTTTTGATATCTCCATCATTACTTTTGAAAATAGTGGTTCCAGATACCAATATATTGACACCAGCCTCAATAGCTAGCTTGGAATTTTCAAAGTTAATACCACCATCAATTTCAATATCAAAATTTAAATTTTTCTCTTTACGAATATCGACAAGTTCTTTTACTTTATTTAAAACTTCAGGCATAAATTTTTGTCCTCCAAATCCTGGATTTACACTCATTATTAAAATTAAGTCTATTTGATCTAAAAATTTTCTAATTAAATTGATTTTTGTCTCTGGGTTTAGTGAAACTCCAACTTTTTTTTTAAATTCTTTTATTTTATCAATCGAATTTTGAAGATTTTCTGTTGCCTCGGGATGAATAGTTATTATATCTGCTCCAGCATCAGCATAAGCTTCAATATATTTATGAACAGGGGAAATCATTAGATGAACATCAAATGGAATTGAGGAATTTTTTTTTAAAGCTTTTATAACAGGAGGACCTATGGTTAAATTTGGCACAAAATGGCCATCCATGACATCTACATGAACCATATCTGCTCCCGCGTCTTCGAGTCTTTTAATTTCATCTCCAAGTTTGCTAAAATTAGCCGAGAGAATAGATGGTGAAATTTGTATTTTTTTCATTGATTACTAAATTTACTAGTATCAATTTTTAAAATTTAATTGAATTAAAAAATTGATAAATTTGTCTCGAAATTTCACTTTCCAATGGAAAAGATAACATTCCCATAACTGAATAACCTAAAATCCAAGGCATTAAGTAAAATCTAATCATAAAGAAAAACCAAGCAACATAGAGTGGAATTAAGGGTCCGATAATAAACGAAGGTGTTATTGGTTTAAATAAAGTCATTAAAGGATTAGTAAACTTTACAAATACTCTCATAAAAAAGAATTGAGAGTCCTCTCTTTGAAATATATTCATTGCAACTCTTCCAATTAAAGTCCACATGATTACTCCAAGAATATAATCAATTATATAAACTATAGGATGAAAGTTAGCTGACATTTAAAATTTATATTGGAAAAATTCAGAAATTAAAAGGGGCGAAATTAATCGCCCCTTAATAAGATTATTTAATGTTGCTTGCCAAGGATCGATTTACCAGATGGTACACGAACCTCATCAACCATTTTTTGTGTTGCAGCATTAGGTTCTGAAGTAATTAAACTTACAACAACCATAGATACTAAACTAACTGCTGAACCGAAGATACCAAACGTTAACTGTGTAATTCCTAAGAATCCACTTCCGCCGTTTCTTACCCAAATTAGGTAACCAGCACCAGAAATTAATCCTAAGGCCATACCAGCTATAGCACCTTCTCTGTTAGCTCTCTTCCACCATACACCAAGTACAAGTGGGAAGAATAATCCAGACATCGCAAAGTCAAAAGCCCAGATTACTGAACCTAAGATACCTTGGATCTCCATCGCTGCAATAGTTGCTCCAGCAAAACCAATTACTACAAGTAATACCCTTGCAACAACTAGTCGTTTTGCAGTTTCTGCTTTTGGATCAATGATCTTGTAGTACAAGTCATGAGATAAAGCATTTGCAATTGCTAGAATCAAACCATCAGCTGTAGACATGGCAGCAGCCATACCTCCAGCAGCAACTAGACCTGAAATTACATATGGTAATCCAGCTATTTCTGGAGTTGCTAACACTACGGCTTTACCACCCATGAAAAACTCGTTTAATTCAAGAGTTCCATTTCCGTTAAAGTCGCTTACAAACATTAAGTTTGCTTGGTTCCAGTTTTGATACCAATCTATCGACTGAACTTCTGCAATTGATTTACCGATGATACCAGTTGGTAATGACGGGTCAATCAATGACAATTTAGACAGTGTCGCTAACATTGGAGCAGAAGAATAAAGCAGGAAGATAAAGAATAATGACCAACCTACTGATTTTCTAGCTGCTTTTACACTTGGAGTAGTGAAATATCTCATCATCACGTGCGGTAATGAAGCTGTTCCCATCATCATCGCTAGTGCTAATGAAATAAATGCCCAAGGTGTAGCGTTAACCGCTGAGTGAGCTTTAGTTATTCCAGCCAACCCTTTTGGTACCATAGCAAGATTTTCTTTTGAATTTGCCACAAAACCAAACTGTTGTTCTAGTTCACCAATTCTAGCTACTTCATCAGCTAACATAAAGTGTGGGAAGAAACCCGCACCCATTTTGTTACTGATCCAGAATACTGGAAGTAAGTAAGCTATAATTAGCACAATGTACTGTGCAACCTGCGTCCAAGTTACTCCTCTCATACCACCTAACATTGAACATAATAAGATACTTATTAGTCCAACATAAACTGCGTATTGGAATGGAATATCAAGAGCAACAGATGCAATAGTACCTGTAGCGTTAATTTGTGCAGTCACATAAGTAAATGAAGCAACAGTTAAAACTATTACTGCCATTAACCTTGATAGATTACCACCGTATCTTGTACCAATAAAATCCGGAACTGTGTAACAGCCAAATTTTCTTAAGTAAGGTGCTAATAAAGATGCAACTAATACATAACCACCAGTCCAACCTACAAGTAGTGCCATATAACCGTAACCTTTAAAGTAAATACCCCCAGCCATTGCAACGAATGATGCACCAGACATCCAGTCTGCTGCAGTCGCCATTCCGTTGAACACGGTAGGTACTTGTCTTCCAGCTACGTAATACGCATCTGCTTGAGCTGTACGTGATAGATATCCAATTATCGCGTAGATGGCTACAGTAAAGGCTACGAAACAAATTCCGATAGCTTTAGCTGACATACCCATCTGCTCAGCAATTGCCATAATGATTATGAAAGCTAAAAATCCACCTGTATAGATTCCATAAACTTTAGGCAAATTATCTATAAAATTACCTTTTAACATTAGTCGTCTCCTCTCTCACTGAAGCCGAACTCTTCATCAATTTTTTCTTGTCTATTCGCAAACCAAAAAATCAATATTACGAAAATTCCAAGAGAACCTTGACAAGTGAACCAATAAGTTAGCGGATAACCAAATGGTCCCGTAACTTCGTTCATTTCTGCTCCAAAAAGGAAGATGCCAATTGAGAATACAAACCAAATTGCTAATGTAACCATTAACAATCCCCTGGTTTTTTCCCAGTGTTGTGCTTGTTTTGACATTTATACCTCTCTCTTTTTAGTTATAACTGGCAAAAACCATAACCATTATGAAAGAGATTTAAAGTATTAAAATTGTTCAAATTAAGCGACTTTTTGAGGTATAAATACGCAAATTATCGCATTTTATGGCAAAATATAAGTTAACCTGGAAAGATCTTACCTGGAAAGATTTTAAGATATATTTATTTGCTTTATTTAAAGCTTTTATACCTAAAAAAAAAATTGATAATTTCGATTCTTTAGAGGATTTTATTCAAACTAAATCAGCCTGGGTTACTCAGGTAACTCTCTATGGATATTTAAAAACAAGAATGGGAACAAGATACGTTCTTCATTTTGAAAATGATGTATTCATGTCCTCAGTTAATCTAGCTAAATGGAATATTTATGCTGTTGCATTACAAGATTTGACTTTTTTTGCGTTTTCATACTTAAAAAAAAATTTTCAATACAATGGAGTTGAAAAGGCAAAAGAAATCTTTTTAAAAATTCTAGATGATGAAATTTCTAATAAAATGCCTTTAGATATTATTGAAAATGCAAAGAAAAGTTTTGATGAAAGACTTAAAAATATTAATTGGGATTTATATTATGATGATCTACCATTTAATCCAAGTGCATTATCTTTGTATAAGTGGGCACCTATTGCAGAAGACTTGAAAACTTTAGACCGTAAAATTGTGTTGAACTCTGTAATTTTAAAATGGGATATTGTAAAAAAAGAATTTAGAGAAAGAATAAAATTTTAAACATTTTTTCTATTTTCCACTAAACTATCCACAACACCTGGATCAGCTAAAGTTGTTGTATCACCTAATTGAGTATGTTCATTTGCAGCAATTTTTCTCAAAATCCTTCTCATAATTTTTCCAGATCTTGTTTTAGGTAAACCTGGTGTAAAATGTATTAGGTCAGGTGTTGCCAATGGACCTATTTGTTTTCTAACCCACAATTTTAACTCTCTTTCAAGATCCCCAGATCCTGCTTCACCAACATTTAAAGTTACGTAGCAATATAAACCGTTCCCTTTAATATCATGCGGATAACCGACGACAGCTGCTTCAGCAACTTTAGGATGTGCAACAAAGGCACTTTCAATTTCTGCTGTTCCAAGATTATGGCCTGAAACAATTATTACATCATCAACTCTACCTGTTATCCAGTAATATCCATCTTTATCTCTTCTACAGCCATCACCTGTAAAATATTTTCCATCAAATTGAGAAAAATATGTATCAATGAATCTTTGATGATCGCCATAAACAGTTCGCATTTGCCCTGGCCATGATTGTGAAATGCAAAGTCTTCCTTCTCCAGCTCCCTTAATTTCTTTTCCATCTTTATCAACAAGACTTGGTTTTATTCCATAAAATGGTTTTGTGGCAGACCCAGGCTTTAAAGAAATTGCTCCAGTTTGTGGCGCAATCATTATTCCACCTGTTTCAGTTTGCCACCAAGTATCCACTATAGGGCATTTAGAGTTTCCAACGGTTTGGTAATACCACATCCAAGCTTCAGGATTTATAGGCTCCCCAACAGTTCCAAGTAATTTAAGAGATTTTCTCGACGTCTTATTTACTGGCTCATCGCCTTCTCTCATAAGAGCTCTTATAGCTGTTGGAGCTGTATAAAATATATTAACTTTATATTTATCTACGATTTGCCACCATCTAGAACTATCAGGGTAATTAGGCACTCCTTCAAACATAATGGTTGTTGCACCATTCGAAAGTGGACCATAAATTATATAACTATGACCAGTTACCCATCCAATATCAGCTGTGCACCAATAAATGTCTTTAGGTTTATAATTAAAAATATACTGATGCGTCATTGAAGCATAAACCATATATCCACCAGTAGTGTGCAATACTCCTTTTGGTTTACCCGTTGATCCCGATGTGTATAGTATAAAAAGAGGATCCTCAGCATTCATTTCCTCTGGTTCACATTGATTTGAAACATCTTTAATTAAATCGTGATACCAAACATCTCTCTCATTATCCCAGTAAACATAATTTCCTGTCCTTTTTACAACAATACATTTTTTTACATCTGGACAATTAGTTAAAGCTTCATCAGTAGTAGATTTGAGAGGGATAGTCTTTCCTCCTCGCACACCTTCGTCAGCTGTAATTATGTATTCAGATTTACAATCATTCACACGACCAGAAATGGACTCAGCTGAAAAACCGCCAAAAATAATCGAATGAATTGCCCCAATTCTTGCACATGCCAACATAAGAATTGCTAATTCAGGAATCATAGTTAGATAGATCGTTACTCTATCACCTTTTTTAATTCCCAGTTTTTTTAATCCATTAGCTGCTTTTGAAACTTTTTGATGTAACTGTTTATAAGAAATTTTTTGTGTATCTTTTGGATCATCACCAACCCAAATAATTGCAGTTTTATCTTTTTTATCTTTTAAATGTCTATCAATACAGTTTGTTGATGCATTTAAAGTACCATCTTCAAACCATTTTATTCTTACCTCATCTTTACTGTATTTAACATCTTTAATTTTTTTATACGGCTTGATCCAAGAAATCCTTTTTCCCTCTTTTTTCCAAAAGGCATTATTATTTTTAATAGATTCGTTATATTTTTTTTGATAAAGAGTTTTATTAGCTAAACTATTTTTTATCCATTCCGCTTTTGTTTTAAATACTAATTCTGAGGAAGAGGATTTTTCATTTTCATTTTTTTTTGTATAAATCTTTTTTTTTATATTTCTTTTCTTTGATTTTATTTTTCCTCTTTTTGATATTTTTTTTCTAGTTTTATTTCTTCTCTTTTTTGGAAATCTTTTTTTTGATCGTTTTTTTTTTTTCGGCATATGATATTTTTATACTAAATTTTACCCATATTGATTAAAATTTTCCAGCTTTTAGGATCAATTGGCATAACAGAAAGTCGACTTTGTTTTATTAATGGTAAATGGCCCAATTCCTTGTTTTTTTTAATATTTTCTAAAGTAATTGGTTTACTCAATTTTTTAATAAATTTTACTGATACAGCAACAAACCGACCAGATTGGTCTGTTTTATCCAAATAAGCCTCCTTAATGACCTCAACAATTCCAACTATTTCTTTACCAATATTTGAATGATAAAAAAAACATAGATCACCTAACTTCATTGATTTTAAATTTTTTGCTGCTTGATAATTTCTAACCCCATCCCATGCAGCCCCTTTGGGGCCTGCTTTTTTCTGTTGTTCAATGGACCATACATCAGGTTCAGATTTAAGTAACCAATATGATTTAGACATAATTTTTAATTATAGCTTTGTATTTATTTAAATAATATAATTTTTTCATTATGATTATTTGGATAAGCTCCTATCCCAAAAGTGGAAATACATGGGTTAGAGCATTGCTTTCATCATACTTTTATTCAAAGGATGGAAATTTTCATTTTGATTTACTTGAGCACATTAAAGAGTTTCCAAAGCATTCTGACTATTTAAATGAAATATCAGTTTATAAAAATTTAGCTGAAATAGCAAAAGAATGGATACCAGCTCAAAGAAAACTAAACTTAAAACACAATAATTCAACATTCTTCCTAAAAACTCATAGTACAATCTGCAATGTAGAAGGATCACATTTCACAAACAAAGAAAACTCCTTAGGCGCAATATACGTTGTAAGAGATCCAAGGAATGTTATTTTATCATTATCAAACCACTTTGATTTAAGTATTGAAAAAAGCTTAGAAATGATTTGTAATAAAAAACAAATTATTACAAACCCAACAAAAGAAAATAGATATATTGGATTTACAGTGCTAAGTGATTGGCAAAACCACTATCGAACGTGGAAAAATTGTAAACTAGTTGAAGTAAAAATTGTTAAATATGAGGATTTAATACTTTCACCTAAAAATACATTTATCGGTATACTAAATTTTATTAATAAGTTTATGCAAGTTGATATTGATGAAGATAGAATAAAAAACGTTTTAATGTCTACGGAGTTTAGTAAATTACAACAATCCGAAAACAAATATGGTTTTAAAGAATCATCTAATATGTCTGGTTTTAATAAGAAATTTTTTAACTTAGGTCCTAAAAATAATTGGAAAAATTTACTAAAAAAAGAAATTAAAGAGAAAATAGAAAACCATTTCAAAGAAGAAATGAAAGAATTGGGATATTTATAATATTTATATATTATTTTATTTTCATTACAATTTTATACCTGCACCTTTAAGGAAAATTGCATTTTCATCTAAAGGCCATCTTGGTTTTGCTGGGTAATCCAAATTATTAAATTGTTTTAATTTAAATTTTTCTAAGCCAACCATGGCAATCATTGCAGCATTATCACTACATAGTTCAATAATTGGAAAAATAGACTCATATTTTTCTTTTTTGCATAGGTTAATTAACATTTTTCTGATCTCTTTATTAGCAGCAACTCCTCCCGCAACAACAAATTTTTTTTCTTTTGGATTATTTTGTTTTTCAAATTCAGCAAAAGCTATTTTTGTTTTTTTATATAAAATTTCGATAACTGTTTTTTGAAATGATGCCGCAAGATCAAATTTTTCTTGATCAGTGTTAATTTCTTTTGAGATTTTTAATATTGCTGTTTTAAGTCCCGCGAAAGATAAATTGCAGCCACCTTTGTTAAAAATGGGTTTTGGTAAATTATATTTATTTGGATCTCCTTTTTTTGCTAAAATTTCTATTTGAGGGCCTCCAGGAAATTCTATTCCTAGAAGTTTTGCAGTTTTATCAAATGCCTCGCCGATTGCATCATCAATGGTTGTTCCTAGTCTTTTATAATTACTTAAATTTTTAACACTTAAATATTGAGAGTGTCCTCCTGAAATCAGTAAAAGTAAATAAGGATAATTTAATTTTGAATTTAATTTTGGACTCAAAGCATGACCTTCCAAATGATTTACTGCAATGAATGGTTTATTTAATGAAGCAGCGAAAGCTTTTCCAAAACTTAATCCAACTGAAAGACATACAACTAAACCAGGACCTGCTGTTGATGCAACAGCGTCTATATCTTTAATATTTATTCCACTATCATCAATTGCTTTTTGTACAATCCAGTCAATCTTTTCTACATGTGATCTGGCCGCAAGTTCAGGTACAACTCCACCAAATTTTTTATGAATATCAACTTGGCTTGACACTACATTAGACATAACTATAGGATTTCCTTGATCATTTTCTGATATTATCGATGCAGCTGTTTCGTCACAACTGGATTCTATTCCTAGAATTAAGGGTTTTTTATTCATTCAAATAGTTTTTAATAATTGTACAATCTGAGTACAAAAAAGAAATAAATTTATTAATGAACAGAAAAATTATTATTGGATCTAGAGGTAGTAAACTTGCCTTGCTTTATGCTCAAAAAGCTAAAGATACTATTATTGAAAAAACTGAACTTAATGAAGAGGAGATTATTATTAAAACAATAACTACAAAAGGAGATCAAATTAAAGATAAAAGATTGTCCGAATTTGGAGGAAAAGGTTTATTCTCAAATGATATTGAAAAAGAACTTCAAGATAAAAAAATTGATATAGCAGTACACGCGCTTAAAGATTTACCAGCTGTTCAAACAGCTGATTTAATAACTGAAACTTTTTTAGAAAGAAATAATCCAAAAGAAGTATTGATTTCAAAAGATAAAAAGAAATTGAAAGAATTAGAAGTGAAATCAATTGTGGGGACATCTTCATATAGAAGAGAATTTCAAATAAAAAAGATAAGACCAGATATTAATTGCAAACTTATCAGAGGCAATGTTGATACAAGAATTAAAAAATTAAAAGATGGTTTGTATGATGCAATAATCTTATCTTATGCAGGAATAGAACATTTAAAACTTGAAGATGAAATCTCTGAGATATTTAATACTGAAGAAATAATTCCAAGTGCAGGTCAAGGAATTATAGCTTTGCAATGTAGGAAAAATGATCAGGAGATAATTTCTATTTTGAATAAAATCAATCATGAAGAAACTTATAAAAGAGCTCATGCAGAAAGAAATATTTTGAAAATTTTAGAGGGCGATTGTGAGACTGCTATAGGAGCACATTCAATAATTAAAGGAGATAACATTGTTGTAGAAGCAGAACTTTTTTCTTTAGATGGCTCAAAAAGGTTTTATGAAAAAAAAATTGAAAAAATTGAAAAATTTAAAGAAATTGGAAATGAAATTGGTCAAATTTTAAAAACTAAATCGAATAACTCGTATAAAAGATAATATGCATATTTTATTAACTAGACCATTAGAGGATTGTTCAGAAACGATTTTAAAATTTCAATCACTAGGTCATCAAGTTTCTCATCTTCCGTTATTAAGTATAGAAAAAATGGATTATGAAGAGATTAATTTTTTTGACTATGGTGGAATTATTTTTACGAGTGCTAATGCGATAAGATTTTTAGATTTAAATAAATTAGATAA
>CACOXL010000004.1 GCA_902631135.1 uncultured Pelagibacteraceae bacterium
GAAAATATGAAAATTAAATTTTTTCCTATAATTTTAATTATTTTTTTTATTTCAATATTTATTTTTTTTTATAAAGGTTTAAATAATTCTTCTATTTATACGCCAAACTTTAATTTAGAAAAAGAGATTCCAAGTTTTTCATCTAAGATATTTGAATCTAATAAAGAAATAAATTCATCAGATATTTTTATTGATAATGAATTTTATATTTTGAACATCTGGGCCTCATGGTGTATTCCATGCAGGACTGAACACACTTTTTTAATTAACTTAAGCAGACAAAAAAATTTGAAAATAGTTGGTTTGAACTATAAAGATACATATAAAAGTGCAAAAACTTTTTTAAATGAATTAAAAGACCCTTTTGATATTATACTATTGGACAACGATGGCACTATAGCAATAGAATGGGGAGCGTATGGTGTACCAGAAACTTTTTTAATCAATAAAAAAAAAATAATAAAAAGGATAATTGGACCAATTACAAATGAGACTTTTAATGAAATTAAAGAAATTATTAGATGAAAATATTTAAATACATAATTATTTCTTTTTTTTTAATAAGTTTTTCTTTTTCAAGTATAAGTTCTGAAAATTCACAAAATAAAATTACAAAAAATTTAAGATGTTTAATATGTCAAGGTCAATCAGTTTATGATTCTGATTCTGAGTTTGCCAATAGTATAAAAACATTAGTTGATAATAAATTAAATGATGGTTTAAATGAGGAACAAATTTATTCCTACTTAAAAGACAAATATGGTGAGTGGATACTTTATGATCCTGAATTTAAAAAAAACACCTATTTTCTTTGGTTATTACCATTATTGCTCTTCCTTATTGGAGGTGCAATAATATTTAAACTATTTATTATAAGGAAAAACTAATTATATTAAGCGTATGAAATTAATAAAATTATACACAGTTATATTTTTTTTATTATTAAGCTTATCAATTAAAGCTGATGAAATTAAATTAAATAAAAATACAGAATTTAATATTTACACTGGAATGTTTGATTTTAGTGATGATAAAAAAAGTTCATCTCTTATTGGAATACAACATCAAAATGAAGATCTAAATAGGGATACTTTTTTAGGAAATTTATCTCCAATAACAGGTGCATTAATCACTGCTGACAATGCAGCATATATATATACAGGTATTCAAGCACAATATAAGTTAGGATCTTTGAATATAACCCCAAGTTTTGCACCAGGATATTATAATGTAGGGAATGGTAAGGATCTGGGACATGTTTTAGAGTTTAAAAGTGAAGTTCAACTCTCGTTAGATTTATCAAAAAATAGTCAAGTAGGTTTTTCATATAATCACTTATCAAATGCTAGTTTGGGAGATAAAAATCCTGGGGCAAATAGTTATATGTTTAATTTTCTACAAAAATTCTAAAATTCCTTAATGAATTTAAAAGACTGTCATAATTTTGGTGATTTTAGAAAATTGGCTAAAAAGAAATTACCTTCACCAATATTTCATTATATAGATGGAGCAGCCGATGATGAAATCACATACGCAAGAAACACAAGTGCATTTGATGACGTTGATTTAGTTCCAAATGTATTGAGAGGAGTTGAGAATGTTGATCTTTCAACGACAATTTTTGGTAAAAAACTAGATTTACCTTTTTATTTATCCCCAACTGCTCTTCAAAGACTTTTTCATTATGATGGCGAAAGAGCTGTTGGAAAAGCTGCTCAAAAATTTAATACGATGTTTGGTGTTTCTGCTTTAGCAACAGTGAGTGTAGAAGAAATATCTTCTTTAATTGATACTCCAAAAATGTTTCAGTTTTATTTCCATAAAGACAGAGGTTTAAATGATTCCTGTTTAGAGAGAGCTAAAGCAGCTAAGTTTGATGTAATGGCGCTAACGGTTGACACTATAACTGGAGGAAATCGAGAAAGAGATTTAAGAACTGGTTTTACATCTCCTCCAAAGTTAACATTATCTAGTTTGTTTAGTTTTGCAACAAAACCGATGTGGGGAATAAACTATTTAACAAAAGGTAAATTTGAATTACCTCATCTTCAAGATTTCGTTAAGGAAGGTACAAGTACAAATTCTTCGATAGGAAATTATTTTTCTACTATGTTGGACCAATCTATGAATTGGAAGGATGCCGAAAAGCTTTGTTCTCAATGGAATGGTCATTTTGCACTTAAAGGTATTATGAGTGTAGAAGATGCAAAAAAAGCAGTTGATATAGGGTGTACTGGTATAATGGTTTCAAATCACGGTGGACGTCAACTTGATGGATCGAGGTCTCCTTTTGATCAGCTTGCAGAAATTGTTGATGCTGTTGGAGATAAACTTGATGTCATATGTGAAGGAGGAATTCATAGAGGAACGCATATGCTTAAAGCACTATCGCTCGGAGCAAAAGCATGTTCTGGTGGAAGACTTTATCTTTATGCACTAGCTGCAGCAGGTCAACCAGGTGTTGAAAGGGCATTAGAGCTTTATAAATCAGAATTAGTTAGGGATATGAAATTAATGGGATGTACAAAAATATCTGAACTAAATAGAAATAACTTAAGATTTAGAAGATAGTGAGTTTGCGAAACTGCTATAACTTTAACGATTTTAGAAGACTTGCAAAAAAAAAATTACCCTCACCAATATTTCACTATATTGATGGTGGTGCTGATGATGAAATAACTCTCAAAAGAAATACTAATTCTTTTGATGATTGTGACTTAGTTCCAAATATTTTAGCTAGCGTAGGAAAACCAGATCTATCTACGACTATTTTTGGCAAAAAAATCGATATACCAATTTTTTTATCACCGTGCGCAATGCAAAGACTCTATCACCATGAAGGTGATAAAGCCTCAGCAAAAGCAGCTGATAAATTTGGAACATTTTATAGCATGTCAACAATGGCAAATAATACAATAGAGGAGATTTCAAATATTTCTGGTGGTCCAAAGTTATTTCAACTTTATGTTCACAAAGATCAATCCATCACTAATGATTTGATTGATCGTTGTAAAAGATCAGGATTTGATGGAATGTGTTTAACAGTTGATACATTGGTTGCAGGTAACAGAGAAAGAGATCACCGAACAGGTTTTACAACTCCCCCAAAATTAACTTTGCAAAGTCTAATGAGTTTTGCACTTCATCCTGGCTGGGTATTTAATTATCTTACTCATGGTAAATTTAAATTAGCAAACGTAGCTTCAAAAACTGATAAAGGCACTAATATAGCGAAATCTGTTATTGAATACATCAATGAACAATATGATCCAGCAATGAATTGGAAGGATGCTGAGTATTGTGTAAAAAAATGGGATGGACCTTTTGCATTAAAAGGAGTCATGTCAGTTGAAGATGCAAAAAGAGCAATTGATATTGGGTGTACAGCCATAATGATCTCTAATCATGGTGGAAGACAACTTGATGGATCTAGATCTCCCTTTGATCAAGTAAAAGCTATTTCCGATGCAGTGGGAGATAAATTGGAGATTATATTAGATGGAGGAGTAAGAAGAGGAACACATGTATTAAAAGCTATTGCTGCAGGTGCAAAAGCTTGTAGTTTTGGTAAAATGTTTTTGTTCTCTTTGGCCGCAGGAGGTCAACAAGGTGTTGAACATTTGTTTAAAAACATGCACGATGAGATAAATAGAAATATGGTTTTAATGGGGTGTAAAAGTTTAAAAGAGTTGAATAGTTCAAAATTAATTTATAGAAATAGAATTTAAAATTAAAAGTTAATATTATGAAGCTTGCAAAAAATTTAGATAATTTAGGAACAGAGACAGCTTTTTCAGTTTTAGCAGAAGCAAAGGCACTAGAAGCTAAAGGAAATCCAATGATACACTTGGGTTTAGGTCAACCAGATTTTAAAACACCTAAGCATGTTGTTGACGCAGCAAAAAAGGCTTTGGACGACGGTCATCACGGTTATGTTTTATCTAATGGAATTTTAGAGTGTAGACAAGCGGTAACAAGATGGATCAAAAAAAGATATAATACCGAAGTAGATCCCGAAAGAATTTTAATCATGCCAGGTGGAAAGCCTACAATGAGTTACGCTATTCAATGTTTTGGAGAGCCGGGTGCAGAAATTATTCATCCAACACCTGCTTTTCCAATTTATGAGTCAATGATTAATTATACTGGTTCAACTTCAGTACCTTATGATCTAACCGAAGATAAAGATTTGAAGTTTAATCCAGAAAAAATTTTGTCACTTATAACCGACAAAACAAGATTATTAATATTAATTAACCCAAATAATCCAACAGGAAGTTTTGTAGAAAAATCAGATATAGACGTGTTGGCTGAAGGATTAAAGAAACATCCTCATGTAACTATTTTGAGCGATGAGATTTATAGCAGACAAATTTTTGATAATAAAGAAATGCCTTCTTTTTTTAATTATCCAGAATTGAGAGAGAGATTAATTGTTTTAGAAGGATGGAGCAAAGCATATTCAATGACCGGATGGAGATTGGGTTGGAGTTTTTGGCCAAAAGAATTAGTGCCACATGTAAATAAACTTTTAATAAATAGTGTGTCTTGCGTGAACGCTGCAGCACAATTTGCGGGAATAGCAGCCTTAGATGGCCCTGATGATTCAATTCATGAAATGATGGAAAAGTTTACAGCCAGAAGAAATTTAATTCATCAAGGATTAAACGACTTACCAGGTGTAGAATGTAGTTTGCCTGGTGGTGCTTTTTATGCTTTCCCAAAAGTAATTGGAACTGGGATGAATGGTTCTGAGTTTTGTAAAAAAGCTATGCACGAAGCAGGAGTTGCTATAGTTCCAGGTACTGCTTTTGGAAAAACATGTAATGATTATGTAAGATTTAGTTTTGCAGCATCTAGAGATAATATTTCTCAAGCATTAGAAAATATAAAGAAAATGCTCACTAAATAAGATGTATTTTTTTCTAATTCTTTAATAATATCCTAAAATATGAATGAACAAGTCCAAGCTGAGTTAAAAAAAATGCTTAATGGAAGGTTTTCGACCTCAGAATCTGCTAGAGCCAATTATGCAAGAGGAGAAGATACTTATGATCCAATTTTATCTCAGGCAGTAGTTTTTCCAGAAACCAATGAAGAAGTTTCAAAAATACTAAAATTATGTAATGAACACAAAATACCTGTTGTTCCTTTTGGAACAGGAACTTCTTTAGAGGGAAATGTTGTTGGTAACGAGAATGGTATAACCATTTGTTTGGAGAAGATGAATAAAATTTTAAGTGTAAATGTTGAAGATTTTGATTGCAGAGTTCAAGCTTGTGTTACTAAAGAACAATTGAATGAGTATTTAAGGGAGGATGGAGTTTTTTTTCCAATTGATCCAGGAGCAAATGCAGCTCTAGGTGGAATGGCCTCGACTTCTGCATCCGGCACTATGGCTGTAAAATATGGAACTATGAAAACAGTTATTTCAGGTCTTACGGTAGTTTTGCCTAACGGAGATATCATAAAAACTGGAGGTAGAACTAAAAAAACATCTGCAGGCTATAATTTAACAAATCTATTTATAGGGTCTGAGGGAACTTTAGGTATTATCACTGAAGTTCATTTAAGATTATCTCCTATACCAGAAAGCATAATGAGTGCTGTATGTCATTTTCCTTCATTAGAGGATGCTGTCATGACAGCTCAACAGGTTATTCAGTATGGTGTTCCAATAGCAAGGATTGAGATGCTCAATAAAGATCAAATGGGAATCAGTATCAATTATTCTAAACTAAAAGATATCCAAGCAGTGCCAACTTTGTTTTTTGAATTTCACGGATCTGAAACTTCAAATAATGAAAATATTAAAATTGTAGAAGAAATATCAAAAGAAAACAATGGTAGCTCATTTAAGTGGGCTAAAGATTTAGAGGAGAGAAATAAAATTTGGAAGGCAAGATGGGATGTATATTATTCTGTTAAAGCTCTAATCAACAATGGTAGAGTTTATTCAACTGATGTATGTGTTCCTATCTCAAAGATAACAGAATGTGTAAAATTTGCAGAAGAGCAAGCAAAAAAATTTGGGGTAAGAGCTCCAATGGTAGGTCACATGGGTGATGGAAATTTTCATGTGATATTACCTTTTGATCCAGAAAATAAAGAAAGTTATAAAAAAATTAGGGCTTTTAATGATATACTGATAAAAAAATCATTAGAACTTAATGGAACTATTACTGGTGAACATGGTGTAGGACTTCATAAAAAAGAGTATTTACTAGAACAACATCCTGATAATATCCCAGTAATGAAATCAATTAAAAGAACATTAGATCCAAACAATATAATGAATCCAGGTAAGATATTCGATCTAAACTAATAATCTATAGATATTTTATGAAAAAAATTTTGATTACAAGGAAACTAATTAAAGATAGCGAAGAAAAAGCCTCAAAAACTTTTGAACCAATATTTAATTCAAACGATGAATTATACTCGCAATCAAAAGTAATTGAAATGTCTAAAGGTTGTGATGGAATTTTATCATCACTTACAGACAAAATGGATCAAGATACGATTAATAAGCTTCCAGATACTATAAAAATAATTTCTAATTTTGCAGTGGGTTTTGGAAATATCGATTTAGAAGCTGCAAAAAAAAGAGGCATCGTTGTAACAAATACTCCTGAAGTTTTATCAGATGCAACAGCTGAAATTGGAGTATTATTAATTTTGGGTGCATGTAGAAGAGCAGCCGAAGGAATTGAGTCCGCTAGAGAAGGTGGTTGGAAATGGTCAGCAGACTATTTAATTGGAAAACAATTAACTGGAACTAGATTGGGAATTTTAGGTATGGGTAGAATTGGGCAAAAAATTGCAAAAATAGCAAGGTCACTTGGAATGATAATTCACTATCATAATCGATCAAAATTAAGTGATGAAAAAGAACTTGGAGCCATTTACCATAAAGATGTAAAGAGTCTTTTTTCTGTTTCAGATGTATTATCTATTTGTTGTCCAGCAACAAAAGAAACTGAAAATATGATAAATAAAGAAACTGTTGAATATTTTCCAAAAGGTGCAGTAATCACAAATGTTGCCAGAGGAGATATAGTTGATGATGAAGCTTTAATTGATGCTTTAAATAGACGTAAAATTTATGCAGTTGGTTTAGATGTTTATAAAAATGAACCAAATTTAAATCCAGGTTACTTTAAAATAAAGTCGGCATTTATTTTACCTCATTTAGGAAGTGCAACTAAAGATACTAGAATTGCCATGGCAAATTTGGCAATAGATAATATAGAAGAATTTTTTAATACAGGAAATTGCAGAAACAAAGTCAATTAATTCTACCAAGGATTGTAAAAAATCATATTTCTGCGACATCTACGTTTTTTTTTAGAAAGACTCTAATTTGATTCTATGCTTTAATTATTTTAGTTAATTAACTTTAATAGGAGTAATAATGACTAAAGAAAATAAATCATTGAAGGTGAAAACATCTTCAAGACGTAAGTTCTTTAAGACTGCTGCTAAGACTGGTGCTCTAGCTGCAGCCGCTGTTGCAATGCCTTATGTTAAGGCAAATGCTGCAACAACATTAAAGATGCAAGCTGCATGGCCAAGTGGAGCAAACATCTTTTTTGAAATGGCTGGAGACTATTGCAACATGGTTAAAGAAATGTCTGGAGGATCTCTTCAGATCGATCTTCAACCGGTTGGTGCAGTTGTAAAGACTTCAGAAATCGGACAAGCAGTAAGTTCTGGTGTAGTAGATATGGGTCACTGGGTGACAGCATATTGGTATGGTAAAAATCCTGCTGCATCATTATTTGGAACTGGTCCTTCATACGGTATGTCATCTCAAGAAGTTATGGGATGGATGGAATATGGCGGAGGAAGAAAATTATATGACGAAACTCTTGCAAAAGTAGGTTTTGATTATGTTGGATTTTTCCATATGCCTATGCCAGCTCAGCCTTTTGGTTGGTTCAAAAAGAACGTAACTAAAGTATCTGATGTTAAAGGTATGAAGTACAGAACGGTTGGTCTAGCGACTAACGTTTTAACTGCAATGGGAATGGTAGTTAGACAATTACCAGGTGGTGAAATTCAGCCAGCTATGAAAACTGGTTTGATTGAAGCTGCTGAGTTTAACAACCCAACTTCAGACTCTCAATTTGGTATGCAAGACGTTTCTAAGCATTATCACTTAGGAAGCTTCCACCAATCTCAAGAGATGTTTGAAATACCAGTTAACAAAAAAACATTTAATAGTTTGTCACCAGCACACCAAGCAATATTGAAAAATGCTGCTTATGCTGCAAACAGTGATAACTACTTTAAAGCTTTAGTAAGATACTCAGCTGACTTAGCTAAGTTGATGAATGAGCATAAAGTAAATGTGTATCAAACTTCTGATGAAATTTTAGCTCAACAATTAAAAGGTTGGGATAAAGTAATCGGTGATTTTAATAAGAAAGATCCTTTCTTTAAGAAAATCGTTGATTCTCAGAAAGCATATGCGAAGAGAGTAATGAAATACTTGCTGATGAATCAGCCAAATTACAAACTTGCATATGAAAATGAGTTTGGTCCAATTGCAAAAGTTAAGATATAATTAACTTTTGATAAATTTTTTAAAGGGGGCCTCGGCCCCCTTTTTATTTGATTAATTAAGAACAATTCAATAAAAGTTTATATCTATGATGAGATCTTACATAAAATTTGCAGATCGTTTAAGTGTCTCAATGGGAAAAGCTTTCTCTTGGTGCATAGTAATTTTAATGGGCGGAACATGTTATGAAGTTTTTATGGCATATGCTTTAAATGCACCAACTTTATGGAATTTTGATTTCAGTCTTCAGATGTATGGAGCTATATTTATGATGGCAGGTGCCTATACTCTATGTACAGAAGCTCATGTTAGAGGTGATGTAATTTACAGATTATTTTCTCAAAGAACACAAGCTTGGATAGATATAGTTTTATATTTTATTTTCTTTTTTCCTGGTGTTCTTGCATTAGCTTTTTATGGTTATGAATATGCAGCACTCGCTTGGAAAATAAAAGAAACAAGCTGGAATAGTCCTGCGCAAATTCAAATATATATGGCAAAATCGTTAATACCTTTATCAGGTAGTCTTTTAACTTTACAAGGAGTCAGTGAGGTTTTTAGATGTATTATCTGTATACAAACTGGAAGTTGGCCAGAAAGAGGTACTGAACGTGATGCTGAAGAGACTGAAAAAGTACTAATGAGAACTTCACAAGAAGGAAATAAAGAAGATGTTATTTAGTCTAACAAATCCAGAAGTAGCAATTATGATGATGGGAATATTTTTATTTGCTGTCCTACTAGGTTTTCCAATTGCGTTCACATTAATGGCTATGGGTTTAGGCTTTGGATATTACGCATATTTTGATCCAACTAAAATGGAACATCTTTTTGACAATAGGATATTCCAACTCTTTGTTCAAAATACATATACAGTGATGGATAATAATGTATTAACCGCCGTCCCACTCTTTTTATTTATGGGATATCTTGTTGAAAGAGCTGGGATTGTAGCAAAACTATTTTTTGCAATAAGATTAGCTTCTCATAGACTTCCAGCTTCTATGGCTGTAGCTGCATTAATTACATGTGCTTTATTTTCAACAGCTACTGGCATTATTGGTGCGGTCGTAACATTAATGGGTCTTCTTGCATGGCCGGCGATGATAAAAGCAGGTTACGATAAAAAATTTGCATCTGGAATAATATGTTCTGGAGGATGTTTAGGTATCTTAATTCCACCAAGCATTATGCTTATTGTGTACTCAGTAATTGCTCAATTATCACCACTGAGATTATTTGCTGCCGCAATTTTTCCGGGATTAATGCTAGCAGGACTTTATATAGCCTATGCAGTATTTAGAGCTTGGTTAAATCCATCAATAGCTCCAAAACCAGCTGCAGAAGAGATACCTCCCACAGCAGTTATCTTAAAAGAAGTTTTAGTTTCTTTTTTACCTTTATTTTCTTTAATAATTTTAGTTTTAGGTACAATTCTTGCTGGAATTGCTACGCCCGCTGAAGCAGCAGCAGTAGGTGCCTTTGGATCATTAGTACTTTCTTATTTTTATAAAACACTAAAATGGAAAAATTTTAAAGAGTCAGTGTTCCTCACTGCAAAAACAACCGCAATGATAATGTGGTTGTTCATTGGTTCTTGGACCTTTGCGTCTGTTTTTTCCTACCTTGGAGGTCACGAGGTTTTTGAACACTTCTTTAAATCTTTGAATTTACAACCATGGCAATTCTTGGTGATTACTCAATTAATTATCTTTTTATTAGGTTGGCCTTTGGAATGGACAGAGATTTTAATTATTTTTGTTCCAATCTTTTTACCACTTGTTGAGTTTTTTGGAGTAAATCCATATTTCTTTGCAATGTTAATTGCTTTAAATCTACAAACCTCATTTTTGACACCTCCCATGGCGATGTCAGCTTATTATTTAAAAGGAGTTCAATCAAACAATGTTGAGTTGATGGAAATTTTTAGTGGAATAATGCCATTTTTAGCTATTGTAATTTTAGCGATGGTTTTAATGTATTTATTTCCTGGAATAGCACTTTGGTTACCAGAGACATTATTTGCAAATTAATTTTAAATGACAGATATATTTTCTTTAAGTCTTGAAGAACTCGCATTGAAAATAAAAGATGCTCAATTTTCTTCAGTTGAAGTTTGTGAAAAATATATTGAAAGAATAAACAAGTTTGAAAAGGATGTTAAAGCTTGGGCACATTTTGATAAAAAGGTTTTATTAGAAAAAGCAGCAGAGGCAGACGAGCATAGAAAATCAGGAAAGCCAGTCGGACCTCTTCATGGAGTTCCCATAGCAGTAAAAGATATAATTGGAACTGTTGATATGCCAACAGAATGTGGAACGGTCATCAGAAAAGGAAAATCATATTCTCAAAATGCAGAAATAATCGATTTACTTCATTCTTCTGGAGCAATTGTTATGGGTAAAACAGCCACTTCGGAGCTTGCTTACTTAGGACCATCTTCTACAACAAATCCTCATGATAAAACTAGAACACCAGGTGGATCTTCTAGTGGATCTGCAGCTTCTGTTGCTTCTTTTATGGCGCCAGCTTCAATTGGCTCTCAAACAGGAGGTTCAATAATTAGACCAGCATCCTACTGCGGGGTCGTAGGATACAAACCAACTTATGGACTAATTTCAAGAAATGGTGTTTTGAAAACTTCATATAGTCTAGATCATATAGGGATGTTTGGCAGAAAAGTAGAAGATGTAGCAATGTTGGCAAAAGTGTTAATTAAAAAAGATAAATTTGATCCCGCAACAATTCATTATTCTACAGAAAATATCTTAACAGAAACGAAAAAAGGACCTCTTTTTGAACCAAAATTTATTTTTTATAAGACTGATCATTGGAAAATGATTGATAAAAAATCAAAAGAGTCATTTGAATATTTTATTAAATCATTTAAAAAAAATATTGAGATTTTTGATACCCCCTCATACTTTAAAGATATACACAAATATCATCAGATAATTCATGAAACAGATCTAGCAAATAATTTTTCGATATATTTTAAAAAATTTAAAAAAAAACTTTCCAAATATATGCAAGATGCAATTACAAAAGGAAATAAGCATTCAGCTAAAGAATACGCTGAAGCAATAGATTTTATGAAAAGAAGTTACGAGTCTTACCAAGAAGTATTTGAAGATTATCATGGAGTGCTATCTCCCTCTAGTCCAGGTGTGGCACCAAAAGGTTTAAAAAGCACTGGCACGGCAGAGTTTAATAAGGTTTGGTCTTATCTTGGAACACCATGCATATCACTCCCTTTACTTGAGGGTGAAAATAATTTACCATTAGGTGTTCAATTAATTGGTGACAAATATGATGACCATAGATTTTTAGGTGTTGCCAGATGGTTAGAAAAAGAGTGTGAGGAATAATTAAAATGAATAAAATTACAACTATTATTGGTCTGTCATTTGCTATATTTTTTCTAATAGGATTAGCAACTACTTTAACAAGATCAATGATGATTGGTTTTTTAGATGTTATTCCAGTTTACCTTTTAATGGGTGCAGCTATCATAATGATGATTTATGAAGCTTTCTTTGATAAAAATTAGTCCCATTTAAATTGAAAAATTTCAAAATTGATATCTTTCCATTATCATTATTATTTATTCAGCCAATTTTTATGGCAAGTAATTTAGTAGTTGCAAGAGGTGGTGTAGAATTTGTTCCTCCAATTTCTCTTGCTTTTTGGAGGTGGACACTTGTATTTTTAATATTGTTACCTTTTACATATCTTTCTTTAAAAAAAAATTTTAATGTTATTAAAAGGGAATATAAAAAATTATTTTTTTTAGGCTCAATGGGATGTGGTGTATGTGGAGCCTTTCCATTTTTAGCAGGTGAAACTACAACAGTTACAAATATGGGAATTATTTATACGTCATCCCCAGTATTTATAATTTTGATCTCATATTTTTTTTTTAAAGAGAAAATTAATTTAACTAAAATAGTTGGACTAATTGCATGTTTAGTAGGTGTTTTTATTATTATTATTAAGGGAAATTTAAATTTATTAATTAACTTACAATTCACCATTGGAGATTTATGGATGCTTGCTGCAGCAATTGGTTGGGCTTTATATTCTATTTATTTATTTTATTGGAATTCAAAATTAAAGATTTTTGAAAGATTTACTTTGATATCATTTTTTGGTGCATTAAGTTTACTCCCATTTTATATTGGAGAAGAAATTTTTTACAAGCAGACAACATTTATTCCTGAATTTTATTTATGGGTAATTTTTGCAGCTATCTCACCAGGCATTATTGCTTTTACACTTTATACTATAGCCCAAAAAAAATTAGGTGCATCATTAACAGGATTTACACTTTATGTTTTCACAGTTTACGGAGCAATTTATGGATATTTTTTGTTTGATGAAAAATTCGAAAATTATCATTTAGTAGGGACAATTTTAGTGTTTTTTGGCATATACTTAGCAAAGAAAAATAATGTTAAAAAAGTTTAGGGCAGGCTTGTTTTTATTAATCCAAATATTTGTTTTAGTATATTTTCTTATTTTAGTTTTTTTATATTTTTACCAAAGAAATTTAATGTATCACCCAGATGAAAATAACTATTTCGGTGATCAATTATCTGTTGATATTAAAAAGGTAAAAGTTAATACAGATGATAACATCGATCTATTAGGATGGTATCATGAAAAAGATATAAAAAAAAATAAAACAATTTTATTTTTTCATGGAAATGCAGGTTCTTTAGAAAATAGAATACACAAATTAAATCATTTTCGTGACATGAATGTTAACTTTTTAATTATTGCTTGGAGAGGTTTTAGTGGAAATAAAGGTAAACCATCTGAGGAAGGTTTGTACGAAGATGGTAAAAGTGCAATTAATTGGTTGATTAATAGAGGAATTAAAAAAAATAATATTGTTATTTATGGTGAGTCTTTAGGAACTGGTGTGGCAACACATTTGGCTCAAAACAAAAATTTTGCTGGAATTATATTAGAAACCCCTTTTACATCCATGATTGATGCAGCTAAAAACTTTTATCCATATATTCCAGTTGGTTTGTTATTAAAAGATAAGTTTGATAATAGGAGTAAAATTATAAATATTAATTCCCCAATTTTAATAATGCACGGTGAAGCTGATCAAATTGTGCCATTTTTTATGGGAAAAAAAATGTATGAAATTGCAAATGAGCCCAAATATTCTTATTTTACAAAACATGACAATCATATGATGGAATATGATGAAAATCTTATTAAAGCTCTTAATTCTTTTCTAAAAAGTTTAAATTAAGCCATAATCCTAACAAAGATACTTCAAAGTTTCTGTTTAAGCTTAGATAATGAAAAATTTTATTTTAATATTTGTCTCATATTTTATTTTTACAAGTTTTGTTTTTTCTCAAGATAATTTTTTTCAACCAGATGATTTATTCCATATTGACCATATGGACTCTCACAATAAAGAATTTACTTTATATTTTAAAGGCAGAGAAAAATCTATTTTAGCAAGGGGTGAAGAAAGTAATTATATAAATGATTATCCAAAAGATCTTTACATTTATAATTACTCAACAAAATCATCTTCACCTTTAATTTCTTATGATTGGTTTCCATCACAAGCAAAATATTTTATACAAGAGTACGAATTCCCTGTATTCCCTGATGATTTTGCATATTACTTATTAAAAGATGATAAAACATTAGTGATGATTAGTGCAGTAAAAAGTTTAAATGCAAACTTTAAATATGACATTAGTAATAAAAAATTAGAACTTTATCCAACAACTGGTAAATTTGATTTTATAATTTCATCTTTTTCAAAGGATTGTGGACATTATAAATTTAAAGATAATTATAAATGTAATATCTATAAACCCTTAATTTCTAGCAATCTAATTAACTAATTTGTGTAAAAGCTTCAGCAAATTTTTCTGCATCAAATAATTGTAAATCATCCTCTTTTTCACCTAGGCCTAACGCAATAATAGGAAGTTTATATCTTTTTGCTAATGCTAAAAGAATACCACCTTTTGCAGTACCATCTAATTTTGTCATAACTATACCTGTAATTGGAATAATCTTATTAAATTCTTCAACTTGATTGATTACATTTTGTCCTGAAGTTGCATCTAAAACTAAAATAACATCATGAGGAGCATCTGGATCAATTTTTTTTGTTACATTAGCTATCTTTTTATACTCTTCCATTAAATTTTTTTTATTTTGAAGTCTTCCAGCAGTATCAATTAAAACTTGGTTAAAATTATCTTTTATAGCTTCCTCAACTGCTTTATATGCAACAGATGCTGGATCGGATCCCTGTGATGATTTAGTAATTTGAACATTTACTTTATTTGCCCAATTTTCCAATTGTTCAATTGCGGCAGCCCGGAAAGTGTCTGAAGCTGCAAACATAACTTTATTTCCATTAGTTTTTAAAATTTTACCAATTTTTCCTATGGTAGTTGTTTTCCCAACACCGTTTACACCTGAAATTAAAATTGCATTAAGTTTATCCTTTTTTTCAAAAAAAGAATTATTTTCTAAGGGCTTCATTAAAGAAATAATATATTCTTTTAAAATTTGATTTATTTCAGCTGACAAATTTTTTTTTGGGTCAATTTTTTTAGTTGAAATAATTTCTTTTATTTCAGATGCTGCTTCTACACCTACATCTGATTGAATTAAAAATTCTTCTATTTTATTTAAGTTTTCATCATCTATTTCTTTTTTTATTATTATTTCTTTTATTCCTGAGGTGAGTGCTGATGCACTTTTTTTAAAACCAGCTTTAAATTTATCGAAAATTCCCATTATAATTTTATTTCAATTTCTTTTATGTCTGAAACAGGACCTCTCATATGAATTGAATTTTTTTCATCAATTGAAATTGTTAATTTTCCATTTTCAAATTCTATATCAGTTTTATCATTAGTTAGATTATTTAATTTACCAGCAAAGGCAGTCGCACATGCGGCAGTACCACATGCTTTAGTTAAACCAGCCCCTCTCTCCCAAACCTTTACTTTAATAAGATTCTTATTAATAATTTGAGCAATTGTGACATTACATTTTTCTGGAAAAAATTTATGATTTTCAATACTAGGACCAATTTTTTTAATATCAAAATTATCGATTTTATTAACAAAAAAAATTAAATGTGGATTTCCAACATTGACTGCTGTGCCACCTGAATATTCTTTGTTATTTTTATCATTTATTTTAATTTTTAAATTTTTTGTATTTAATTTTTCTGACAAAGGTATTTCATTCCACTCTGTCTTAGCTTTACCAATTTCCGTTGTAACAATATTATTTCCTAATATTTCAGATTTTAAATTTCCAGAGAGAGTTTTTAAAACTACATTTTTATTATTTAACTCTTTTGAAATTAAGTCAGCAACACATCTAGTTCCATTACCACATGCTCCAGACTCTCCACCATCAGAGTTATAAAATTTTAAGTTAGCATCAGCAGATTTATCTGTTTCTATTAATATAAGTTGATCACAACCTAAAAAATTTCTATTACAAATTTTAATTATTTGTTCTTTTGTTAAATTGGTAATTTTTTGTCTATTATCAATGATAATAAAATCATTACCTAACCCATCCATTTTAAATGCTTTTATGTCCATATATAGTTATTTAACTTATTTATTGACTTTTTGAACCTCTATTATAGTTTGTGCCAGTTTCCGCAAAAACGTTAAATTTGCGGTGTCTTTGGAAACAAAGAGATCGACACTAGTCAGCGAGGGTTCGCCCACTAGTGCGGTTACTAATGCGTGTAATAAATATGTTCGAAAATTTGACAAATAAATTTGAGGAAGTTTTTTCCTCTTTAAAAAAAGCACCATCACTTGATGAAAATCAAGTTGATGAAGGATTACGAGGTATAAGACAAGCTTTATTAGAAGCAGATGTATCTCTTGATGTTGCGAAAGACTTTATTGAAAAAGTTAAACCTAAGCTACTAGGTCAAGAAATAATTAGATCTACATCTCCTGGAGATATGGTTGTAAAAATTGTTTATGATGAATTAGTTAGCTTATTAGGTGAAAAAAATAACGATGTAAATCTTAATGCTGTACCACCAGTACCTATGATGTTGGTTGGGCTCCAAGGTTCAGGTAAGACTACTACTACTGCTAAACTTGCAAGATATCTAGAAAGTACAAAAAAAAAGAAAGTAATGATGGTCAGCTTAGATATCTATAGGCCAGCTGCACAAGAGCAATTAAAATCTTTAGGGGAACAAAATAATATTTTAACTTTGCCAATAATTGAGGGACAACAACCAGCTGATATTTGTCAAAGAGCAATTAGTGCTGCTAATTTAAATGGCGCTGATATTATTTTATTTGATACTGCCGGTAGAACACAAATAGATTTACAGATGATGAGTGAGATTAAGCAAATCGAAAATGCAATTAAACCTGCAGAAACCTTCCTTGTTGCAGACTCTCTTACAGGACAAGTTGCAGCATCAGTTGCAAAAGAATTTAAAAATACTGTTAATCTTTCTGGAATAATTTTAACAAGAGCAGATGGTGATGCAAGAGGTGGAGCTGCTGTTAGTATGAAATTTGTTTCCCAAGTTCCAATTAAGTTCTTAGGTATAGGTGAGAAAATTGAAAATATTGAAGTTTTTCACCCAGATAGAATTGCCAATAGAATTCTTGGAATGGGAGATATTGTTACTCTTGTTGAAAAAGCAGCTCAAGATTTGGGTGAGGAAAATATAAAAAAGACAGAAGAAAATTTAAAAAAAGGTCAATTCTCAATGCAAGATTATTTAACTCAACTTAGACAAATGAAAAAAATGGGTGGAATTGAGGGTATCATGTCTTTTATGCCAGGTGTTTCAAAAGTTAAATCACAAATGGATGCAGCAGGAATTGATGAAAGTGTTATTACAAAAAACGAAGCTATTATTTTATCGATGACAAAAAAGGAAAGAGAGAACCCAAAAATAATTGACGGTTCAAGAAAAAAAAGAATTGCTAATGGTTCTGGAACTGATCCAGCCACTATCAATAAATTGTTAAAACAATTTAAAATGATGTCTGAAATGATGAAAAAGATGTCAAAAGGAAATCTGAAAGGTATGTCTGATAAAGGGATACCTCCAGAATTATTTAATCAATTAAAATAAAAAAAAAGGAGAATAAATGTTAAAATTAAGATTATCTCGAGGAGGCACAAAGAAAAGACCTGTTTATAAGGTTGTAGTTGCTGACAGTCGTTTTGCAAGAGATGGAAGATTTATAGAGAAAGTAGGTTTCTTTAATCCATTGCTACCAAAAGAAAAAAAAGAAAGAATTGGATTGGAAGCTGAAAGAATTAAATATTGGTTGGGTCAAGGAGCACAACCAACAACAAGAGTGGCTAGAATTTTAGGTGAAAATGAGTTAATGCCTATGCCTGCCAACGGAAATAATCCTCAAAAGGCGATTCCCAAAAAGGATAGAAAAAAAGAAGTTTCTGAAGAAACTAAAAAAGAAGAAGCTCCAAAGACAGACGCAGCCCCATCAGGAGAAACTAAAAAAGAGGAAGCTCCTAAAGCAGAAGCTCCTAAAGCAGAAGCTAAAAAGGAAGAAGCTCCTAAAGCAGAAGCTAAAAAGGAAGAAGCTCCTAAAGCAGAAGCTAAAAAGGAAGAAGCTCCTAAAGCAGAAGCTAAAAAAGAGGAAAAAAAATAAGAATAAGTTTATTTATGTTACAAGCACAAGTATTTACACTTTATCCAGAAATTTTTCCTGGGCCTTTAGATAAAGGTCTTTATGGTAAAGCAAAGGCTAAAAAATTATGGAGCCTTAATGTGATAAATATTAGAGATGCGGCTACAGATAAACATAAGACAGTTGATGACACTCCTTATGGTGGTGGTACCGGTATGTTAATTAAACCTGACATTTTAGCTAAATCTATTGATCAGAATTTAAATAAAGGGGAAAGAATATTTTATCTTTCGCCAAAAGGTAAAATTTTTGATCAAAAACTTGCTCAAGATTTATCTAAAGAAAAATCATTTTCTTTAATTTGTGGACATTTTGAAGGAGTAGATGAGAGAGTATTATCCACAAGAAATATCGAGGAATTAAGTATAGGAGATTATGTATTATCAGGTGGAGAAAGTGCAGCTCTCGTAGTTTTGGATAGTGTATTGAGACTTTTACCCGGAGTTTTAGGTAATGATAAATCAGCTTCTGAGGAAACTTTTGAAAATGGTCTTTTAGAGTATCCCCAATATACAAAACCACAGATTTGGGAGGAAAAATCAGTACCAGATGTGTTATTATCAGGAGATCACGCTAAAATTAAAGACTGGCGTTTATCTCAATCTGAGGCTATAACACGCGACCGAAGACCAGATTTGTGGCAAAAATATAAAAAAAATTAAATTGATAAATATTAAAATGAAAACGATAGAAGAAATTAATCAATACAATGTAAAAAAAATTCTTTCTGAAAAAAAAATCCCAGAGTTTTTTCCAGGTGACGTTGTAAAAGTTGGTGTAAGAATCACTGAAGGTAAAAAAGAGAGAATTCAATATTTTGAAGGTGTGTGTATTGCCAAAAAAAGCAGAGATCTTAACTCCTCATTTACAGTTAGAAAAATTTCTTTTGGCGAAGGTGTTGAGAGAACATTTCCACTATTTGGAACTGTAATAGACTCAATAAAAGTAATTAGATCAGGAAAAGTAAGAAGAGCAAAATTATATTATTTAAGGGATAGAACTGGTAAATCTGCCAGAATTGCTGAAAAAATCAGAAAAAAAATAGGTATAGATATTGATGTAAAACCCGAAACAGTTACTGAGGAGAATTTGGCTCCAGTTACTCCTGAGCCAGAGGCCAAAAAAGAAGAAGCTCTAAAGACAGACGCAGCTCCATCAGGAGAAGCTAAAAAAGAGGATGCTCCTAAAGTAGAAGCTAAAAAAGAAGAAGCTCCTAAAGTAGAAGCTAAAAAGAAAACAGAAAGCTCACAAGAAAAAAAATAATTTTTTTTTCAATGCCTAATACACTTTACGACAAAATCTGGAATGATCATTTAGTTGATCAACAATCTGATGGTACAGCTTTATTATTTGTTGATAGACATCTTGTACATGAAGTAACTAGCCCACAAGCATTTGAAGGTCTCAGAAATTCTAACCGAAGAGTAAGACATCCAAAATTAACTTTGGCAGTTGCAGATCATAATGTTCCAACTACAGATAGAACTAATGGTATTGCAGATCAAGAGTCTAAAATTCAGGTCGATACTTTAGAAAAAAACTGTAAAGAATTTGGAGTACAGCTTTTTGGGATGGACGATAAAAGACAAGGAATTGTTCATATAATTGGACCAGAGCAAGGATTTACTCAACCTGGAACCGTAATTGTTTGTGGAGACAGTCACACAGCTACACATGGTGCGTTTGGAGCTTTAGCATTTGGAATTGGTACATCAGAAGTAGAACACGTTTTAGCAACACAAACATTAGTCCAAAAAAAAGCAAAAAATTTTAGAATTAATGTAAATGGAAAACTTCCATTAGGAGTAACATCCAAAGATGTAATTTTACAGATAATTGGAAAAATCGGAACAGCTGGTGGCACAGGGTGTGTTGTGGAATATGCTGGAGATTTAATTAGATCTCTAAGTGTTGAACAACGAATGACCATTTGTAATATGACTATTGAAGGTGGAGCAAGGGCAGGTTTAATTGCACCAGATGAAAAAATTTTCAAATATTTAAAGGGAAAACCAATGTCACCAAAAGGTGAAAATTGGGATAAAGCTTTAGAATATTGGAAAAAATTAAAATCAGATGATAGTGCAAACTTTGATAAAGAGATTAGTTTACAAGCTAACGAAATTTTACCTATGATAACATGGGGAACATCACCCCAGGATGTAATAACGATCGATGGTAAAATCCCAAATCCAAATTTTGAAAAAGATGAGGATAAAAAGAATTCGTTAGAAAGAGCTTTAAAATATATGGGCTTAAAACCTGATATGGCTGCTAAAGATATAAAAATAGATAAAGTTTTTATTGGTAGTTGTACAAATGGAAGAATTGAGGATTTAAGAGAAGCAGCAAAAATTTTAAAAGACAAAAAAATTGCTTCACATGTACATGCAATGGTAGTCCCTGGATCAGGTCTAGTTAAAGAACAAGCAGAACAAGAAGGTTTAGATAAGATCTTTGTTAGTTCAGGTTTTGAGTGGAGAGAACCAGGATGTTCAATGTGTTTAGCGATGAATGCAGATAAATTAAAACCAGAGGAAAGATGTGCGTCAACATCTAATAGGAACTTTGAAGGAAGACAAGGTAGAGGTGGTAGAACCCATCTTGTAAGTCCAGGAATGGCAGCTGCAGCTGCGATTTCGGGAAATTTGGATGATGTAAGAAAGTATCAAAATTAATGCAAAAATTTACAACATTAAAAAGTATTCCCGCATATTTACCAATAGTAAATATTGATACAGACATGATCATTCCAAAACAATTTTTAAAAACAATTAAAAGAACAGGTCTTGGTAAAAATTTATTTTATGAAATGAGATATGATGAAAAAGGAAATGTTATTAATGATTTTATTTTAAATCAAAATCCTTTTAATAATTCAAAGATATTAATAGCAGGAAAGAATTTTGGTTGTGGATCATCTAGAGAACATGCTCCATGGGCATTATTGGATTTTGGTATTACATGTGTAATTAGTTCAAGTTTTGCTGATATATTTTTTAGCAATTGTTTTAAAAATGGAATTTTACCAATTGTTCTTAATGAAGAAAAAATTAAAGAATTATCTGAATATGCAAACAGAAAAGAAGAAATTTCCATTGATTTGAATGAAGAAAAAATACTTTATGGAAATAATGAGATTACATTTAAAGTTGACTCGTTCAAGAAAAAATGTCTTCTAGAAGGTTTAGATGATATAGCGTTATCTTTAAAAAAATCTGAAAAAATTGAAAGTTTTGAAAAAAATTTAAAAAATCGAAAACCCTGGATTATTAATGATTAAAGTAAAAAAAAGAAAAATATTATTGCTACCTGGAGATGGAATAGGACCAGAGGTAATTGGTGAAGTTAAAAAAATAATAAATTGGTTTAATGACAAAAAATCTTTAGATTTTGAAACAGATGAAGATTTAGCTGGGGGTTGTTCTTATGATAAACATGGGACTCCTATTACTGATGAAGTTTTCTATAAAGCGTTAGAGAGTGCAGTTGTTATGTTAGGTGCAGTCGGTGGGCCTAAATGGGATAATGTTGAGTTTTCAAAAAAACCCGAGAGAGCACTTCTAAAGTTAAGAAAAGAGCTAAAACTTTTTGCAAATTTAAGACCCGCTATATGTTTCAAACAGTTGGTCGATGCATCAACACTTAAACCAGAAATCGTATCTGGTTTGGATATAATGATTGTAAGAGAATTAACAGGAGGAATATATTTCGGAGAACCAAGGGGAATTAAACCTATTGAAAACGGTGAAAGAAAAGGAATTAATACCCACACTTATACAAGTAGTGAAATAATAAGAGTAGCAAGAATTGCTTTTGATTTAGCAAAAAAAAGATCTAATAAAGTTACTTCATGTGAAAAATCGAATGTGATGGAAGCGGGTCAACTTTGGAAAGAAGAAGTACAAGCGCTTCATGATAAAGAATTTAAAGATGTAGAATTAAGTCATATGTTAGCTGATAACTGTGCAATGCAATTACTTAGAAACCCTAAACAATTCGATGTGATTGTAACAGATAACTTATTTGGAGATATGTTATCTGATCAAGCATCTATGTTGACAGGCTCACTAGGCCTATTACCTTCTGCATCATTAGGGGCGAAAAATAAAGATGGTGAGATGAGAGCCATGTATGAACCCATTCATGGGTCTGCTCCAGATATTGCTGGAAAAGGTATCGCAAACCCTATTGCAACAATATTAAGTTTTGCTATGGCATTGAGATATTCATTGGATTTAGATAAAGAGGCTGTAGCACTAGAAAAAGCAGTGCAAGACGTACTAAATGATGGATTGAGAACAAAAGACATTTTATCAAATGGAACAAAAGAAGTATCCACATCTCAAATGGGTGATGCGATAATTTCAAAATTGCAATAATCAATTAATTATTTTAAACTAATTTTATGCCAACCTATACAGCACCAGTAGAAGACATGATGTTTCTTTTTGAAAAATTAAGAAACAACAAAAATTATAATGAATTAGAAAAATATAAAGATGTAAGTTCAGACCTTGTAAAAGATATCTTGCAAGAGGCAGCAAAGATAAATCAAAATCTTATTTTACCGCTTGCAAAAGCTGGTGATGAAAATCCAGCAGTATTAGAAAATGGAGTTGTGCGAACTCCTCCTGGATATAAAGAAGCTTATAAAAAATATATAGAGGATGGGTGGACATCTTTATCTTGCGATCCAAAGTATGGAGGACAAGGTATGCCAAAAACAGTAAGCGCATTTTTTGATGAAATGTTATCTTCTGCTAGCCTATCTTTTAAACTTTATAGTGAACTAAGTATTGGTGCTTATAATTGTATAAATCACCATGCCACAGATGATATAAAGAATAAATATTTACCAAAAATAGTTGAGGGAAAATGGAGTGGCACAATGTGCTTAACTGAACCAGTTTGTGGTACTGATTTAGGTTTACTTAAAACAAAAGCAAAAAAGCAATCTGATGGAACTTATAAATTAACTGGACAAAAAATCTTTATTACCTCTGGGGATCACGATCTTACTGAAAATATTATTCATTTAGTTTTAGCTAGAGTGGATGACTCTCCAGCTGGAACAAAAGGAATAAGTTTATTTTTAGTACCAAAATTTATTGTAAAAGATGATGGAACTATCGGACCTAGAAATGGAATATCAACAGGATCTATAGAAACTAAGATGGGTATAAAAGGATCAGCTACTTGTGTTTTAAATTTTGATGAAGCGTCTGGATATATTATTGGAGCTAAAGAAAAAGGCTTAAGTGCTATGTTTACGATGATGAATCTTGAAAGAATAGTTGTTGGTATTCAAGGTTTAGGCATTTCAGAAATTGCTTATCAAAATTCTCTGTCTTACGCAAAAGAGAGAAAACAAGGAAAAACAAATAATTCGAAATCAAAAAACGGAGCTGATTTTATTATTGAACATGCGGATATTAGAAGAACATTATTAAATATGAAATCAATTATTGAGGGTGAAAGGGCTTTATGTTTTTGGCTATCTCAGCAGACCGAAGTTAGTTTGTATCACCCAGATGAAAAAGTTCGGCAAGAAGCATCCGATTATGTATCTTTGATGACACCTGTCGTTAAATCATTATTTACAGATCTAGCAATGGAAATAACTAGTGATGCAATGCAAATTCATGGAGGCTACGGATATACAAAGGATCAAGGAATAGAGCAGTTGTATAGAGATAATAGAATTACTCCTATATATGAAGGAACCAATTCAGTACAAGCAGCCGATCTAGTTTTCAGAAAATTATCAAATAAAAATGGGAATATAATAAATAAATTTTTGGACCAGGTAAAATCTGAGTGTAATTCCAGTAACGATAAAATAAAACCATTTGTATCAGAATTTAATAATCATTTAAGTATATTAAAAAAATTTAGTGATTGGATGATGGATAGGGCAAAAACAAATAAAGATGATGTAAGTGCAGCAGCAAATGACTACTTAAGAACCTTAGGCTATGTCTCTATTGCATATGCATGGATCAAAGTTTTAGAGGTAAGTTTTAAAGATTATAATGAAAATAAGAATTTTTATGATGATAAAATAGATACCGCTAGATTTTACTTTGACAAAGTTCTGCCAAGAGCAGAACAACATTTTAAGACTGCTATTTCGGGCAGTTCTAACTTAATGAATTTCAAATTTAATTAAAATGGGTCATTACGATACTAATCTGGATAAAAATAATGCAAATTATGTTCCATTAACTCCTTTAACTTTCCTAAAAAGAGCTAAAGAAATTTATCCAAATTATGAAGCAGTTATTTATGAGGACCGTAAATATACTTGGGATCAGGTTTATAGAAGGACAGTTAAATTTGCTTGTGCACTTAATAAAATTGGTGTTGGTAAAGGTGATACAGTTTCCTTTTTGGCTTTCAATACACCTGAAATTTTTGAGGGTCATTATTCTGTGCCAATGACAGGAGCAGTGTTAAATACTATCAATATAAGATTAGATGCTAAAACAATTGCTTATATTTTAGATCACAGTGAAGCAAAAGTATTAGTTGTTGATAGACAACTTCATATAGAAGTAAAAAAGGCTTTAAGTTCTTTAAAAAAGAAAATTATAATAATTGATATTAATGATAAATTTGCAGATCAATCTAAGTGTGAAAAAATTGGTGAACTAGAATATGAAAGTTTTTTAAATACGGGTGATGAAAATTATGATTGGAAAATGCCAGAGGATGAGTGGCAAGCAATATCATTAAGTTATACATCTGGTACCACAGGAAATCCAAAAGGTGTCGTTTATCATCATAGAGGATCATACCTAATGTCCACTGGAAGTGCAGTTGCTTGGAATATGCCAAATAGATTAAATTTTTTAACAATTGTTCCAATGTTTCATTGTAATGGTTGGGGTTATCCTTGGACTATACCCATGTTAAATGGAAGGACTATATGTCTAAGAAATATTGATATTAAAAAAATATTTGAATTAATTGATAAGTATGATGTAACTCACTTTGGTGGAGCACCAATAGTGCTGAATATGATTACTGGTGCGCCAGAGACTGATAAAAAAAAATTAAAACAAAAAGTTTATGTGCTCACAGCTGGGGCACCACCTCCAAGTATTATATTTAAAAAAATGAATGAGCTAGGTTTCGAAGTGATGCATGTTTACGGATTAACAGAAACTTATGGGCATGTTACTCAATGTGCTTGGAATGATGCTTGGAATGAATTTGATGAAGAAAAACAAAATGAGATTAAAGCAAGACAAGGAGTGAGGTATCCAAACACCGAGGGAATAGCAGTTATGAACCCTGAAACAATGACTGAAGTGCCCAAGGATGGAAAAACAATCGGTGAAATTATGATCAAAGGAAATATTGTAATGAAAGGATATTTTAAAGATAAAGATGCAACATTCAAAGCTATGGATGGAGGCTGGTTCCACTCTGGAGATTTGGCTGTAATGCATCCCGATGGATATGTGAAAATTCAAGATAGGTCTAAGGATATTATAATTTCAGGAGGTGAAAACATATCTTCGATTGAAATAGAGAATACTTTAGCAAAACATCCTTCAGTATCTATTGCAGCAGTGGTGGCTAAGCCAGATGATAAATGGGGCGAAGTACCTTGTGCTTTTATTGAAATGGTTAAAGATAAACCTGTAACAGAAAAAGAGTTAATCAGTTTTTGTAAAGAAACTCTTGCTGGATTTAAGGTACCAAAACAGGTTGTTTTTTGTGACTTACCTAAAACTTCAACTGGTAAAATTCAAAAGTTTGAGCTTAGAAAAAAATTTTAGGTAAATAATTGATATTCCAAATAGAAAATAAAAATATCCATGCATCTGATGCAGGCCAAGGAATAGATCCTCAGAAAGAAACCATTGTATTTCTGCATGGCAGTGGACTTTCACATATAGTCTGGTCTCTTACTGAACAATTTTTTTCAAATAAAAATTTTAATGTATTATCAGTAGATTTACCTGGACATGGAATTTCAGATGGGCCTTGCTTAGATAGTATTGAAAAAATTGCTGATTGGTTAGAAAAAGTATTCAAAAAATTAAATTTAAAAAACCTAATTTTGATTGGTCATTCTCAAGGTTGCTTAGAGATGCTTGAGTACGCTTTTAAATATAAAGAAAGGTTAAATAAATTAGTTTTTGTTGGAGGATCAAACAAAATGCCCGTTCATCCTGATTTAATAGACTTAGCAGAAAATGGAAACTCTGACGCTGTTAAATTAATGATGAAATGGGGTTATGAGGGTTCAAAAAAATTTATAGGGGGAAACCCGGTAGAAAAAATAATCCAGTCACCAAGAGATATAAGAGAAATATTAGCAGTCGATTTAAATGCATGTAATAATTATTCTAATGGTTTCGAGGCAGCAAAAACAATTAACTTGCCTACGTTATTAATTTTTGGAGAATTAGATAAAATGGTTAATTTAGAAGTAGGAAAAAAATTTTCAAATTTATTAGAAAATTCTAAAACACATGTAATTAATGGATGTGGACATATGATTATGATTGAAAAAGCTTTCGAAATGCGAGAAAAGATCCTAAAATTTTTAAATACATGAAAAATTATTCAATCGCAAAATCGAGAAGGATTAGAAGCACTCCTTATACCTCAAGGATAGAAAAACAAGGTGTTACATCATATACGGTTTATAATCACATGTTGTTGCCTGCTGCATTCGGATCTATAGAGGATTCTTGTAACCATCTAAAAAAAGAAGTTCAAGTTTGGGATGTGGCAGCTGAAAGACAAGTAGAAATTTCTGGTAAAGATGCAGCAAAACTTGTTCAGCTGATGACTTGTAGAGATTTATCAAAGTCAAAAATAGGAAGATGTTATTATTGTCCAATTATTGATGATAATGGAAACTTAGTAAATGATCCTGTAATTTTAAAATTAGCTGAAGATAGATGGTGGATTTCTATTGCTGATTCTGATGTTATTTTTTTTGCAAAAGGTCTTGCATCTGGGAATAATTTTAAAGTTCAAATTTTTGAACCTAATGTTGATATAATTGCAATACAAGGACCAAAATCATTTCGTTTAATGGAAAAAGTTTTTGGAAAAAAAATAACTGAATTAAAATTTTTTGGTTTCGATTATTTTGATTTTAAAGGTGTAAAGCATCTGATAGCTAGATCTGGTTGGTCTAAACAAGGAGGATTTGAAGTGTATGTAGAAAATACTCAATCTGGTTTAGATCTTTATGATCATTTTTTTGAAATAGGTGAAGAATTTAATCTAAAACCTGGTTGTCCAAATCTTATAGAAAGAATTGAAAGTGGCCTTCTATCTTACGGAAATGATTTTGATAATAATGATAATCCTTTTGAGTGTGGTTTTGATAAATATGTAAATTTAGATTCTGAAATATCTTTTTTAGGTAAGGAAAAATTAAAGAAAATAAAAAAAGATGGTATAAAAAGAAGATTAATGGGAGTTTATATTGATACTGATAAAATTAACTTAACTAAATCTTTGAATCTTAAAGATGATAAAGGAAATTTTATTGGAGATTTAAGATCAGCTTGTTATTCGCCACATTTTAAAAAAGTCATAGGAATAGCAATGATAAATGAGCCTTATTGTAAACCATCTACAACGGGATTGTTAGAAATTGAGGGAAATTCTTTAGCTGTAAAAGTTTGCGATTTGCCTTTCATCTAGTATAAAACCTACATCATGAATATTGCAATTGTAGGAGCAACAGGAAATGTTGGAAGAAAAACTTTAGAAGTTCTTGAAAAAAAAGAACTATCTATTGACAATCTGTATTTAGTTGCTTCATCTAAAAGTGTTGGTAAAAAAATTAGTTTTAAGGATAAAGAACATGAGGTTTTTGACTTGGAAAATTTTGATTTTTCTAAAGTAAAAATAGCTTTTTTTGCAGCTGGAGGAAAAATCTCAGAAAAATTTGCAGAGAAAGCTGCAAGGCATTGTCTAGTTATTGATAATTCAAGCTTTTATAGAATGGATCCAGATGTTCCTTTAATTGTTCCACAAGTTAACTCAAATCATTTAGATCAAATAAAAAAAAATATTATCGCCAATCCAAATTGTTCAACAGCACAATTAGTGATTGCTTTAAAACCTTTGCATGACCTTTTTGTAATTAAAAGAATAGTTGTTTCCACATACCAATCAGTTTCTGGTGGTGGTAAAGCACCAATGGATGAATTGATCGAACAAACTAAGTTAGTCTTAGATGGCAAAAAAGTAAAATCTAAAAATTTTACAAAACAGATAGCTTTTAATGCTATTCCTCACATAGATATATTTTCAGATGATGGTTACACAAAAGAAGAATTAAAAATGACTAATGAAACAAAAAAAATTTTAGATAGTAAAATTGATTTAACAGCAACATGTGTAAGGTTACCCATTTCTGTTTCACACTCAGAATCAGTGAACTTACAATTTGAAAAGCCATTTACTCTTGAAAAAGTTAGAGAAACACTAAATAATTTTGATGGTTGTAGGGTAATTGATGATAGAGTTGATGGTGGTTATACAACTCCATTAGAAGCAGAGGGAAAAGACGAAACATTTATCTCAAGGATAAGAGAAGATAAGACTGTAAAAAATGGATTAAACTTGTGGATTGTTTCTGACAATCTTTTAAGAGGTGCTGCATTGAATGCAGTTGAAATAGCTGAGACACTAATTAAAAATAATTTTTATGGAAAATAAACCACCACTATCTCCTCATATTCAAATTTACAAATGGCATATCTCATCATTAGTATCTATCTCACATAGAATTACAGGAATAATAAATATAATTGCAATTACATTCTTCTGTTTATTAGCTTCCTTACTTGTTTTTGGTGAAAGTAATTATGAGTATATTTATTTATTTTTGAGTTCGCTAATAGGTAAATTTATTATCCTAGGACTTACATGGTCATTTTCCTTTCAAGCTCTAAGTGAGATAAGACATTTAATCATGGATTTAGGTTATGGATTTGAACTTAAGACAACTAAAATAACTGGGTTAATAGTTATATTTGGATCTGTGGTTTTAACGATAGCTTTTTATTTAATTGGAAAAAATTTTTTTTGATGATTAATGCAACCAAAAAATGGATCTTTCTAAAAGTTAGTGGAGCGATACTAGTTCCGTTAATGATATGGTTTATTTTAAATTTTATTTCAATTTATGATCAAGACTATTCCATCGTTTTAAATTTTTTTACAAATCCAGCATCTAAGTTTTTATTTAGTTTATTTATTATTGATGCATATTTTTTTTCAGCCTTGAGTATTAGTGAAGTTTTTGAGGATTATATTAAAAATGATAAAATCAAAAATGTCGCAAATAGACTTTTATATCTATCAGCAGTGGTAATTCCGTTAATTACAATTATATTAATAACTAGGTTATGAATTCATACAAAATTATAGATCATGAATATGACGTGGTAGTCTTAGGTGCTGGTGGCTCAGGTTTAAGAGCTGCAGTTGGCTTAAGTGAAGCAGGATTAAAGACAGCATGTATTTCAAAAGTTTTCCCTACAAGAAGCCATACTTCTGCAGCACAAGGAGGTATTTCAGCAGCACTTGGTAATATGGGTGAAGATGATTGGCGTTGGCACATGTATGATACAGTTAAAGGTGCCGACTGGTTGGGAGATCAAGATAGTATTGAATATCTTTGTAAAGAGGCACCTAAAGCCGTAATAGAATTAGAGAAGTATGGAGTGCCTTTTAGTAGAACAGAGGATGGAAAAATCTATCAAAGACCATTTGGTGGTATGACTAAAAATTATGGTAATGGAATCGTACAAAGAACCTGTGCTGCTGCTGATAGAACTGGTCATGCAATTTTACATACTTTGTATGGACAAGCACTAAAACATAAAACAGAATTTTTTATTGAATATTTTGCTTTAGATTTATTAATGAAAGATGGAGCTTGCAAGGGACTAATAGCTTGGAATTTAAACGATGGAACAATTCATAGATTTAGAGCTCATACTGTAATTATTGCTACAGGTGGCTATGGTAAAGTTTATTATTCAGCTACTTCTGCACATACTTGTACTGGAGATGGTAATGCAATGGTTTTAAGAGCAGGATTACCTTTACAAGATATGGAATTTGTTCAATTTCATCCAACAGGAATTTATGGACATGGAACATTAATTACAGAGGGTGCAAGAGGTGAAGGAGGATATCTTACAAATTCAAAAGGTGAGAGATTTATGGAAAGGTACGCACCAAAAGCAAAAGACTTAGCGTCTAGAGATGTTGTTAGTAGATCAATGTCAATAGAAATCAATGAAGGAAGAGGCGTCGGAAAAGATCAAGATCATGTTCATTTAAACTTAAGTCATCTTGATAAAAGTATTATTGAAAGTAGACTGCCCGGAATAACTGATGCAGCTAGATTATTTGCAAATGTAGATGTTACTAAAGAACCGATACCTGTTGTACCAACTGTTCATTATAATATGGGTGGAATTCCAACAAATTATAAAGCTGAAGTATTAACAGTAAACGGCTCAGAAAAAACTGTACCAGGATTAATGGCAATTGGAGAAGCGGCATGTGTTTCAGTTCATGGTGCAAATAGACTTGGTTCAAACTCATTAATTGATTTAGTTGTCTTTGGAAGAGCAGCTGCAAAAAGAGCTGCAGAACTAATAAAACCAGGTACAGCTCATGAGGAAATAAGTGAAACAGAAACCCAAAAATGTTTAGATCGTTTCGATAAAATTAGGAATTCTAATGGCGACATAGGGACTGCTGATTTAAGACTTTCAATGCAAAAAACTATGCAATCAAAATGTGCTGTTTTTAGAACTGAAAATACACTTAAAGAAGGTGTAGATGAGATTAGAAAAACTTATGATGGTTTAAATAATTTGTCTGTGAAAGATAAGTCATTAATATTTAATACTGATTTAGTTGAAACTTTAGAATTTGATAATTTAATTAGACAAGCTGTTGTTACAGTTGACTCTGCTTACAATAGAAAAGAAAGTAGAGGAGCACATGCAAGAGAGGATTTTCCGAAAAGAGATGATAAAAAATTTATGCAACATACTCTTGCTTGGTGCGATGGTAAAAATACGAAAATAAGTTACAGAGAGGTTCATAAATCTACTTTAACTAATGAAGTACAATATTTTCCACCACAGGAAAGAGTTTATTAATGGCTCAAATCAATTTACCTGAAAACTCTAAAGTAAAAAAAGGTAAATATTTTAAGGACCAGACTGGTTCAAAAAATTTAAGAAAAGTAAATGTATATAGATGGGACCCTTCATCTGGAGAAAATCCTAGAATTGATACATATGAAGTTGATATGAATAATTGTCCATCAAAAGTATTGGACATTTTAAATAAGATAAAAAATGAGATAGATCCAACATTAGCATACAGAAGATCTTGCGCACATGGTGTTTGTGGTTCTTGTGCAATGAATATAGGAGGAAAAAATGGTTTAGCTTGCACTACTCCTCATGCTGAAATTAATGGTGATATTGATATTTATCCACTACCCCATTTAAAAGTTAAAAAAGATTTGATTGGTGATTTAGATGGTTTGTATAAACAATATCAGTCAATTGAACCATGGTTAAAATCAAATTCTAACTCAGAAACTAAAGAAATAATTCAATCAAAAGAAGATAGAGCAAAATTGGATGGTGCATATGAATGTATTATGTGCGCCTGCTGTTCAACATCATGTCCTAGCTATTGGTGGAATGGAGATAAATATTTAGGTCCAGCAGTTTTACTTCAAGCATATAGATGGATTGTAGATAGCAGAGATGAAGAAAAGCAAGCAAGATTAAAGAAAGTTGCTGATGAGCTCAAACTTTATCGTTGTCATACAATCCTAAACTGTACAAGTGCGTGTCCTAAAGGTTTAAACCCTGCAAAAGCAATAGCTGAAATAAAAAAAATGTTAGCAACCGCTAATATTTAAACAATAGACTAATAAGAATTTTTACTCTAAAAGATCGTATTCATGAAATTAATTGAACATTTTGTAGGTGGAAAAATAATTTCTGGTACTTCTGATAAAAAAGGTAAAGTATTCAATCCCGCAACAGGAGAACAAGAAAAAGAAGTAAGATTAGCTTCTAAAGCCGACTTAGACCAAGCAGTCAAAATTGCAAAAAAAGCTTTTGATGAATGGTCACTTAAACCTTCTCTTCAAAGAGCAAGAATAATGTTCAAATTTAAAGAATTAATAGAAAAAAATGCAGATGAACTTACGCAATTAATTGTCTCAGAACATGGTAAAGTTTACGAAGATGCCAAAGGTTCTTTAACAAGAGGTTTAGAAGTTGTGGAATTTGCTTGTGGAATTCCTCATTTGTTAAAAGGTGAATTTTCTGAAAATGTTGGAACAAATGTTGATAGTTGGTCGATGAGACAACCATTAGGAGTTGTTGCAGGAATTACCCCATTCAATTTCCCAGCAATGGTTCCAATGTGGATGTTTCCAATAGCGATTGCTTGTGGAAATACTTTCATATTAAAGCCGTCAGAAAAAGATCCATCGTGCTCAATAAGATTAGCAGAACTTTTAAAAGAGGCTGGTTTACCAGATGGTGTTTTTAATGTTGTAAATGGTGATAAAGAGGCAGTAGATGCAATTCTCACAAATAAAGATATCAAGGCAGTGAGTTTTGTTGGTTCCACACCTATTGCAAAATACATATACGAAAACTCCGCTAAAAATGAAAAAAGAGTCCAAGCTCTAGGTGGTGCTAAAAATCATTTGGTTGTTATGCCTGATTGTGATTTAGATGGTGCTGTTAATGGTTTGATGGGAGCTGCTTACGGTTCAGCGGGCGAAAGATGTATGGCTCAATCAGTTGCTGTTGCTGTTGGAGATATTGGAAATGAGTTAGTATCAAGATTGTCCAAAAAAGCAGAGGCCTTAAAAGTTGGTCCTGGAATGGACAAAAATTCTGAAATGGGACCTTTAGTAACGAAAGAACATTTAGAAAAAGTCAAAGGCTATGTCGATTTAGGAGTAAAAGAAGGAGCAAAATTATTAGTCGATGGAAGAAATTTAAAATTACAAGGATACGAAAATGGTTTCTATATTGGTGGTTGCCTGTTTGATCATGTAACAAAAGAAATGAGAATTTATAAAGAGGAAATATTTGGACCCGTTTTATCTGTTGTTAGAGTGAAGACTTTCGAGGAAGCTGCAAAATTAATTAATGATCATGAATATGGTAATGGAGTTAGTATTTATACCAGAGATGGTGATGCTGGAAGAACATTTGCGAGCAAAATTCAAGTTGGGATGGTTGGAATAAATGTCCCAATACCTGTTCCTATGGCTTTCCATAGCTTTGGAGGTTGGAAAAGATCTTTATTTGGGGACAGTGCTATGCACGGCATGGAAGGTATTAAATTTTATACTAAATTAAAAACTATAACTTCAAGATGGCCTTCAGGGATTCGTTCTAATGCCGAATTTGTGATGCCAACAATGAAATAAAGGAGAAAATGAGCAAGATATCTTTAATTGGAGCAGGTCAAATTGGCGGAACTCTCGCACACCTAATTGGAATAAAAGAATTAGTTAATGAGGTAGTTTTATTTGATGTTGCTAGTGGAATAGCTAAAGGCAAAGCTCTTGACATTGCTCAATCATCGTCAGTTGATGGTTTTAATGTGAGGTTTTCGGGAACTGATAATTACAAAGATATTATGGGCTCAGATGTAATAATTATTACAGCTGGGGTACCAAGAAAACCTGGAATGAGTAGAGATGATCTTCTTGGAATAAACTTAAAAATAATTAAACAAGTTGCAGAAGGAATAAAACAAAATGCACCTGATGCATTTGTAATATGTATTACCAATCCATTAGATGTAATGGTAATGGCATTTCAAAAATTTTCAGGTCTTTCACCGAATAAAGTTGTTGGAATGGCCGGTATATTAGATAGTTCTAGATTTAAATTATTTTTGGCTGGAGAATTTAATGTTCCCGTAAGAGAAATAGATGCGATGGTAATGGGCGGACATGGTGATACGATGGTTCCTTTACCAAGATTTACAAAAGTTTCTAAAAAACCTTTATTAGATCTGGTTAAAGAAGGAAAAATTTCTCAAAAAAGATTAGAAGAAATAAATCAAAGAACAAGAGACGGTGGAGCAGAAATTGTAAAATTTTTGGAAAAAGGTTCAGCTTTCTATGCTCCGGCAGCTTCAGGAGTTGAAATGGCTAAAGCTTACTTAAAAGATGAAAAAAAAATGCTGCCGTGTGCTGCTTACTTGCAAGGTGAGTATGGAATAAAAGATATTTATGCTGGCGTTCCAATTATTATTGGTAAAAATGGTGTTGAAAAAATTGAGGAAATAAACTTAGATGAGAAAGAAAAATCTGAATTTCTTCACTCAGTTGAGGCTGTTAAAAAACTTTGGGAAGCAGCATCTAAAATAGACCCAGATTTAGCCAAATAATGAATATTCACGAGCATCAAGCTAAACAAATTTTAAAACAATTTGGTGCGGTAGTACCAGAGGGAGTGTTTGGTTTTACTGTTGAGGAACTTTTAGAAAAATGTAAATCCTTAAAAACCGATAAATATGTTTTGAAGGCTCAAATTCATGCCGGGGGTAGAGGAAAAGCTGGTGGTGTAAAAATTTTAGATAATTTAAGTGAACTTGAAAAATCAGCTAAAGAGCTTTTAGGAAAAAAATTAATTACTCATCAAACAGGTCCAGAAGGAAGAGAAGTAAAAAGACTTTATGTCGAAGTATCATCAAACATCGAAAAGGAATTTTATCTATCTTGTCTGGTAGATAGAGCTACATCAAAAATTGCATTTATTACAAGTGATCAAGGCGGAATGGATATAGAGGAAGTAGCAGCTAAATCTCCAGAAAACATTCTAACAACTAAAGTTGAATTAAATGAGGAAATTTCAAATGAAGAGTGTGAAAAAATTATCAGAATTTTTAATTTAGAAGGGAGTTCTAAAAATGAGGCAATTTTTTTAATAAAATCAATCTATAAAATGTTTACTAAAACAGATGCAAATATGGTTGAAATAAATCCGCTAATATTAACTAAAGAAAAAAAAATTGTCTGTTTAGATGCAAAAGTTAATTTTGATAGTAATGCTTTATTTAGACATCCAGAAATTTTAGAACTTAGAGATCTTAATGAAGAAGACCCAGCAGAAATTGAAGCAAGTAAACATGATTTAGCTTATATTAAATTAGATGGAAGTATTGGCTGTATGGTGAATGGTGCAGGGCTGGCTATGGCAACAATGGATATAATAAAGTTATATGGTGAAGAACCAGCAAACTTTTTGGATGTTGGTGGAGGTGCTTCAAAAGAGAAAGTTTCAGCTGCTTTTAAAATAATCTTATCAGATAAAAATGTTAAAGGAATATTAATCAATATTTTTGGTGGAATTATGAGATGTGATGTTCTTGCGCAAGGTGTTGTAGATGCAGCTAAAGAAATAAATATTAGTGTTCCACTTGTAGTAAGACTGGCAGGTACAAATTTTAAAGAAGGAAAAGAAATATTAGACAACTCTGGTTTAAAATTAATTTCTGCAGAAAATCTTGACGATGCAGCTAAAAAAATCGTTGAGGCAATTAAATAAATGTCAGTCTTAGTTAACAAAGAAACTAGATTAATTTGCCAAGGTTTTACTGGATCGCACGGAACATTCCATTCTGAGCAAGCAATAAAATATGGAACAAAATTAGTTGGTGGAGTTACACCGAAAAAAGGTGGACAAAAACATTTAGGGCTACCTGTTTTTAATACAGTAAAGGAAGCAAAAGAGTCTGAAGGTGTTAATGCTACGATGATTTATGTTCCCGCAAAATTTGCAGCAGCCGCAATTATTGAGGCAATTGATGCATCAATTGAGCTTATTGTCTGTATTACAGAAGGTATTCCCATTCAAGATATGCTCAAAGTTAAACAAAGATTAATGAAGTCAAAATCTAGATTGATTGGTCCAAACTGCCCAGGTATTATAACTCCTGATGAGTGTAAGATTGGTATTATGCCTGGCAATATTCATAAAAAAGGATCCGTGGGTATAGTCTCTAGATCAGGAACACTTACTTACGAAGCTGTTGCCCAAACAACAGAAAATGGGCTTGGCCAGTCAACTTGTATAGGAATTGGTGGAGATCCGATCAATGGCACAAATTTTATAGACTGTTTAGATTTATTTTTAAATGATGAAGAAACCAAATCAATTTTGATGATAGGTGAAATTGGAGGTACTGCCGAAGAGGAAGCAGCAGAATTTGTTAAAAATCATAAAATCAAGAAACCAATGGTTGGATTTATTGCAGGTGTTACAGCTCCTCCTGGAAGAAGGATGGGCCATGCTGGAGCTATTATTTCGGGTGGAAAAGGTGGAGCACAAGATAAAATAAAAAAAATGGAAGATTGTGGTATAACTATTGCTAACTCACCTTCAAAAATTGGCAAAACTCTATTCGATAAATTGTCTAATTGAAAAAATTTTTTCTGGGATTATATTATTAAAATAGATGTCATCTTCAAAAAATCTAGAATTCGAAAAAACGGGATTTTTAAGTAAATCTAATAGTGCATTTATCGAGCAAATGTATTTACAGTACATCAATCAAGATTCAAGCTTGCCAGATAGTTGGAAAAATTATTTTGATGAAATTGGTGATGAGGTAGACATCATTGTTAATGAAATTAACGGACCTTCATGGAGTCCCAAAAAAAATAAAATTTCAATTGAAAGTCTTCAAAAAATTTCTGAGGAAAATGGTAAAACAAATGAATTAGAAATAGTTAAATCTAATGCAAATTCAATCAAAGCAGTTGCATTAATTAGATCATACAGACAAAGAGGTCATCTAATAGCAAAACTTGATCCATTGGGCATGATGGAGTCTGAATATTTAGATGAATTACACCCAGAATCTTATGGATTTAAAAAAGAGGATTATAATAAAAAAATTTTTTTAGATGGAGTAACTAATAAACAGTATTCAAATATAAAAGAGATCTTGCAATTTTTAAAAGATAAATATTGTGGATCTATTGGATATGAGTTTATGCATATTTCTAACCCTACAGAAAGAAAATGGTTTAGAGATAGAGTTGAAAAAACTGATGATTTTAAATTTACTCAAAATGGTAAAGAGGCTATTTTAAATAAATTAATTCAAGCTGAGGGATTTGAAAAATTTTTACACACAAAATATGTTGGAACAAAAAGATTTGGACTTGATGGTGGTGAAAGCTTAATTC
>CACOXL010000005.1 GCA_902631135.1 uncultured Pelagibacteraceae bacterium
ATAATATTTATGTCCAAGGAAATTTTGAAAATTATGAATATTTTAATGAGTATAAAAAAGAATTATCAAATTTTTTTATACCAAAAAATGAATTGATTAATCACAAAAACTCAATAGTCGAACAATTGAGTAATAATAATTCAATTTCCATTCATATAAGGAGAAATAGGTTTTCAGATCAAATTGGTCTTACTGATACAGCAAAAAACAAAGAAAAATCAGAAGTTTTTACCAACCAAATTATTAATTATATTAACAGATCTATAAACTTTATTGAAAAAAAAGTTCAAAATCCACAATATTTTATTTGGACAAACGATTTTGAAGATTTCGATCAATTATTAAATAGATTAATTATAAAAAAATATCATTTGATTAATGAAAATGTAATAAACGATTTTGATCTATTTCAATATGCTAAACATTTTATTGTAGGACCTTCTTCTTTTCATTGGTGGGGGGCATGGTTGAATAAAAATCCAAATAAAATTTGTATTAGGCCATCTGACATGAATCCATCAAATAATGAGGGTTTTTGGCCTAAAGATTGGTTATCAATTTAGATTTTAACCTTATTCAAAGCATTATTTTTAAATATATTTGCTTCTCTAATATATCTTCTAACCATTTGTGTTGTTTTATGGCCTGTCATTGCCATAATACTTCTTTCGTCAGCCCCAGACTCAGCAGCTACTGTTGCAAAACCTGACCTTAAACTATGACCTGCAAAATTTTTGTTTTCGATTCCTGCTAACTTTAAATACTCTTTCATTAATAAAACTACAGATTGGTCAGTTAATCTTTTGTCTGTTAATGATAAACCTTTAGAAAATCTTCTAAAAATAGGTCCAGACTTAATTTTAGAAATTTCTAACCATTTTTTTAGATTTGTAACAGGGCAGTAAATTTCATTATCGAAGTAGGGTAGTCCTTTAGTCATTCCTTCTCCGAATTGGTCAGTTTTTGATCTTTTAATAGTGATTTTTAGACCCTCAGGAACAAATTCTAAATCCTCATGATCAATTGAAACGAGCTCGGTTCTTCTAAAGCCTCCTCCAAAGCCAATTAAGATTATTGATTTGTCTCTAAGTTTTTTTATTTCTTCAGTTTTTTGTTCATTTATTACATTAATAATTAATTTTAAATGATTGATTAATATAGGTTTTTTACCTTTCTGAATACTTCCTTTGACCCTTCTTATTCCCATTAAATTTTCAACGATGATTGGATGTTTAGTGTCTAGATAATGCCCTTTAAGCTTATGAACCATGCTTATTGATACTAATCTTCGTCTTAAAGTGCTTATTTTTGAATTTTTAGAGAGATTGGTAAGGTACAAAGAAACTATTTTTGGCTCTGTTGGTAATGAATTTAATCCATGTTTTGCACAAAAAGCTCCAAAGTCTTTAAAGTCGGACTTATAAGCTCTTAGAGTATTATTTGCTTTAGAGCTTTTGAGATTATTTAAAGTTGCCTCATGAAGCGATTTTAGGTCTGTTGTCAGTTCATTCATATAATTACTATTGATAACAATTAATTATCATTAGTAATATATTAAGTGATTTTAAATGTCAATAGTTTAAATTATAAAAATTATGGGTTCAATTGATGGTGAAATTCCTGCTTTATGGTTCTTAATTAGCTCGATTGGTTTCTTAATATTAACTTTTATTCAATACAGAAACACTGGAAAGAGCTTTAATACGATATTTTTATCAATAATGGCTGTTATATTCTTGGTAAGTTATATAATCTTAATGATACCACGCTAAAAGTTATTAACATTACCTGTTGAAAAGCCAGTAAATTCAACAATTAAGTGATACTCTTATATTTAAGATAATATAATATGAGATTAACTTAAGAGGCAACTCTTAACTGGCCAGCCAGAGAAAGGCCGAGAGGTTTAAGTCTGGAGGGCAGAAAACCCCGTAAAGCAGCGCTAAACATACGGGGTGGTAGGTTCGGCGGTAGCGCATACAACGACGAGCCATAAAATTCTGATCTTTGCACCTTAAAAAGTGTAAAGATTCAGGGTTTTTTGTTATGAAGCCCATTTCAGGAACTAAATTTCAGATAAAAGTGTGGAAATATCTAAAAAAAATACCTAAAGGTGAAGTAAAAACATATAAGCAAGTAGCAATAGCCATAAAAAGTCCCAAATCAGCTCGTGCTGTAGCAAATGCTTGTGCTAAAAATCCATATGCTCCTAAAATACCCTGTCATAGAGTGATTAGGTCTGATGGAGGTCTTGGAGGTTACTCTGGAAGAGGTGGAATTAGAAAAAAGATAAAGTTGCTTAGATCTGAAAAGGTAGCGATTTAGCTTTAATTATATAGCTTTTTTACACTAAAAAAATCAATAAAATCAACGTTTTTTGGACTTTTTTACCTGATTTTCCTTTAATAGCATTATTCACCCTTCAGTTGTACCATATATGAGACTTCATTTAAAATAGACCCCTCTATGGCCGTTTAAATGGTATATTCTATTAGTGCATCTCTCTACTATTCAAGAATATCAATGCTTTTAGACCACCCTATTTTTCATTAAATTTATTATTTAGAATGGTTAAAAATCCTTAATTTTATTGATTTTTTTAACGTTTTATATATTTTGGCTAAAAATTAAAAAAATTTTTAAAGTAGTATAGAGTTTTTTATTTTGAATACGCTGAAATAGTATATTAATTTATATAATTTTATAATATAAAAAATGTAATAAAAACAATTGTTTAACTACTATATTTAATGTATTACTTTAAATATTAGTAAATAAATAATACCTAATATTTTAATTTTTTTGCTAAGTTTTCTCTCCTAGATATGTAGATACCACTTAATACAATAATAAATAAACCTAGAAAAGTCCAATTATCAGGGAAATCACTAAAGAAATAATAACCAATAATGATGTTTGTTATGATCTCAAAATAGCTGAATGGAGCTAATTTAGATGCATCAGCGTATTTGAGGGATAATATTAAAAATAGATGCCCTATACAGGCAAATACACCAATAGCAGCCATCATAGACCATTGATTTATGGTAGGTTTAACCCACACAAATGGCATCACAGTAGATATGATTATGGCCCCTACTACACCTGTTAACAATAAAGTTAGTAAAGGGTTATCTGAAGTGCTTAGTTTACGAGTAATTATTAAATAAAACCCATACATTATACCCGTTCCAAGAGCTGCTATACTTGCTGAATTAATCTCCACAAAACCTGGTCTTATAACTACTAAAGAACCTATAAAACCTATGATTACTGCAGACCATCTTCTAAATCCTACCTTCTCATTTAAAAATACTGGAGAAAAAGCAGTAACAATTAAAGGAGCGACAAAAGCTAAAGTTAATGCTTTTGCTAAAGAAATTACCGAAATTGAGTAAAAGAAACAAATATTAGCTGTTAGAAGAATTAAACCTCTTATGAATTGTAATTTTGGTTTATCGGTCCATACAAGATTTTTTCGAAAAAAGAAAAACATAATTGGAAAAGTAAATGCAACAGTAAAAAAATACCTTGCCCAAGTAATTTGTAATACTGGAAGATCTGCGCTTAGATATTTTGCAAATCCATCCATAATTGGAAGCATTACCCATGCTAAAAGATTAAATATTATAGCCTTCATAAATATGAAGGATATAGATTAATTAAAGTATTTTAAAGCAAAGAATACAACAATAGGTATTGTTATAAAGGACATTAAAGTTGATACAACAATAGTACTAGCCACACTATCAACAATCTTTTTGGGAGAATATATCGATGCCACAAGATAATTAAGAACAGCACTTGGCATTGAGCATTGTATCAATAAAACACCAGCTGCAAATCCTTCTAAATTAAAATATAAGATTAATAAATATCCAATTAGAGGACCAATAATCACTCTTCCAATAGAGGAAAAAATTGCCTTGTTAAGTGAGAAAACTTTTAATCTTGTTAATGCAATTCCTAAAGACATTAAAATAAGAAATATTGTTGCATACATAAGTAAGAAAGTAGTATTTTCAACAAATCCAGGAAGCTCTAAATCATAATAAAGTAAAATTATTGCAACTATAATTGCATAGAAAGGTGGGCTTTTAAGTATAACGTTTAAACTAAACCTTCTATCAGCTAAGAATACACCCAATGTAAAGTGACATAGTATAATTAGAGCAGATATCGCTGCTGATACACCAAGACCCTGTGAACCATAAGCAAACAAACATATCGGTAAACCCATGTTTCCAGTATTAGGCATTGTTAATGGCGGAAGTTCTCTAATAATATCTTTAGTATTAAGAAGATATAATATTATTGTTCCAATAATCATAAATCCAACAATAGCTATTGCATAATACCAAAAATAATTAATAAAAACATTGAATGATATATTTACTGGATTTAAAGCATATATGATCATTGCTGGAGTACCCACTTTGGCTGCAAAGTTTGTGATAAATGTAGTATCTATTTTTGGATTTTTTTTTCCTAGGTAATAACCGATACCAACAACAAAAAAAACTGGAAAAAGAACTTCAAAAAGTTTTATATATATTAACATAACCTAATTTATCGAAAAAAGATTATGAAAGTTTTTTGTAGTTATTTCCACAAGTTTAGATAGTTGAATACTTTTGATATCTGAAAGCTTTTCTGCAGTAAATTTTATAAAAGATGGTTCATTTTTTTTTCCTCTATTTGGAACAGGAGCTAAAAATGGACTATCAGTTTCAATAAGTAATTTATCTAAAGGGATAATCTTAAAAGTTTTTTGAAGTTCAAGCGAATTTTTAAATGTTATAATTCCACTTGCAGAAAAAAAACAATTTAAATTCATTAATTTTTTCGCAAATTCAGATGAACCGGTAAAACAGTGCATTAAAACTTTTAAATTTTGATCTTTATATTTATTCAAAATATCAAATGTTTCTATCTCAGCATTTCTTGAATGAACAATTAAGGGATAGTTTAGTTCTATAGAAGCTTTAATGTGATGCTCAAAACTTTCAATTTGCTGATCTTTATCACTATAATTATAAAAAAAATCTAAACCGGTCTCACCGATACCAATAATTTTATTATCTTTGTTAGCTTTTTTAATAATCTCATCTTTTGAAATTGGATTATCTTTTGCTTCATGTGGATGAATGCCAAAAGTACCAAAAATAATATCATCTTTCTTAATTATTTTTAAAATATTTTCAAAACTTTTGTGTGTTGTGCAAATTGTTAATAATTTTTCTATTCCTACTTCTTTGGATCTCTTGATTATATTGTCCAAGTCATTAAACAATGGTTCGTGATCAAGATGGCAATGAGAATCAATCATTTTTCAACTTTTTTAAAAAGAATATCTATCTTATTAAACTTCTTTCCTTGTTCTAAAAAATTATTATTTGTAATAGATGAAAAGGTTATATTTTTTTCATTAATTTCAAAAATCTTAAGTGCTCTAAGTGCAGAGTCAGGAATTATTGGATATAACATAAAACTTATTTTTCTTATAATTTCAAATGTTGTATAAACTATAGTATTCATTCTTTGAGTATCATCTTTTTTTTTCCAAGGTTCTTGATCATTAAAATATTTGTTTGCTATAAATAATGAATTTACAATAAAATCTATATAATAATTTATATCTTGTTCATCAATTTTTTTTCTTATTCTATCTATATTTATTTTAAAATTGTCTAAAATTATTAAATCTTCTTTTTCAAATTTTATATCTTTTGGAATTAAACCTTGACAATTATTAATTGCAAATGCGGTCACCCTTTGACATAAATTTCCAAAATTATTTGCTAGATCACTATTAATACAGTCTTCTAATCTATCCTTCGAAATATTTCCGTCATTACCAAATGAAACTTCTTTTATTAGATAATATCGTAATGGATCTAGACCATATTTCTCAATAATTTCTAATGGATCCAATATGTTACCTTTCGATTTAGACATTTTTTCATCGCCAGATAAAATCCAACCATGTCCATAAATCTTTTTTGGCAATTGTATTTTTGCAGCTAATAAAAAAGCAGGCCAATATACCGCATGAAATCTTAATATATCCTTCCCTATTAAATGAATTGATGCAGGCCAAAAATTTTTAAATAAATTATCGTCATTATCGGGATAATTTAAGGCACTAATGTAATTTGTTAATGCGTCTAACCATACATAAATAACATGATCCTTATTGTTTGGAACTTTTATACCCCATGAAAAACTTTTTCTACTTACTGACAAATCTTTTAAACCACTTTTAACAAAGCTAACAATTTCATTCTTTCTTGAGCTTGGAGAAATAAAATCGGGATTTTTTTCATAAAAATCCAATAATTGTTTTTCCCATTTAGATAATCTAAAAAAATATGATTCTTCATCTACCCACTCAACTGTTGATTTAGAATTAATTGAAATTTTTTTTCCATCCAATGTTTCGATTTCATCCTCATTATAGAATGCTTCATCAGAAACTGAATACCATCCAGAATATTTTGATAAATAGATTTCATCATTTTTTTCTAGTATATTCCATAAGTGTTGCACTGTTTTTTTGTGTCTTTCCTCTGTTGTTCTAATAAAATCTGTATTAGATAAATTTAAGGTTTTCGATAATTTTCTAAAAATTTCGCTAATTTCATCACAAAATTTTAACGTATCGACGTTTTTTGTCTCAGCTGCTCTTTGAATCTTTAAACCATGTTCATCAGTACCCGTCAAAAAATGAACATTAAAACCATCAATCTTTTTAAATCTTGCAAAAAAATCAGCTATTATACTTGAATAAGCATGACCCATATGTGGTTTTGCTGATGGATAATAAATAGGTGTAGTTATATAAAAATTTTTATCCATTTAACAATTTTGATTTAAATTTTATAAATAAAGATTCTTCATCTAAATTAAACTTTTTTGTTTTATTTATTTCATTTTTAAAATAATCAAAAAAATTATAAGACTTTGGTAGAATATTCTTTGATAAAAATAATTCAATAAGATCATAAATTAGATATTTTATTGTGTTGTCTTTTTTGTATAAATTTTCATTTATAATCATATTCATTAATTCTTTTAAATTAATTTCGACTAAATCTATCTTATTTTCATTGGCAAATTTGAATAAATTATAAACTTTTCCTGGAGTAAAATAATAATCTAGTAATTCATTATTAATTATTTCTTGAAAATCTTTACTTATTAATTTTTCACAAATAGATAAACTTTCAGAATGAGATAAAAAAAGATTAAATTTAATACATCTTGAAGTTAAAGTAGGTAATATATTTTTATTATTATCTATCAAAATAAAATGTATCCCTGGATTTGGCTCCTCTATAACTTTTAATAAAGCATTAATTGAATTTAAATTTAGATATTCAATATTATCAATTAACACAAATCTCTCTTTTGAATTAAAAGATGATTTATTAAGATTATTTATTAAATTTCTTATCTGATTAATTTCTATATTTTTTTTACCGTTTTCTATATCAATTAAAATAACATTAGGATTAGATCCGTTTAAATTTAATTTGTAATATCTATTTTTTTCATCAATACGAAAATTTTTTAAATCGTAAGGAAATTCGTCATCATAGGATAAAATGTGATTTGTCAAATGGTAGGCAAATGTGCATTTCCCTATACCTTTTGGACCAGATAATAATATTTTGTTGGGGAGTTTTTTTTCTTTGTGTAGTTTTATTAATTGATTAAATTCTTCAAAAAATGCATATAACTTAGTTTGATTGATTGGTTCTAAATTCATTTTATCAATCTATTTATTTTATCAATTATAATTTTCTTATTAATTTCGATTTCTTTGTTTGAATCAATTATCAAATACTTTTTCTTCTTTTGTTTAGCAAGTTTAATAAATCCATTTTGAACATTTTTATAAAAAGCAGTACTGAATTTATCATATCTGTTTAATTTTTTTCGAAGTTTTAATCTTTTAATCATATTTTTGGTATTTACAATATTCAAAAATGTAAAATTAATCTTAAAACCTTTTAATAAATATTCATTAATCTTATTTATTATTGATAAATTAACGCCTAAACCATAATGCTGATAAGCAATAGTAGAGTCTACAAATCTATCAATTAAGATTATTTTTTTGTTTTTATACTTTCTTAAGAGATGAATATTTTCACTTCTAGAGGCTAAATAGAGAAGTAAATCAGTATTTTTATTAAATTTAGATTTATCATTTAATATAAGTTTTCTAATTTTTTCTGAATTTTTGGATCCACCAGGTTCACGAATTTTTATAAAGCTTAAATTTTTACTTTTTAAATATTCTGAAACAAAGTTACTGTGTAAAGTTTTTCCACTTCCCTCTATACCTTCAAAAATAATTACTGGTTTTTTAGACATCGCCCCAGATTAAATAATTTAAGGACTTTAATAATCTAGAAAATATATTTACTTTTTTTACTTCATTTTTTGCCAATAGTTCATATTCTCCTATTAAATTTTGATCATAAGAAATATTCAATTTTGCAATTATTTGATCTTTTTTAATTGGAGCTTCAATTGGTCCATTATATAATACTTTTATTTTAAGCTTTTTTTTCTGACCTTTCTTAATAATTTTATAAACATCTTCCTTTAAATATGCTTCAACCATATTTTGTTTACCAAGCCATACATCTATATTCGTAAATACTTCGTTTGATTTTGCAATTTCAACCAAATCAAAATTTGTTAATCCATAAGTTAGCAATTTTGAACTTTCTCTGGATCTTGAATTTTTAGTTTCAAAACCACTTCCAACTGCAACCAATCTTCTTCCTTTTCTAACTAAAGATGAAGCTAAAGAATACTTCTCTACAGCCAAGTACCCTGTTTTAATACCATCAGCACCTAAACTTTTATATAAAAGTGGGTTTCTATTTCCTTGAGTTATAGGATCTCCACCAGTTCTATCCCAGGTAAACTCTTTCTCTTTGAACCATTCATAAAATTCTGGATGTTCTTTAATTAGGTAATTTGACATCATTAATATATCTCGAACAGTAGAATAGTTATCAGGATCATTTAATCCTGATGAATTTGAAAAATTAGTATTTTCCATTCCAAGTTCTTGAGCCTTTGCAGTCATTAAAATTGCAAACTCTTCCTCTGTTCCAGCTATACCTTCAGCTAAAGCAACACATGCATCATTTCCTGAAGCTATAATTATCCCTCTTAAAAGATTTTCTACAGATACTTCGTCACCTACCATAATGAACATTGATGAGTATCCAGCTTGAGATAATCTCCATGCATTTTCAGAAATGATAAATTTTTCATCTAATTTTAAATCTCCAGATTTTATTAGATCAAAAGCGATTATAGTTGTCATTATTTTTGTCATAGATGCTGGATAAATAGATCTGTCTGGTTCTTTTTCATATAATATTTCTCCTGACAAGAAATCTTGAAGAATTGCTGTTCGTGCTTTTATTTCAATATTAGCTATTGCAAAATTAATAAAGATATAAAAAAAAGAATTTATAATTAGTATTTTTTTAAACATTTTTTAAGATTTCTAAATTTTCGAAATTAAATGATTTCATTTTTTCAAAAGATTCTTTAATACTTTTTATATCATTAAAGGGGCCTATTAATACCCTATATTTTGTTTTAGAAAGTTTAATAATTTTAGAATTTTTCAAAGAGGTTTCAGCTTTTATTCTACTTAACATCATTTCAGCAGTATCTTTATAATAAAAATCTGCAACTTTTATTGAATATGAAAAAGATTTTATTTTCTCTTTTTTCTTTTTTTTGGTGTTTTCATTTAGATCTTTAATTTGAATTCCATCGATAGGTGCTTTTTCAGCAACTTTTTTTTCTTCGTCAAAAGTTTTAGTCTTTTTTGCAACAAACGTCGAATTTTTTGAAATTAAAACTATCTCTATATAAGGATCTTTTAAATCAAGTTCCAAATCTTCTACGATTCTTTGTGTAATAATAGAATTATAAAATTCAGAAAATTTAATCCTATTAGACTTTACCTCTGCAATTAAAGATTTTCCATTATCAGGGTTAGTAATTTTTACCATTGATCTTTTTTTTAATGATTTATGATAAATATTTAAGGATCTTTGATCAAAATTTTTTATCTTATGATCACTTTCATTATAAAGTAACGCAAAACCAATATTTTTGAATTTTTTTTCAAGTGATAATTTATTATCTTTTGATTTACTAGTAAACGATTGTTCACATCCATGAGTCAATATACATAAAAAAATTAAAATTATCTTAAATTTCATTTTTAATCTTATCCTTTAATGTACAAACAGCTAATGCAAACCTTAATGACCTATTCCATTTTAAAATAATTTCATAATTATGAAAAACTATATACGCTGGATTAAGTGTTTCTGCATCAGGGATAATGTCCTTATCAGGCGTAACAATAGCAACTTTAATTGTTTCATCTATTGAGTCTAATATGTGATGATTTTTTATATATTTTTTAAAAAATTTTATTTTTCTTTTATTATTTAATTTTTTAGCTGAAACATTTAAATATTTTTTTGGTATATTATTTTCTAAATCTATTTTATAAAAACATGGTGTTTGATCATTCCAACCCATATTGTTTAAATAATTTGCAGCTGAGGCATATGCATCTTCAGCATTTTTTAAATCAATGTGATTATCATTATTATAATCGATTGCGTGATTTTTAATTGTTGATGGCATAAATTGAAAAAAACCAAAAGCTCCTGCCCAAGATCCATATAAAGTTTTGTAATCTATCTCATTTTTATCAATCAACTTTAATAAGATTAACAATTCATTAGTAAAAAATCTTGATCGTCTTTTATCAAAACTTAATGTTGCTAAAGAAGACAATATGTCCATTTTTCCAACATAAGTTCCAAAATTTGTTTCAATTCCCATTAAAGCAAGAAGTAATTCTTTTTCTATTTTAAACTTATCTTCAACGTTATTTATTAAATCTAAATTTTTAGAATAAAATTTAATTCCTTTTTTAACTTTTTTATCTGATGATCTTTTTGAAATATATGTTTTAGTATCTTCGTAAAATTCTGGTTGAAATCTATCATACTCTATAACTTTAGGTAAAAATCTAATGTTTGCCATTACTAAATCAATAGTTTTTTCTGAGATTTCATTTGATAAAGCTTCAGATTTAAATTGCTTTTTCCAATTTTCAAATTCAATTGTATTGTCAGCATATGCAATTTGATATGAAAACAAAATTATTAACAAAAAAGTTCTAATTATTTTCATATAAATCTCTTAGATATATAATTACAGCAATCCAAATAATAATAAAACTTCCAAATTTTACTAATGAAAAGTCCTCACCGTAATAAAAATAACCTAAAATGAACTGTAATGTAGGTGTAATATAAAAAATCATTCCTGTAGGACCTAGTCCTATAATTTCAACTCCACGAACATATAAAAACAATGGAATCACTGTCATGGGACCGGCCAAGAGTAATAAAAAACTCAATCCAGGTTTTTGAAAATTAAAATCATTTAATCCACTTTTAAAAATAAAATAAAAAACTATTAAAGCAAATGGGAAAATAAATAAACTTTCAATTAATAAACCTATGTCAGTATCAATAGTAACTTTTTTTCTAACCAAATTATAAAAAGCCCAACTTAAAGCTACAATAAGGCCCACCCAAGGTAATGATTTTAAATTAAACAAAATCATAACAATTATTGATATAAATACTAATAAAATTGAAAATATTCTTTTATTATTCAATTTTTCTTTAAAAAAAATATATCCCAACAAAACACTTATTATCGGCATTATGAAATAACCAAAACTTGCATCGATAATTCTTTCTGATGCAACTGCATAAATCCAAATTGACCAATTTATAAAGATTAAGAACCCTGAAATAAATAGTGCAAATAATTTTTTTTTATCTTTAATTTCGTTAAAAAAAATTTTCCATTTAGATAAAAAAGATGTTGTAAGTATTAACATTACTGCAGTCCATAAACATCTATGAACAACTAACTCGATATGACCAATAAAAGCAACATATTCAAAATAGATTACACCAATAAATCCCCACCAGAAAGATCCCAAAGATGTTAATAACAATCCTTTATTAAATTGTGAGTTCATAGATATTTTACTGAATTAAGTAATTAGTAGATTTAATAGACTATTTTATTGTTGAATTAAATATTTTTAATTATAAAAGCTTTTGTACGGAGAGATGGCTGAGTGGTTGAAAGCACCGGTCTTGAAAACCGGCAAAGGGGCAACTCTTTCCTGGGTTCGAATCCCAGTCTCTCCGCCATTATTTGATATTAAATTTAAAATTTTTAAATAATTTTACAATATACTCATCTTCAAAATGTAAATTTTCATCAATTTTATTATAAAATTTATATAACTTTTCATCATCAATATTTAAAAATTTCTCTAAACTTAAAAGTTTATCCTCGTCAATTATATCAATATTTTTTAATACAAAAGAATGTAATAATTTATCCATCTCACGAGTACCCCTATATTGAGATCTATATAAAATTCTTTTCTTTAAATTATCTATATCGATATTCATTATTAGATTATAATAGAAATTTATGAGTAATAAAAAAAATCATAATTATTTATTATCAGATTTAACAAAATTAAAAGGTGTTGGAAATAAAATTGCTAATCTTCTTAAAAAGAAAAAGGTTAATACTATCTTTGATTTACTATGGAAATTACCGAAATCTTATACAGATAGAAGTAAAACTTCTAATATTGAAGATTTGAAAATTGGAGAAGTACAAACTGTTAATATAATTCCTTATAAATATAATTTTCCAAGAGTTAGAAATCTTCCTAATAGAGTTCTCTGTAAAGATGACACAGGTAATTTAGATTGTATATTTTTTAATAGTTATGAGGGATACATTAAAAAAATTCTACCTATTGGCAAAAAGGTTGTGGTAAGTGGAAAAATAGGTTTTTTTAGAAACAAATATCAAATAACCAATCCAAAATATATTTCTGAGGACTCTTCTGTAATTAAAATTAAGCATAATCAATATTCATTGACTGAAGGAATAACTGAAAAATTATATAATAAAATTATTAAACAAATAATTAAAGATCTTCCTAAATTAGATGAATGGCATAGCAAAGAAATATTAAAAAATTTTAATAATATATCATGGCATGATTCTATAAATAAACTTCATCAACCAGAAAATGTAGGAAAATACAAATCCTCATTTTATGAAAGATTAGCTTTCGATGAAATTTTTTCATCTTATCTTGTTCACTCTGAAATAAGAAAAAAAATTAAGAAAATAAAGAAAAATAAAAAATTATTTGATCTAGATAAACAAAAAGAATTAATTAAAAAATTAGACTTCAAATTAACAAAAGATCAAATGAAATCTTTAAACGAAGTAAATAAAGATCTAATCTCTAATCAAAAAATGTTCAGACTTCTTCAAGGAGATGTTGGTAGTGGAAAAACTATTGTTGCATTAATTGCGTCGATTAATGTAATAAATTCAGGTTTTCAAGTTGCAGTAATGGCGCCTACCGAAATATTAGCAAGACAACATTATTTATTAGCTAAAAAATTATTCAAATCCTCAATTAGAATTGATCTTTTATCAAGCAAATCTGAATATAAAGATAAAAAAAGAATTTTAGATGAGCTTAATGAAAATAAAATTGATTTAATTTTCGGAACACATTCAATTTTTCAAAAAAAAGTTAAGTTCAAAAATCTAGGTTTAATTGTAATAGATGAACAACACAAATTTGGTGTTAATCAAAGAAAGAAACTATCTGACAAAGGTGGGAACAATTGTGATGTATTATTAATGTCTGCAACCCCTATTCCAAGAACATTAACTATGACTATCTATGGGGATATGGACATTTCAATAATAAGAGAAAAACCACAATCTCGTAAAGAAGTTAAAACTTACACAAAACTAGAAACTAAAATTGATGATGTAATCAAATTTATTAAAAAAGAAATAGATATGGGCAATCAAGTTTTTTGGGTTTGTCCACTAATTGAAGAGTCAAAAAAAATTGATCATTCATCTGTTATAAAAAAATACAAATTTTTAAATGAAATTTTTCCAAATAAAGTTGGACTTCTTCATGGAAAAACAGATCAAATTGAAAAAGAGTTAATCTTAAATAATTTTTTAAATAAGAAATACGATATTTTGGTTTCAACAACTATCATCGAAGTTGGTATAGATTTTCCTAATGCAAATATAATAGTAATTGAAAATTCAAATAAATTTGGATTATCTCAATTACACCAATTAAGAGGAAGAGTTGGAAGAGGTCACAAACAGTCTACTTGTATATTGATGTTTAAATCATCTTTAACTGAAAATGCAAAAAAAAGATTGAGAATTTTAAAAAAAACAAATGATGGATTTAAAATATCTGAAGAAGATATGAAAATAAGAGGATATGGAGATATTCTAGGTTTCAAACAAAGTGGTCTAAAAACATTTAAACTTGCAGATCCAATTTTGAATGAAAACTTATTTTTTATTGCCGAAAAAGAAATTAAAAGAATTGAAAATAGTGATGAGGATATAAGTAGATTTAGGACTTTAATGAAATTATATGATCAAGCTGATATCATAAACGATATAGTTTAATTTTTTCCCGCAGAAGTTCCTGCAGAAACAATAAATTTAGACGCTTCTTCGAAAGTCATATCTAAATAAATCACATCCTCCATAGGAAACATTAACAAAAAGCCACTTGTAGGATTTGGAGTTGTTGGTACAAAAACATTAATTAATTTCTGATTTGTTTTTTTTGCCATTTCACCTTTGTTTTCTTTAGTAGCAAATCCTACGGCCCAAACACCTTTTCTAGGATATTCGATAAGAACAACACTTTTTTTATCATTACTATCTTTATTTGAAAAAGTTTCAGTCATTTGTACAATAGCTGAATAAATTGTTCTCAAAACAGGAATTCTTTTAAACAAATCGTCAATTAATCTTAAAATTCTTTTACCTAAAAAGGACAAAGACAAACCACCTACTATAGTAATGAAAACGACTGATATAATTATTTCAATACCAGGTATTGAATATGGAAGGTAATTATTTGGATTTATATTTTCTGGTATTAATTTTGAAGATAAACCAATTAAAACTTTACTTAAATAAAGAGTAAATCCTATTGGTATTAGGACAACAACACCTGTTATAAAATAATTTCTTAAAATAAGAGTTATCGATCTTTTTTTTTTAATTTTAGTCATTTTTCAATTATACGTAGAGTAAATAACAAAAAATATTGCTATAATAAAAAAGAATAACAGTATTTTGTTATTTAGATTCATGTTAAATTATATTATCAATCTAAATCAAAAATGAATAGAAGAAAATTCTTATCTTATGTTGGATGTGGGTGCTGTGGGTTTATTCTCAACTCATGCGCTACAGCCCCTATTACTGAGAGAAAACAGTTGAAAATAGTATCTGAACAAAAATTAAATGCCCAAGCAGCTAAAATTTATGAAAAAATTAAATCCAAAGAAAAGATGAGTAAAGATTTGAAAACTTTGAATGAAATTAAAGAGATTGGAAAAAAAATGGAAAATTCAATAGGTGAATATTTTTATAAAGCAAATTTGAAAGATCCAACAGCTTATTTTAATTGGGAATATATACTTATTGAAAATAAAAAGATAAGAAATGCTTGGTGTATGCCAGGTGGAAAAATTGCTGTCTATACTGGTATCTTAGATGTTACAAAAAACACTAATGGTCTGTCTGCTGTAATGGGACATGAAATAGCTCATGCAGTAGCAAAACATTCTGTTGAACGAGCAAGTCGAAGTGTCTTACTTAAATCTGGAACTCAAATTGTTGATATTTTAAGTGGTGGAAAATTATCACAAATCAATAGAACTACAGGCATGGACACAGTTGGTTTATTGTCTCAACTAGGAATCATGAATCCTTTTAACAGAAAACAAGAAAGTGAAGCTGATTATTTAGGTATGATTTTTTCCTCATTATCAGGTTACGATATTAGGGAAACTCCTAAAATATGGGAAAGAATGAAAATTCTTAACAAAGGTAAATCTCCTCCAGAATTTATGAGCACTCATCCCTCTGCTGAAAATAGAATTAGAAAAATTAATGAATGGACCAATGAAATAATAATGAAATATCCACCAATTAAAATCTCATAGATAATAATGGTGAGCCGTGATGGACTCGAACCATCGACCCATTCCTTAAAAGGGAATTGCTCTACCAACTGAGCTAACGGCCCAATTCAATATTGAATTTGATTGTGTATACAGAATTATTTAAATATTTCAAATAGGAATTAGTGAGACAAATAGTTTATTCTTTACAACTTATCTATGTATTTGTCATGAAAATCGTCAAAAGTACCATTCTCAATATTAGTTCTTATTGCCAACATTAGTTCTTGATAAAAATTTATATTGTGAAGAGTAAGCAACATTGATCCTAAAATTTCATTTGTATTAAATAAGTGATTTAAATAATTTTTTGAATATTCATTTAAATCTAAATTTATACAATTTTTATCTAAAGGGCTGTTGTCATCTTGATATTTACTATTTCTGATATTAACTCTCCCCTCCCAAGTAAAAGCAAGCCCTGTTCTACCTGATCTTGTTGGTAAAACACAATCAAACATATCTATACCCCTTTTCACTGCACCTAAAATATCGGCAGGAGTTCCCACGCCCATTAAATAATGAGGTTTTTCTACTGGTAAAGCTTCTTTAATTTCATCCAAAACAGTAAACATTTCTGATTGTTTTTCACCTACAGCCAAACCACCAACTGCATATCCATCAAAATCCATATTAATCAATTCTTTAAGTGATTTTATTCTTAAGTTATTAAATAATCCTCCTTGAACAATACCAAATAAAGCCTTATGAGGATTTTTACCAAAAGCTTTTTTTGATCTTTCTGCCCAGTGTAAAGATAGTTCCATCGATTTATTAATTAAATCAAAATCATTAGAATTTTTAGGACATTCATCCATTATCATTACAATATCAGAATTCAAACCTAATTGTATTCTCATACTTTCTTCAGGACTAAGAATAAATTTTTTACCATCAATATGAGAATTAAAGATTGCACCTTTTCTTCGATCTATTTTTCTTAATTTTGAAAGTGACATAACCTGAAATCCACCGGAGTCAGTAAGAATTGGTAAGCTACAATTCATAAATTCATGTAAGCCACCAGCTTTTTGAATTCTTTCTACACCAGGACGAATCATTAAATGATAAGTATTAGATAAAATTATTTCAGAGCCAGTTTTTTTAATATCTTCTATTCTACAAGCCTTTACTGTAGCTTGAGTTCCAACAGGCATAAAAGCAGGTGTTTCAATATTTCCTCTGCTAGTTTCAATTCGTCCACGTCTTGCATGCTTGTCATTTTTTAAAAGTTTAAAGGCAAATTTTTTTAATGCCATTTAAAAATCTACAATGATTTAAAACTTATTATCTTATCTGGATCCGAAACAGCACCATTATTGTTTTCATCACCTCTTTTTATTTTGTCTACAAATTCCATTCCAGAAATTACTTTTCCAAATACGGTGTATTGTCTATCTAAGAATGGGGCTGGTTTAAAACAAATAAAAAATTGACTATTGGCACTATTTGGATCCGATGATCTTGCCATTGAAAGTGTTCCCCTATCATGAGGAGTACTGTTGAATTCTTGTTTTAAATCAGGTAAATCGGATCCCCCCATTCCTGCCATTCTTAAATTAAATTCATTTGAATCTGATTTACCAAACTTAACATCACCAGTTTGTGCCATAAATCCATCGATTACTCTATGAAAAACTACATTGTCATATTTTCCGGCGTTAGCTAAATCTTTAATTCTTTTTACATGATTTGGTGCAACGTCCTCAAATAACTCTATTTTAACATCTCCATCTTTCAATTTTAAGATCATAATATTCTCCTCTGATACAGTTGGGTTAGTAATTAAAAAAAATAAAAATAAAAACTTTAATATAATTCTATTCATATTTTTTTTTAAGTAGTTTTATAGTATTTTTTGTTGTAAATTTTTTTATATCACCTTTCAATTTTACAATTTCTTTAACAAATCTTGATGAAATAATTTGATTTTCAATATCTGACATTAAAAAAATAGTTTCTATACTATTATTCAATTTTCGATTCATTCCTGCTAATTGAAATTCATATTCAAAATCTGAGACAGCTCTTAAACCCCTTAATATAAAGTTTGATTTATACTTTTTGCACAAATCTGTTGTAAGAGATGAAAAAGAAATTACTTGAATTTTTTTTCGATCTAATTTTAAATCAAAAAATAAAGCTTTTTTTACAATTTCTATTCTTTCATCTGAATCAAATAAATAATTCTTATTGTCTACATTTGATACAGCTACAATAATTTTATCAAATAATCTAAGACCTTTTTTAATTACATCTATATGTCCAAATGTTATTGGATCAAATGTTCCAGGATAAATAGCAGCTCTATTCATTATACCAAGTTATCATCAATTTTATCGGCTGTAACAACTTTTTCTTCACCAGATAATTTTATGATTCTAACTCCCTGGGTATTTCTGCCAGCTGTTCTTATTTCTTTAACAGCAACACGAATAACCCTTCCTTTATTAGTTGATATCAATATTTCATCACCATCAAATACTGGAAATGATGATGAAATATTTCCATTTCTAGGTGAATTAATTATTCCTATAATCCCCTTACCCCCACGATTAGTAACTCTATAATCTGTGTGAGGTGTTTTTTTTCCAAAACCGTTTTCAGTAATTGATAAAATAAACTTTTCTTTTGCTTTTAGCTCAGACTTTTCATCTTTTGTTTTTGTTCCATTTTTAATACTTTTATCTTTATCTATTATTGATAATGATACTATTTGGTCATTTGGAGCCAAAACCAACCCTTTAATTCCTTTGGATGATCTGCCTTTAAAAATTCTTAGTTTCTTTGACTCAAATCTAATACATTTACCAAATTTAGTACTTAATATGATGTCTTGATCATCTTTACAGATTTTAACACCAACAATTTTATCATTATTATCTAGCTTCATGGCTATTTTACCGGCTGCATTTATAGATGAAAAATCCTCTAAACTATTTTTTCTTATTTTCCCTTGGGCAGTAGCAAATACAATTTGATAATTTTTTAGATCTGACTCATCTTCTGGAAAAGGCATTATAGAACTAATTGATTGATGATTTTTTAAAGGTAAAATATTAAATAAAGATTTACCTTTTGAAGCTGACGAACCTTCTGGAATTTTCCAAGCTTTAATTCTATAAACCAAACCTTCTGTTGAAAAAAATAAAACTGATGTATGTGTATTAACAGATAATGTTTGTACTACTGAATCTTCATTTCTAGTTGTAATACCAGTTTTTCCTTTTCCACCTCTTTTTTGAGTCTTAACCGTATTTAATGAGCCTCTTTTAATATACCCTTGTAAAGTAACAGTTATTAATACAGATTGTTTTTGTATAGTTTCTTCAATATCATAATTTAATACAGCATCAATTATTTTTGTTCGTCTTGGTATAGAATATTTGTCTTTTATATTTTTAAGTTCTTCACTAATTACTTTAAACAATTCTTTTTTAGATGAAATTATTTTTTTATATTTAGTAATTAATTCAGCAAGCTTTTTAATTTCAGACTCAATTTCATTAATACCTAATGCAGTAAGTTTTTGTAATCTTAATTCTAAAATTGCATTAACTTGTGGTTCTGATAATAAATAAGATCCTTTGGTCTTTTTACTTTCAATTAAAGAAATCATTTTATTTGATTTGTTCACTTTCCATTTTGTTTTTAAAATAGATTTTTTTGCTTCTTCTGGAGTTTTGGATCCTCTTATGATTTTGATAATCTTATCTAAATTTTCAACTGATACTGATAAACCTATTAATATATGTGCTCGTTCTTCAGCTTTTTGTAATTCGTATTTTGTTTTTTTTATAACGACATCTTCTCTAAAACTTAAAAAATTAGATAAAAATTCTTTTAAATTACAAGTTTGAGGTTTGCCATCAACAATTGCAAGTGTATTAAATCCAAATGAACTTTCTATTTGTGTATTTTTATATAATTGTCTTTTAACAGTTTCTGGTTCAACACCACTTCTTAGATCAATAGAAACTCTAATACCTTCTCTATTAGACTCATCTCGAATGTCTCTAATACCTTCTATTTTTTTTTCTCTGACTAATTGAGCTATCTTCTCATTTAAAACTGATTTATTCACTTGATAAGGAATAGATGTTATAACAAGTCTTTCTCTATTATTTTTTAAACTCTCTATAGAAATTTCACCTCTTATTTTAAAAGATCCTCTTCCTTTATTGTATCCTTGTTTGATTATATCTTTACCAATTATAACACCACCAGTTGGAAAATCAGGTCCTGGTATATGTTTCATTAAATCTTTAATTTTTATATCTTTATTGTTAATTAAAGCTAAAGTTCCATCTATAACTTCACCTAAATTATGTGGAGGAATACTTGTAGCCATACCAACAGCTATTCCGCCAGCACCGTTAACTAACAAATTTGGGAATTGAGCAGGTAAAACCGTTGGTTCTTTTTCTGTTTCATCATAATTACTTTTAAATGAAATGGTGTTTTTTTCGATATCATCAATTAAGAATTGAGAAACTTTAGATAATCTTGTCTCAGTATATCTCATTGCCGCAGCTGGATCACCGTCTATTGAGCCAAAATTACCTTGACCATCAATAAGAGGTAAACTCATTGAAAAGTCTTGAACCATTCTAACTAGAGCATCATAAACTGATTGATCTCCATGAGGGTGGTATTTACCTATTACATCTCCTACTATTCTTGCTGATTTTCTATATTGTTTAGACCAATCATATCCACCTTTGTACATAGCATATAAGATTCTTCTATGAACTGGTTTAAGTCCATCTCTTACATCCGGAAGTGCTCTGCTTACAATAACACTCATTGCATAAGAGAGATAAGAGGAACTCATCTCCTCATGCATAGATATTAACTTAATATTTTTATCTTTAGAAATTTCAGTTTTTTGCATAATGATTAAAATGGAATTTCATCATCCATATCATTTGATATTTGAGACATATCATCTGAATTATTTGAGGTTTGTGAATTGTCGTTTGCTATACCACCTCCAGAATTACCTCCACCAAGCATAGTTAAAGAAGAATTATAACCTTGGATGACTATTTCTGTAGAATATTTATCTTGTCCAGATTGTTCATCTTTCCACTTTCTTGTGGTCAACTGTCCCTCAACATAAATTTGAGCTCCTTTTTTAAGGTATTGTTTTACAACATTTACTAAACCCTCATTAAATACAACTATACGGTGCCATTCAGTTTTTTCTTTTTTTTCACCAGTATTTTTGTCTTTCCAGGATTGACTAGTAGCTAGACTAATTCTTGCTACACTCTTTCCATTAACCATTTGTTTGATCTCTGGATCTGCGCCCAAACGACCAATTAAAAGTACTTTATTTAAACTTCCAGCCATAATATTTTACTATTTGTTAAATTAATTAATTAGAATTATATCACAATTTACTCTGAATATTAATTTTATTGAGCCAAAGCAACAAAAATTATGATTAAAAAGATAGTTATTAAGGGAGCAAAAGAACACAATTTAAAGAATATTTCTTTAGAAATTCCAAAAGACAAATTTATAGTGATTACTGGATTATCTGGCTCAGGAAAATCTTCTTTAGCTTTTGATACCGTTTATGCAGAAGGCCAAAGGCGCTACGTAGAAAGTTTATCAGCCTATGCAAGACAGTTTTTAGATAAAATGAAAAAACCTAATGTTGACTTGATAGAGGGTTTAAGTCCTGCAATTTCTATAGAACAAAAAAATACCTCAAAAAATCCTAGGTCAACAGTTGCAACTGTTACTGAAATTTATGATTATATGAGAGTTTTATATGCTAGAGCAGGAATACCTTATTCTCCATTTACAGGAAAGCCTATAGAGTCTCAAACTATTACTCAAATTGTAGATAGAATTAAACAATTACCCAAAAAAGCTACAATTCATCTTTTTGCTCCAGTCGTAAGAGGAAGAAAGGGAGAATATAAAAAAGAAATTTTGAATTATAAAAAAAGAGGTTTTAGAAAAATAAAAATTGATGATGTATTATATGATATTGATAAAGTTCCAGATTTAAATAAGAAAATTAAACACGATATATCCATTTTAGTTGATAGGATAGTTCTTAACTCGTCTCTAGGAAATAGATTAGCAGAAAGTGTTGAAACATCTGTGAATTTGGCAAATGGTTTAATATTTGTTGAATATGAAGATGAAACTTTACCTAAAAAATATAGAAAAATAGAAAAATTAATTTTTTCAACTAAATTTGCTTGTCCAGAAAGTGGTTTTACTATTGAAGAAATAGAACCTAGATTATTTTCTTTTAATAGTCCTTTTGGAGCTTGTGAAGAGTGTGAGGGAATTGGAATAAAATTAAATGTAGATCCTAATTTAGTAATCCCCAATGAAAAAAAAAGTATAGCTGATGGTGCTATTGAGCCTTGGGCAAAAACAACTACTCTATATTATGCTCAAACTTTATCATCTTTAGCTAAACATTATAATTTTTCACTAGAGGAAAAATGGTCTAAACTTTCAAAAAAAATTAAAGATATTATACTTTATGGGTCTGATGATGAGGAAATTAAATTTGTATATGATGATGGATATGAAAAATACTCTCATAAAAAGACATTCGAGGGTGTTATTAATAATCTTGAAAGAAGATATCTTGAAACCGATAGTGATTGGAAAAGAGAAGAAATTGCGCAATATCAATCTGATACTAAATGCGAAAGATGTAATGGCCATAGATTAAAAGATGAGGCTTTATGTGTAAAAATCGACAATTTGCATATAAGTGAAGTAACTGAGAAATCGATTTTTGATGCTGCTAAATGGTTTGAAAATTTAAAAAATAAACTTGATAAAAGACAATTTAAAATTGCAGAACATATATTGAAAGAAATAAATGAAAGATTAAACTTTTTGCTTAATGTTGGGCTTGATTATCTAACTCTATCACGTGAGTCTGGTACCTTATCTGGAGGTGAAGCGCAAAGAATTAGGTTAGCATCACAAATAGGATCTGGTTTAACAGGTGTACTTTATGTTTTGGATGAACCATCAATTGGACTTCATCAAAAAGATAATGTTAAACTTATAAATGCATTAAAAAGGCTGAGAGATTTAGGTAACACCGTCATTGTTGTTGAACATGATACCGAAACTATGGAAAATGCAGATCATATAGTTGATTTGGGACCTGAGGCGGGTAATAAAGGTGGGGAAATAGTTGCTCAAGGAACCTATAAAGAAATAAGTCAAAATAAAAATAGTATAACTGGTAAATATCTCTCAAATAAATTCAAAATTAATGTACCTACAAAAAGAAGATTGGCAAAAAATGGAAGATTTTTAGAAATTAGTGGTGCTACTGGAAATAATTTAAATAATGTAAATTTAAAAATACCATTAGGAAGTTTAACTTGCGTTACAGGTGTATCTGGAAGTGGTAAATCTACTTTAATTTTACAAACTTTGTATAATGCTTTAAATCTTACTTTAAATAATAATAAATCCAGAAAAATACCAAAACCATTTAAAAACTTTAAAGGAATAGAACTTATTGACAAAGTAATTGATATAGATCAATCACCAATTGGTAGAACACCAAGATCCAATCCAGCTACTTATACTGGTGCTTTCGGACCAATTAGAGATTGGTTTACAAGTCTACCAGAATCAAAATCTCGAGGTTATAAACCTGGAAGATTTTCATTCAATGTAAAAGGTGGAAGATGTGAAGCTTGTGAGGGTGATGGTGTAATTACGTATGAAATGCACTTTCTTCCAGACGTATATATCCAATGTGATGAATGTAAAGGAACTCGATATAATAGAGAAACATTAGAAATAAAATTTAAAGATAAAAGTATTGCTGATGTTTTAAATATGACCGTAGATGAAGGATGTGATTATTTTGAAAATATTTCTAATATCAAATCTAAGTTACTTACATTAAAAAAAGTTGGTTTAGGTTATATAAAAATTGGTCAACAAGCTACTACCCTATCTGGAGGTGAAGCTCAAAGAATTAAACTTGCTAAAGAGCTCTCGAAAAGATCCACGGGTAGAACAATGTATATACTTGATGAACCAACAACTGGTTTGCATCAACATGATATAAAAAAATTACTTGAAATTCTTCATACTTTTGTTGCTTTGGGGAATACTGTAGTAGTTATAGAACACAACCTAGATGTAATTAAAACCGCAGACTATATTGTTGATATGGGGCCCGAAGGTGGTGTTAAGGGTGGTAAAATTATCGCAGAAGGCAAACCAGAGGAAATATGTCAAATTAATACAAGCTATACTGGGAAATTTTTAAAACATCTCCTAAACTAAACAAAAATAATAGTTAAAATTTAATAGATTTAGTATATAAAATTATCATGAGTAATTTGTTATCTTCATTGTCTAAAACTGTACATGCATCATTAGCTCTTGCTATCATTTTATTTTTAGGACTTTTTTATCAAAATGATGGCTTTGCCTTTGATAGAATTTTTTGGAGCTGGGTAGCAAGATATACACACGTTGTTGTTGGAATAATGTGGATAGGTTTGCTGTGGTATTTTAATTTTGTTCAAATTCCAAATATGACAAAAATTCCAGACGAGCAAAAACCTGCTATTGGAAAGGTTATAGCTCCTGCAGCACTATTTTATTTCAGATGGGCAGCTGCTTTTACAATTTTATCTGGATTAATTTTAGCAGGTCTAAATGGTTATTTACACGATGCTATGACTTTAAGCATTGGATCAGCAATACCTAAACATACTGCTATAGGGATAGGAATGTGGCTTGGTATAATCATGGCATTCAATGTTTGGTTTGTTATTTGGCCAAATCAAAAAAGAGCCTTAGGAATTGTAGATTGTGAGCCTGATGTAAAAGCTAGATCTGCAAAAACAGCAATGCTTTTTTCAAGAACAAATACTTTGCTATCATTACCAATGCTTTTAAGTATGGTGGCAGCTCAAAATTTATATTAATCTTCTTCTCTAAGAACAGTTTTTTGAGATACATTCAATCTTACAAGAACTGTGTTTGCTATATATATTGAAGAATAAGTACCAAAGATAACTCCAAAAATCATTGCTAATGAAAATCCTTTTAAAATTTCACCTCCAAAAAAAAATATAGATAATAATGCTAATAAAGTAGTTATGGATGTAATTAATGTTCTTGATAGAGTTTCGTTGATTGAAATATTTGTGAGTTCATAAATCTTAATATCTGAATATTTTCTTAAATTTTCTCTGACTCTATCAAAAATCACTACAGTATCGTTCATGGAATAACCCACTATTGTTAATACTGCTGCTATTATTGATAAATTGATTTCAAGTCCTAGTAATGAAAATAAACCTAAAGTGACAATCACATCATGAAATAAGGCGAGAATTGCTCCTAGACTAAACTGCCATTCAAATCTAATCCATATATAAATTAACATCAAAGCCAATGCTACTGAGATAGCTATAATTCCAGATCTTAATAATTCTGAGCTTACTTTTGGTCCAACATTTTCTACTCTTCGAAAATTAAAATTATTTCCAAAGGATTTATCAAAATTTAACTTAATTTCTTCAATAATATTTTTATTAGTATTATTTTCAAATTTTATTAAAAAATCAGTTTTATTACCAAAATTTTTTACAGAAATATCTCCAAGATTCATTTGGCTCATTGTATCTCTAAGAGATGAAACATTTATTTTTGAGTCATTAGATCTTAATTCAATTAGCGTACCTCCTTTAAAATCAATCCCAAAGTTTAATCCCTTAAAAGATAGTAGCAATAATGAAATAATTACTAATGATATAGAAAGTATATTAAATTGATTATAATATTTATTAAACGCTATCATTTATATTAAGTTCTCTTTTTCTTTATTTTTTGAAATATATAAAACTGTTAATAATCGAGCAATGAAATACACTGAAAAAAGTGTTGTAAAAATACCAATACCCAGCGTCAAAGAAAAACCTTTTATTGGACCTGAGCCCATAAAAAATAAAATAATAGCAGCTAATAAGGTTGTTATATTTGCATCCAGAATAGCAGTTCGTGACTTTGTATAACCACTGTCAAAGGCAATTAGACTATTTTTTTCATTTTTTAATTCCTCTTTAATTCTTTCAAAAATTAAAACATTGGCATCTACAGCCATACCTACTGTTAAAATAATTCCAGCTATTCCTGGTAAAGTTAAAGTTGCCTCAAATATCGTTAAAACTCCTATTAAAAGGAATAAATTTAATATTAAAGCAAAATTTGTTATTAATCCAAAAATTTTATATTTTATTAAAATAAACATTACAACCAAGATAAATCCTATTATCAAAGCGAATATACCTGCATTAATTGAGTCTTGTCCTAAATCAGGACCAACTGTTCTTTCTTCAATAATATTTAATGGAGCTGGTAAAGCTCCTGATCTTAATAATAAGGCTAGATCAGTAGCTGTTTGAAAAGTAAAACCTCCACTTATTTGTCCATTACCACTAGCTATAGTGTCTCGAATAACTGGAGCACTAATAATTTTTCCATCTAAAACTATTGCAAGTTGTTTTCCAATACCTGTAGAGGTAGCTTTACCAAATCTTTTTGCTCCCACTCTGTCCAAAGTAAAAGTTACAACAGTTTCATTCGTTTCGCTATCCATTCTAGGTTGGGCATCTAGAAGATTATCACCGCTAAGAATTATTCTTTTACTTACATTGGCTTCATCAATGCCATCTTCAAATTTTAATTTTTCAACACCAAAAGAATCATTGTCACTATTTGAAACAAATCTAAATGTTAAGTTTGCAGTTTTACCAAGTAAGGATTTTATTCTCATCGGATCATCTAATCCAGGTAATTCGACTAATATTCTATCATTTCCTCTTTTGAGAATATTAGGTTCATTCGTACCTATTTCATCTATTCTACGTCTAACAATTTCTAAAGCTTGATCTTGAGAAGAAACTTTCAGTTGTACTAAACCTTGTTTGGAATAATAAACATTAAATTTATTTTCATTTTCAATGATTTCAAATTCATGAGATTTAAATCTTGGATAGTAAACATTAAATGGGCTGTTTTCGTCTTTAAAATCATCTAAAATGATTTGTTTAAAACTTTCATCTACTTCAAATGAAATTATCTGTTTATCAATTTTATAGTTTTTTAATCTAATATTTTTTTCTTTAAAATGATTTCGAATTATAATTATAAAATTTTGAAGTTTTTGGTCTACAACTGGATTGTTATCAATTTCTAATAATAAATACGAGCCACCTTGTAAATCAAGACCTAGATTAATTTTTTTATCAAAGAAAGAATTATCAAATTTGAATAAATTTGATGAAGCAATTAGAATAAAAAATAATGAAATTAAAGTTATGAATATTATTCTTAATTTTGAAAAGTATAACACTTTGATCTTATTAAAAATTATTTCTTAACTTCAGAAGAATTCATTAAGCTTTGTACGCCTGTTCCTCTAATAACTTCTACTGTAACATTTTCAGCGATTTCAACTTCTATTTTGTCATTATCAATAATTCTCTGAATTGTTCCTGTTATTCCACCAGATGTAACAACCTTGTCACCTTTTTTTAAATTTTCAACCATTGCCTTATGTTCTTTAACTTTTTTTTGTTGAGGTCTAATCAAGAAAAAATAAAAAATAACAAAAATTAATATTAAAGGTATAAATTGTCCTATTCCACTGCTTTCCATAAAACTCCTTAATTAAAAATGAATTTCTATACTAAATAAAGATCGAAAACAACTTTAATTGATTACAATTTTTTCTAAATTATTCATATAGGGCTTTAATATTTTTGGGATATTTATAGATCCATCCTTTTGTTGGTAATTTTCTAAAACTGCTATTAGAGTTCTCCCTATAGCTAAACCGCTTCCATTAAGAGTGCCAACAAATACTGTTTCATTTTTTTCATTTTTATATCTAGATTTCATTCTAACAGCTTGAAAAGTTGAGCATGAAGAGCATGAAGAAATTTCTCTATATCTACCTTCAGATGGTATCCAAACTTCTATATCATATGTTTTTTCAGCACTAAAACCCATATCGCCACTACAAAGAATAATCTTACGATAAGGCAGCTCTAAAAGATCTAATATGTCAGTAGCACATTTGGTCATACGTTCTAATTCATCTAAACATTTATTTTGTTCAACTATACTAACCATTTCAACTTTGTAAAATTGGTGTTGTCTAATCATTCCTTTTGTATCTTTTCCATAACTTCCTGCTTCTTTTCTAAAACAAGGGGTTGATGCTACAAATCTCATTGGAAGATTTTTTCTGTTTATTATTTTATCCCTTGCTATATTAGTTAAAATTACTTCTGCAGTTGGAATCAAAAATTTTCTATCTGTACCCTCCTCAAGTTTTAATTCAAATTGATCATTTTCAAATTTAGGAAGTTGACCAGTACCAAACATTGTGCTTTCGGATGCCAATAATGGTGGAGAGATTTCTTCATACCCATTTTGTAAAATATGAGTATCTAACATAAAGTTAGATAGAGCGCGTTCAAGCAAAGCTAATTTATTTTTAACAAATACAAATCTTGATCCGGTTGTTTTTGTAGCTAAATCAAAATCTAGCATATTCAAATTTTCCCCTAATTCATAATGAGATTTAGGTTTAAAATCAAAATTCGGTATTTTTCCTGATTTAGAAACTTCAACATTGCTACTCTCATCTTTGCCAATAGGAACATCTGGGTGAGGTATATTTGGTATATTTGATAAAATCTGATCTAATTCTAATTTAATTCTTTTTTGTTCTTCATTCAATTTTTCAATTTCAAAAGAAATTTTTTTTGATTTTTCAAAAAGTGATTTATCCTTAGATTTTGAAATATCTTTTTTTTCTTTCTCTAAGTTTTCTTTTTTTTGAATAAATTCTCTATTTAATTGATCTAAATTTTCTAATTTATCAAAATCAATATTTAAATTTCTTTTTTCTAAAGATTTTTTAAAAGATTTAAAATCTTTTCTAATTTCTTTAAGATTATGCATCTTTATCTTTTAAATTTTTGTTTTCTATAAATTTTACTGAAAATATAGACAATTCATATAAAATTAATAAAGGAATTGCCAACCCTATTTGAGTAATTGGGTCTGGAGGTGTTAACAAAGCTGCTGCTGCAAAAATAATAACAACAACATATTTTCTTCTTTCTTTCAAAAACAGAGAATCAACAATTCCAATTCTTGCTAATAAACTAAGTACAACAGGTAATTGAAAACTTATTCCAAAAGCAAAAATAAGTTTCATAACTAAAGATAAATATTCATTTACTTTAGCTTCAAGTTGAATTGGTAAATTTGTTGAAAGCCCACTACTTTCAAATGATAAAAAAAACTTTATTGCTAAAGGCATTACCAAATAATAAACAAGCATACCTCCTAAAAAAAATAATATAGGTGTTAAAACTAAATAAGGTAAAATTGCAATTTTCTCATGTTTATAAAGACCAGGTGCAATAAATTTCCAAATTTGCATTAAAATAAATGGACATGTAATAAAAAATGCAGTGAAAAAAGATACTTTTAAATAAGTTAAAAAAGTCTCTTGAAGAGCGGTAAAAATCAATCTTCTTTGAGATCCATCATTTTGAACAGCTTTTGCAAATGGTTCTACTAAAAAACCATAAATATGTTCAGCAAAAAAATAACATCCAATAAAAAAAATTATCAAAAAAATAAAGCTATTAATTAACCTTTTTCTTAATTCAGCCAAATGACTTATAAAACTATTTTCATTAACATCATGATTCATTATTTTTATCTTCTTTTTTGTCTATATTATTTTCTTCAAGATCAATATTAGAAACGTCTTTTTGAATGTTATTAACGTATTTTTTTGCTGTTCCAATCCAAGAACCTACTTTTTTTAACATTATTGGAAAATCTTTAGGTCCAAGTACAATAATAGCTAAAGCTACTATAATTAAAATCTCAAACCAACCAATAGTAGGCATGTGATTTATTCTTTTTTATTTGAGTCTTGATTATCTTCGGAAATATTTTTGGGCTCTTGTTCATCAGTAGCATCTGATGCCATTCCCTTTTTAAAACTTTTAATACCTTTGGCAACATCACCCATAAGACTAGATATCTTGCCTCTTCCAAATAATAATACAACTAGTATTACAACTATCGCTATTTGCCAAATTCCTATACTCATAGAAACCTTATATCTCTTTTAACAATGTTTTAAAAGTGACTTTTTTTAATTTTTAAAAAAAAATTTATTTTTTTTCATCAGTATCAAGAGTGCTACTTAACATTTCATCAATATTTGAATAAATATCTTCTTTTTTATCCTCTTGCTTTTCTTTATAAAATTTACCTGTTCCAAATATAGCATTATCAATGTTTGTACTATCGATCAATCCAGCTGCACCCAGTTCATCAACAGTTGGTAAATCAGATAATTTTTGTAAATTAAAATGACTTAAAAAAACATCTGTTGTGACATATTGAATTGGTTTGCCTGGAACATCTTTTCTCCCACCTGGTTTTACCCAATCCAACTCCATTAAAATTTCAATTGTGTTTGTGCCAAAAGCCACACCTCTAATTTCCTCAATTTCAGATCTAGTAACAGGTTGGTGGTAAACAATAATTGCTAATGTTTCAATTGCAGCTTTAGATAATTTTTTTTCTACAGTTTTTTCTTGAGACATTAAATTTGATAAATTTGCAGAAGTTCTAAATGACCATTTTTTTGAAATACAAACCAAACTTATGCCACGCGTAGAATATTCTTTTTGTAATTTTTCTAAAATTTTTTGAACATTTGCTTTTTTAGAAATTTTACTTTCAATAGTACTTACATCTAAAGGTTCTGCTGCAGCAAAAACAATAGCTTCTATTTCTTTTTCAATTTGAGACGATTTCGATGGAAAATTGATTATATTATTTTCTTTATTTATTTTTTTTTTTATCATTTATTTTCTCTTATATAGATATCATCAAAAAGTTTTTTTTGTTTAATCTTTAAATTTCCCTCTTTGACCAATTCTAATGAGCCTGCAAAGATACCAGCTCTACCAGTGCTTTTGTATTTTAAATCTTTTCTAAAACTTACTGGAATTAGTTCATCCAGTTTTTTCCAATCTAAAAGCTTACCAAAAAAATTTTTAATTGTTTTAATGCCTTCTTCAGCTGTAAAAACTGGTAATTTAGGAATATTAATTCTTTGAAAATCTTTAGTCATAATAATTGATGAATATATTTTTAATAATTCATAAAGACTTAATTTATATTCACTATTATAAATAGGACGAAAGCCACTTTTTGCGCCTCTTGATCTAATTTCTCTTCCTAATCTTTTTCTTTTTAACATTTGTTCAGATAATAATCTTATTAATTCCAATTTTTTAAGTTGTAATTTTAATTTATCTGCAACTTCTTGAACTTTAAATTCTTCCTCAGGAGTTCCTGGTAATAATAATTTTGACTTTAAATAAGCCAACCATGTAGCCATTAACAAATATTCAGATGCAATTTCTAAATTTAGATTTTTTTCCTCTGTAATAAATTCATAAAATTGATCTGCTAATTTTGTTATAGAAATATTTTCTAAGTTTACTTTTTGAGCTTTTGCCAAATCAAGTAAAACTTCTAAAGACCCATTATAATTTTCTATATCAACATTAAACAATGTAGAATCATTTTCTGACATAAATCAATATTAGCTTAAAATTTTGTAAAATTGTGATGTTTTTTTTATAATAAATGTATTAACATAAGGTGAATTTTCCCCAACAATTTTCATTTCTTTTAAATTACCATTACAATGTAAAGCTATATTACAACCACCTTTAAACGTTTTAATTGTATTTTCTTTAATGTTACCTTTAAGACTTTTCATAGATAAATCATCTGAAATTAAAATATTCTTAAATTTAATTTTTTTTCTAATTATTTGAATCATCTTTTTAGAATGTGTGACTGTATTAAAACTATCGATTTTATTAAAAATAATATGCGCAGTCATAGCAAAGAAAATCTTTTTATTTTTAAAGGGATAAAAATCTTTTTTGATTAAATAATTAATATTTTTATCTACTACTGGTGTAAAATTGTGGCTATCTACTTTGGCTAGTCCATGTCCTGGGATATGTTTCATGACAGTCCCAATTCTATTTTCATGAAAATATTTGATACAATAATCTCCAATAGTAGATACAATTTTAGGATTTTTAGAAAAAGACCTGTCACCAATTATGTTTGATGATCCTCTTATTTTAAGATCAAGTACAGGGACAGTATTAATATTAATTCCTAATAATTTTAACAAATAAGATGTTTTATCTATAAACAACTTATAAATTATCTTAAAGTTATTTTTTTGTTCCAAAAATTTATTACCAAAAAATTCAGCAGAAAGATTATCAAACAAAATTATATTTTTTAATCGATTAATACGTCCTCCCTCTTGATCGATCAACAAAGGATAATTTTTATCATTAAAAATTTTTCTAATTGAAGTAGTCAATTTAATTGTTTGTTGTATATTTTTAATATTACGAGTAAATAAAATAACACCCCAAGGTTTATATTTTTTTAAGAATAATTTTTCTTTTTTAGAGAGTTTTGTAGATTTAATGCCAACAATAAATGCACGTCTATTATTCATTGGATTCTAATAATTCCCAAAAATTAAATTTTTTCTTTTTTTTGCTATTTGATTGTTCAACATATTCAATAATATTTTTACTGTTATCTTCCAAAATAGGTAATTTTTTTACATATTGATTAATTTTTTTGTCTATGTCATTTAAAGATCTATAAGAATTTTTTTTATTAGTGTCAGAAAAGTAATATTTTCCAATAAAAAATAAAATCGAAGATATAATTAAGATAAATATTAAGTATCTAATTTCTTTTAACATTACATTTTTTCAGGAACTGAAACTCCAACAATATCCATACCAGATTTAATTACATTAGAAATAGCTTTTAAAAAGATTAACTTATCATCAGTTATTTTTTTTTGATCATTAATAAATCTTTTATCAGGATTGTCTTTACCTAGATTCCAATATGAGTGAAATAATGATGCTAACTCATACAAGTAACTAGGAATTCTATGAGGTTCAAGTTTATTACTCGATGCGTCTATACATTTTGGCCATTCTGATATTTTCTTTAAAATATCAATTTCATCTTTGGAATATTCAAAATTATATTTATCAATTTTTATATCTGACTTCAGATCTTTATCGATATGCCTAAAAACTGATGCTATTCTAGCATAACAGTACTGAACATAATAAAGAGGGTTATCTTTAGATTTTTCGATAACATTATCAAAATCAAAATCAAGCTCAACATCACTGCTTCTGCTCAACATAATAAATCTTGTAGCATCTTTGCCAACTTCATTTATTAAATCATCTAAAGTTATATAATCACCTTTTCTCTTTGACATTTTAAAAGGTTTTTTATCTTTAATTAACTTAACTAACTGACTAACTTTACAAATCAGTTTATCTTTAGAATTAGATAACGCTTCAACAGATGATGAAATTCTTTTAATATAACCTGCATGATCAGCTCCTAAAATGTTTATTAATTGATCAAATTTTCTATCTAGTTTATTTTTATGATAAGCAACATCGCTAGCAAAATAAGTCCACGCACCATCAGATTTTTGCAAAGCTCTATCTTTATCATCACCAAAATCAGTTGATTTAAACAATAATTGTTCTCGTTCAACCCAATTATTATTATCTTCTCCAGCTGGAGCCTTTATTTTTCCTTTATAAACAAATTTATTTTTTTGAAGGAAACTAATTACTTTTTCAACTTCTTGGTTCGTAACTAATTTTTTCTCACTAACAAAATTATCATGATTAATACCAAGACTATTAAGATTTTTTTTAATTAATTTTAATGCTTCTTCAATAGATAGCACTGTCAATTTTTCAGAAATATTATCAAAATTCTTAAAATCAATATCTTTATTAGAATTCAAAATATTTTTAGCAAAATCAATTAAATAATCTCCAGGGTATAAATCTTCATTATTAGTTGGAAATGGCTCATTAAAAGAAATTTCTCTTATTCTGAAATAAACAGATTTAGTAAAATTAATTATCTGATTACCATAGTCGTTAACATAGTATTCTTTAGTTACTTTATGTTTGTTAAATAATAAAACATTTGCAATAACATCACCTAAAATTGCACCCCTGCAATGACCAACATGTAAAGGTCCAGTCGGATTAGCTGAAACAAATTCAATTAAATAGTTTTTCTTATCTTCTTTATTATTTATTCCAAAAGACTCAGAATTTTGGATAATTTCTTTAATAAAGTTTGTCCAAAAAATTGGTTTGAACTTGATATTAATAAAGCCTGGTTTTGCTACAGATATTTTATCAACCAACTTATCCTTTTCCTTTATTTCATTCGATAAAATATTGGCAAGATCAATTGGAGATTTTTTGTTTAATTTAGATAAAACCATCGCTACATTTGTTGAAATATCGCTGTCAATCCTAGAAGGTGGTATCTCTGCTGTAATTCCATCAAGTGAACTAGGCAAAATCAAATCTCCCTTTTTGGAAAGATCTAACAAAGTTTTTTTTATATTATTCAAATATTTATCAAAAATATTCATTTGAAATTCTTATCTAAATTAATTGCATATCTATCAGTCATTCCTGATATAAAATCTGAAATAGCTCTATATTTATTTTTATTTAATAGATCTTTATCAATAAGTTTTTTTGGATTTAATTTAATTTTATTAAACAGTCTT
>CACOXL010000006.1 GCA_902631135.1 uncultured Pelagibacteraceae bacterium
TTAATTGAACTCTTAGTTCTTTAGATATTTGTGCGGTAGACCAACCACATATCTTAACAAATATGTTCGGACCTACTGTGGATCCTACACACATGTGAGTATTGTCACAATTTGAAACCCAATATCTCATACACTCACTTACTGCATCAACTAAAGTTTGACTTCCAGAATACACAGGTACTATTTCTGCTCCATTTTTTTTCATAGCTATAACGTTTGGTCTTTGCCTTTTGATATCTTTAGCTCCCATAAAAATTTTACATTTAAGTCCAAATTTTTTAGCTGCCATACTTAACATTTTACCCGCATAGCCTGCACCAGTGTCTCCAACGATATATTTTTTTCCTAAACTTTTTGCAATTAGGCAGTGAACAGTTGCTCCATAAATTTTGTGGGCACCGCCATTTGCTTCTGAAACTATTTTAGCCCAAATTTGAGCACCACCTAAGTGATTTGATAAGTTCTCTAACTTTATTAATGATGTTGGAGAACCAATATAATTTTTAAAATAAAAATCTTTTTTTTTAATGAATTTTTTATCTTTCCTTAATTTTTCAAATGTATTTGTTAAATCTTCTACAGGTTTTTTTAGTGTTTCAGGAATGTAACTTCCACCAAATTTACCACCCCAAAAACCATGTTTATCATGCTGATCAATTAAAGGAACATTTTTTTTAAGCTTCATATTTCAAGTTTTTAACATTGTTTAAGAAAATTTCTATTTTGGAAATATCTTTTAATCCAGCAGTTTCTAGCCCACCAGATATATCAATAATATCTGCTATTTTTTTATAATTTTCAAGATCGTCATTCATTTGAATATTTCCAGCCACCATTATCTCTTTATTTAGATTAAGATTTTTAATGAAATTATGATTGAATGACATACTTTTTTCATACCCTTTACTATCGAATAAATAAATATCAGTTGAGTCTAAATAAAATTGGTATTTATCAACATCATTTTTATTTTCTACAGTAATTGCAGTGATTATTTTTTTCTTATATTTTTTTTTTATAGATCTAATTTTTTCAGGATTGCAATTATAAAGCTGGTAATAATCAAATGGTAAATCTTTAATTTCCTCAAGTATATTGTGATTGGGATTTACAAGTACCGCTACAAACTGAGTATTTTTTTTATCTATTTTTAATAATTCTTTTAGTTTTTCTAAATTAACATATCTCTTAGATTTAGAATAATTGACAATAAATCCAACAAATTGAGGTGGGTAAGAGTGATTTATCAAATAATTTAATGTTTTAGAGTCGGAAACTCCACAAATTTTAGACCTAAGAGTCATTGTTTTAAATGATCAATTAATCTATTCATATTTTTTTTGATATTACCTTTTGTTATAGGTCTTCCTATTACAAGCCAATTGCTCCCATTTTTAAAAGCTTCTTTTGGTGTTAAAGTTCTTTTTTGATCATAATTTTTTGAATTAAATCTTATTCCTGGAGTAATAATTTCTTTTTTAAATACTTTTTTAACTATATTAACTTCTTGAGCACTACAAACTATTGCATCTAATTTGGCTTTTGAAGCAAGCTTTGCCTGGAGTAAAACTAGTTTTTTGACATCTTTATTAAATCCGATTTGTTTTAAAGCTTTGTTGTCAAGAGATGTTAATATTGTTACCCCAACCAGTTTTATTCTACCAGATACTTTTTTTGCAGATGATAAAGCTTTCAGTCCTGAGCTAATATGTATTGTTAAATAATTTATTTTTAAATCTCTAATTGCTCTTATAGCAGAAATACATGTATTTGGGATATCATGCAGTTTTAAATCTGCGAAGATTATTTTATTCTTTAATTTTGATATAAATTGTCTTCCTTTTTTAGAATTTAAAAATTCTAGTCCAAACTTGTAACCTATTTTAAGTTTTGAATTTTCAGTTTTTTTAATGATTTCTCTTATTTTTAAAATGTTGGTGCTATCACAGGCAACAAATATTTTATTCTTTTTCATTATTTAATTTTTTAAACAACTCTTTAGACATTTTAAAGTGAATTGTTTTTTTTTCTGGTGTATTAACTTTTTCACCAGTTTTTGGATTTCTTGAAATCCTTGCTTTTTGTGTATTTGTAAAAAAAACACCAAATGTTCTTAATTCTACTCTTTCACCTCTTTTAAGAGTTTTTTTGATTTCATCTAAAATTATTTTTGAAACTTTTTCTAAATCTTTTTTTAAAAAATTAGGATAATTTTTTGAAAGTTGTTTGATAAGCTTTGATTTTACAATAGCCAATTGTTAATCTTTTAAATTATTTTTTTTCTTTATCTTTTTTTTTTAAATCTTCAGACAGAGAGGAGAATGGTAAATTTTTTCCAGAACCCTCAGAGCCATATTTTTCCAAAGCCTCTTTTTTTTCAATTTCCTCTAAAAGTTTTATACTTAAACTTACTTTTCTTTTGTCTAAATCTAACTCTGAAATCGCACAATCTATTCTATCACCTTCAGTAAACCTTGATTGTCTTTGGTCTGAAGTATTTACAGCAATTTGTGATTTTTTAATAATAAAACTTAAGTCTAGTCCCTCAGGTTTAACGAGCAATCCTTTACTATCAGTTGAAATGATTTTTACAGTAATAGTTTGATTAATTTTCTTATCTTTAAACCAATCGAAAGGATCAGCTTGTGTTTGTTTATGACCAACCCTGATTTTTTGTTCTGAAACTTTAATCTCTAAAACTTTAACTTTAATTTTGTCACCTTTTTTAAACTTCGCTAATTCTTGCTCACCATTATTTTGATATGTTAGATCGTTGCAATGCAAAAAAGCATCTATTTGTAAATTTTCTATTTTAACAAATAACGAATATTCATTTTTATTTACAACTTCTGCATCAACTATTGTTCCAACAGGAAATTTTTTCTCAAATAATTCAAAAGGGTTTTCTTCAGTTAGTTTATGTGAAATCGCGACACGTCTTTTTTCTTTGTTAATTTCAGTAATTACACAATTTATTTCATCACCAACTTTAAACATTTTTTTTGCTGAAGCATTCTTTTTTGACCAACTTAATTCACTAGAGTGAAGTAAAGTTGTCAAACCTGGCTCAAGTTCACAAAAAGCTCCAAAGTCCATAATCTTCACAACCTTTGCTTTATAAACTTTGTTCAACTCATAATTTTCAATATGCTCAAATGGATCTGGAGACAATTGTTTAACTGAGCAACCAACTTGTAACTTTTCTTTATCAACTGAAATCACTTTTAAATCATGTTTTTCTCCAATATTAAAAACTTCATCCGGATGATTAACTCTTGAATAAGAAATTTCTTGTAAATGAACCAACACATCTAGTTCATTATTAACATTAAAGAAACAGCCAAAATTACTATAACCTTTTACTTCAGCACTTTTAATTATATCACCAACTTTATATTTTTCTATAATCTTAGCTTTGTCTTCTTTTTTAAATGAAGATATAATTTCTCTTCTTGAAACACATGCATTACCTCTAATTTTGTCTAATTTAATTAAAGCAAATTTTTGAGGTTCGTTCATTAAATGGCTTATGTCTTTTAAAGGTTTGTCACTTATTTGAGATCCTGGCAAAAACATTAAAGAACCAGTTTCTATATGTTCAACAATACAACCGCCTTTACATTTTGAGGTAATTTTACCCATAATTGGTTCTTTTTTTTCATAAGCTTCCACTAACTTGTCCCACCCTTTTATTTTTTGTGCTTTACTAGCTGAAACAATTACATCACCATTTTTATCTTCAATTCTCTCTAAAAGGACTGGAATTTTTTCTCCAACTTTTATTTTTTCACTTAAACCCATACTTTTTAATTCATTGATATCTACTACAGGCTCACTTTTTAATCCTTCAACAAAAAGAAAAACAAATTTTTCAGTTACTTTGTTTATTTTTCCCTCAATTATTTTACCTTCTTCAATATTTGTTTTTGAAAGTTGGCTATTTAATAGTTGTTCGAATTCTTTTGATGCAGGGTTTGAAAGATCTTTATATATTTCCATTAATTTAATAATTTTTTTTAAAACACGAACTTTTAGATAAATTTGGCCATATAATCAATATAGAAAATTAATTTCTAAAATATAATTTAAGTAAACTTTTATGAATTTTCCTTATATTTCCTTGATTTTTAATCAAATTTTGCGCCAAGATATTTGATTTTATCTAAAAAAGAGGGAAATGAGGTTTTTACAGAGTTTCTATCATAAATATTCCATTTTCCACCAAATGCTAAAGCAGCCACAACACTCGTCATAAAAACCCTATGATCTTCTAGAAATTTCTTAATAATTATTTTTTTATTAAGCTTTATTTTAGGATTGCCAAATATCTTAATACTGTCTTTTGTAATTTCATTTTTAATCCCAATTTTATTTAATATTTTTGAACCCCATTTGAGTCTTGGACTTTCCTTTTGATTCAATTCTGAAAGTTTTTTAAAATAAGAAATACCATTAGCTTTTGCTGCAACTAAAAATATGAGAAGGAATTCATCAATTGCAGCACTATTTAAGCTCACTGGACAATTAATTGGTTTAATTTTACTTACAGAGAAAACATGTAAATCGGCAATTTTTTCTCCTTTGTATATTCTTTTGTTTTTTAAATATATTTTGATTCCCATTTTTTTTAGAATTCTTAAAACACCTATTCTTGTGGGGTTTATGTTTATATTTTTGATTTTAAGTTTTGATTTTTTTGATAAAGCTGTCAGCACTATAAAAAAAGCACTAGAACTTATATCAGAAGGAATTTTATAATTAAGAGGTTTAATTTTATTACCCCCTTTAATTTCTATAGTATCATGAATCAAAGATCTTTTAATCTTTATAGGTAACTTAAGATATTTAAATAAAATTTCAGTGTGGTCTCTAGATTTTTTTGCTTTTATGAATGTTTTTCCTTTTGTATTTAATGCAGCTAACATAATGCTACTTTTGCATTGAGCTGAGCCTTTATTTTCTAAATATGTAATTGGTTTTGGAAATTTAGTTCCTTTAATGATTACAGGTAATTTTCCAGAATTAGTTTGTAAAGTTGCTCCAAATCTACTTAATGGTTTTGTCACTCTCAAAAAATCTCTTTTTGAAAGACTCTTATCTCCCTTAATTGTAACTTTATTTTCAAAGTGAACTAAAAGACCAAGTATAAGTCTTCCTAATGTTCCAGAATTACCTGCATCAAGAGATACTGGTTTTTTATAATCAAAACCATTCAAACCCTTACCTATTATTTTACAATAATTTTTTGTTAATTTTATTTTTATACCAAGTTTTTTTAAACATTTAAGAGTATTAATTACATCATCTGATCTTAAAAGATTATATGATGTTGATACACCAGAAGCTTGTGAGGCTATTAAAGCCCATCTAATTGATAAACTTTTATCTCCTTCTATATCTATAGATTTATTATATGGTTTGATCTTATCTGAAATTTTAAGGATTTTTTTCACAATAGTGATTAACTAATTTTAAATGAGTCTCCAAAATATGCATTTCGAGCATCTATATTTTGGATTAAGTTCGTTGGTGTGCCATGAGCAACTACTTTACCATTATGTATAATGGCAGCCGTATCTACGCAGGCCAATAAATCTCTCGCCTGGTGATCACACAGCACAATTGATATATTGTTATTACTTTGCAAGTTAACAATTATTTCCTGAAGTGCTTTTACTGTCATGACATCAAGAGCTGCAAAAGGCTCGTCTAAAAGAAGTATTTTTGGATCTGTAATTAATGCAATCGCAATTACTAATTTTTTCTTTTGCCCACCTGATAAAAAAGTTGCTTTAATATCTCTTACAGCATCTAATTCAAATTTAGATATTAATGAGTCAATTTTTTCGTCTCTAAAACTTTTATTATTTATAGTAATTTCTGCTATAGCTCTTAAGTTTTCATATACTGTAAGATCATGAAAAAAACCTCCATATTGAGGAACAAACCCAATTTTAAACTTTAATGTTCTTTGATATATCGGATACTTATTGACTAATTCTGAATTTATAAAAATTGACCCATAATCAGGAGAAAGTAATCCTGTTATTAAATTGAAAATCGTTGATTTACCAACTCCATTAGGACCAAGTAAACCAAGTATTTGGCCATTATTGAGCTTTAGGTTAAGATTATCTAAAATAATTTTTCTTCCAAATTTTAAGGAAATTTTTTCTAAATTTAAAATTGATTTTTTTGCTTTAAAAGATTTTATTCTGAATTTCTTAATATTGCTCATAGTTTATTTTTAGAAATAATTTCTATTTTTTCTTTGGAATTATTCATAGAAATTTCAATATTTTTAGTTAATAAGTTTATTTTAATATTATCAGCTTTTCCAATCCCTTGTAATCCTTCGTATACAATATTATCACTTATAATCACAACATTTTCCTCAAAATTTAAAGTTAATTTTTCTGATGTAATGAAATTTGTTAAATATTCTATTTTAATTTGATTTTCAAAGACAGTATTGTAAGAAAAATTGTTATATCTAGCATTTTTCGATGTAATTTTTAAAAACTCATTATCAGTATTAACAAATATAGCCTCAACATTTTTCATCAAAACAATTTCATTGCCTTTTTCATAAAACAGTTCACTTTCAAGAGCAGTAATTGTATAGCTTGTATTATTTTCAAAATTTACATTATATTTTAAATTTTTTATCAAATTATTTGAATTTTCTGATAAAACACTTTGATCACTTAACTCTTTTTCACTAGTTTTTTTTTCAATATTTAAAAATTTTTGTAAAAAAAAAATTAATAGTAAAGTAGTTGTAATTAAAATAGCTAAATAAAGTATTTTTTTTTTCAATTATTTATCTCGAATTTTTTAAAATATTATGAATATGAATTACACCAATAGTTCTTTTTTTATTTCCTTTTTTATAAACACAAGCACTTGTAATTTTTTTTCTATTCATCATTTTTAATATTTCTGTAGCTAAAACATTTTCCTCAACCATAAAAGGATTTTTGGTCATAAATGATTTAATTTTAAGTTTATCTATATATTTTTTCTTTTGTAGTAATCTTTTTAGATCACCATCTGTAAAGATACCATTTGTCAAACCTTTGTCGTTAACAACCACAACAAAACCAAGTTTTTTTGAATTCAATATTTTTAATACATCTTTCATAATTTTATTTTCATTTACAAAAGGAATTTTAGTTTTTATTAACATTAGGTCTGAAGCAGTTTTAAGTTTATTGCTCAAACTTCCAGAAGGATGAAATTTTTTGAAATCTAGTTTTCCAAATTTCTTTTTTTTCATCAATGAAATTGCAAGTGCATCGCCAATTGCTAATTGTATTGTAGTACTTGAAGTTGGAACGATTCCATATCCAGACTCTAATACATTTGGAATTAATAAATTAATTTTAGATGATTTAAATAAAATAGAGTCTTTATTCGATACAATTCCTATGAGGGTAATTTTATTTTTTTTTGAATATGAAATAATATTTGAAAGTTCAGAGGTATTACCAGAATTGCTTATTAAAATAAGAATATCATTTTTTGTGATTCTACCTAAATCGCCATGAGAGCAATCAGAAGCTGAGATCGCAAAAGAAGGTGTTCCAACAGAAGATAGAGTTGCTGAAATTTTTGAAGCAATTATTCCACTTTTTCCAACTCCACAAATAATAATTTTTGATTTACATTTAGTAATTGTATTTACAGCTTTATTGAAAGATTCATCTAAAGAATATCTTAATTTCTTTAAAGCCTTAATCTGTAAATCAATTACATTTTTACCTATTTCTTTAAAATCATTTTTCATTTTAATGTGACCATATATCATCTCTAAATAACGCAAGATCAAGATCTACTCTTGTTTTTAAAAATTTTAAACAATCTTGGTATAGTTCAATTCTATTTTCTCTCGTTAATATTTTTTCTAATTCATCGTGAACTTTATGGAGATAAAGAACATCATTTGCACAATATTTCAATTGAGCGGGAGTTAATTCTCCTCCAAAATCTGAACTTTGAAATTGTTTACTTATATCTATATTAACAAATTCCTTAATTAAAGTTTTCAATGAATGGTTATCTGCATAACTTCTAGCTAATCTAGAGGCAATTTTTGTATCAAGAACATTATTTGTTTCAGTTTTTAAGTAATATTTGATATGGGCCATATCTGCTCTTCCATAATGGAAGATTTTTTTTATTTTATTATCAGCTAATATTTTTTTTAAATTTGGAGCATCATAATTTGTCCGGTCTAATTGAATAATATGAGCATCGTTTTTTCCTGAAGAAATTTGAATTAAACAAAGAGGGTCTCTTCGGACATTTAGACCCATAAATTCACCATCAACAGCTATTACATTGCCTAATTTTAATTCATCTGGTAAATCTTTTTGGTAAAGTTTAATATCAATATTCATTTATAAATATATATATATGAAAGAAAAAAATTGTCTAATTTTTGGCGGAAGTGGTCAAATTGGAAGACATCTTATTAGAAAGTTAACAAAAAATAACTATAAAGTTACAGTAGTAACAAGAAATGTACATCAAAAAGGCTATATTATTAAAACCCAAGCTAATGCTGGATATATAGACATTGTTGAGGCTAATATTTTTGACGAAAAAAAACTTAGACATCTTTTTGAAAAATCACAGATCTGTATTAACTTAATTGGTATTTTGTTTGAGAAAAAATCAAGTACATTTAAGAATATACACTCTATTTTTCCTTCATTGCTATCTAAACTTTGCAAAGAGTACGATTTAAAACATTTTATTCATGTTTCATCATTGGGTATTAACGAGGCCTCTGACTCAAATTATGCTAAGAGCAAATTAGATGGAGAAAAAAACATACTTAATAACTTTCCTCTCACGACTATACTCAGACCCTCAATAGTCTATTCGGTTGACGATAATTTTACTACTAATTTTATGACGTTGTTAAATAGACTTCCTTTTTTTCCACTTTATTATTCAGGTAAAACAAAATTTATGCCAATTCATTGTTCAGACTTAACAGATATTATTTATGATGTTATTTCTAAAGGGGCTTATCCCAATATTGTAGAATGTGTTGGACCAGAAACTTTTACTTTTAAAGAAATTTTAGAAAATCTTTTAAAATTAATTGATAAAAAGAGAATTTTATTACCACTTCCAATAATTTTTGCACAATTATCTGCAAAAATTCTACAATTGTTTCCTTCACCATTAATAACAGAGGATCAACTTAGACTATTAAGATATGACAATATTGTTTCAGGAAAATATAAAACTAACTTTGATATTGGTTTGCCAAGTCGAAAAACATTTTATAAAGAAGTAAAGAAATATTGTTATATGTGGAGGGAAGGTGGCCAGTTTTCAACAGATGCTGAAAATGATAAGATAGCTTAAATTTTAAGCTGACTTGATTTTTTTTTCTATGAATTCTGGAACTTCATCTTTATCTAAATTATCTTCTTTTTTGCCTTTAGGTTGATATGCATAAAGTAAATGAAGTTTGCAATATGAAAAATCTTTAAGGGATGATCTTCCACAAAAATAAAAAGACTCTTCATTAGGATGACCTATGGGCCATTTACAAGTGTTTTCATCAAGTTCCTCTAATTGTTTTGGATTTTCAGGTTCAAAATCTTTTTCTATAATTAGAGATTTAAATTTACTTTTTCTACCTCTTCTTGATTTAGTATTTTTATCAGCAAAAGAATTTTCAAAGTTTTGATTTGAGGTAGCAGTTCTAGTTTTTATTTTTGCTGAAAGATTTAATCGATGAGCTTTTCCAATAACCGCATTCCTGCTTATGCCCCCTATAATTTCTGCAATTTGGCTTGCAGTATTTCCTTTACCCCAAAGCTCCTTTAATTTGTTTACTTTTTCATCAGTCCAGCTCATAATAACTATATAATGTGTTATTTGTTTATAAAAACACAATATACTGATATAAGATTTATGAAAACAAGTAATTATTAAGAGTTATCAACAATTATTGATGATAAATCATAACCGAGATGTTCAATCCTGACTTGTATTAAATATTTTTATTTATACAAAGTTTTGATTAAAAAAAAATATGAGTTTTTTAGCAAAAAATTATAAAAGAAAAAATATTTCCTTCAAATATGGTAAAGGAAGTTATCTTTATTCAACTAATGGAAAAAAATATCTAGATTTTGTTCAAGGAATAGCTGTGAATTCTTTAGGTCATGCGCATCCGAAATTGGTAAAAGCAATTAATCGACAGTCAAAGAAACTTTGGCATGTTTCAAATGCTTTTACAATTCCTGAGGGTGAAGAGTTAGCCAAAAAAATTGCTAAAAAAACATTTGCTGATTATATAATGTTTCAAAATTCTGGTGCAGAGGCAACAGAGGCATCGATTAAAGTTGCGCGTAGATATTTTTATTCTATAGGGAAACCTAAAAAAAATAGAATTCTTTGTATAAAAAACGGTTCTTTCCATGGAAGAACAATTGCTGCAATTTTTGCGAGTGGTAGTAAAAAAATGACAGAAGGTTTTGGTCCAAAAGTACCTGGTTTTGATCATATTAACTTCAGAGATTCAAAACCCAGATTTCCAAATTTAAGAAAAAAAATTAAAAAAAATACAGCAGCAATAATGGTTGAAACCATATTAGGTGAGGGGGGTATTAAACCTTTACCCGATAAATGTTTGAAGTATTTAAGAAAAATTTGTAATGAAAAAAAGATATTGTTAATTTTAGATGAAGTTCAATGTGGAATAGGTAGAAGTGGTGATTTTTTTGCTTTTGAGCAGTCAAAAGTTAAACCAGATATTGTTCCTATAGCTAAAGGTATTGGAGGAGGCTTTCCTATTGGGGCAGTTCTTATGAATAAAAAAGTTGCTTCTGGTATGACTCCAGGAACACATGGTTCAACTTTTGGAGGCAACCCAATGTCTATGGTTATAGCTGGTACAGTAATGGATATAATTCATAAAAAAAGCTTTTTAAAAAATGTTAAGAAGAATTCAAGTTATTTTCATGGTAAATTAAATGATTTAAAAAATGAATTTCCAGAAATTATTAAAGAAATACGTGGAAGAGGACTTTTGATCGGTATTCAGCTTTATAAAGAACAAAGTAAATTTATAAAAAAACTTATGGATAATCAATTATTAACTATTCGAGCGTCAGAAAATGTTGTTAGAATTTTACCACCTCTAAATGTAAAAAAAATAGAGATAGATCAAGCTTTAAAGATTATTAAAAAAGTTTGTTCTGAACTTAAATAAGATGAAACATTTCATTGATTTAAAAGAAATTCCAGCAAAGGATCTAAGGAGAATCATAGATGATGCAAAAAAAAGAAAGAGAGATAGAAAAAAATTGAATAATCTTGAGGCTGATAAAGAGGCACCATTAAAAGGAAAACTTTTAATACAAATGTTTGAAAAATCTAGCTTGAGAACCAGATTAAGTTTTTATTTAGCAATCAAACAACTTGGTGGTAGTGCATTAACACTTAGACCAGACGAACTGCATTTATCTAAAGGAGGTGAGAGTATTGAGGATACGGCAAAGATATTATCTAATTTTGGGAACGCTTTTATGCTTAGAACAGACAGTGATAAAAAGTTAGAAGAGTTTAAAAAATATTTATCGATACCTATTATTAATGGATTAAGTCCATCATCTCATCCAACCCAAGTTTTGTCTGATGTATTCACAGTTGAAGAAATTAAAAAAAAACCAATTTCAAAGTTGAATATTACCTGGATAGGCGACTCAAATAATGTACTTAACTCTTTGATTGATGCTTCAATTAAGTTTGCTTTTAGACTAAACATTGGCTGTCCAAAAAATTATAAACCAAATCAGAAGATTATGAATTATATCAAAAGTAACAAAAATAAAATTTTTATTTTTAATGATCCAAAAAAAGCAGTAATAGGAGCTGACGCAATTTTTTCTGATAAAGTAATATCTTTAAATGACAAAGTTAACAAAAAAAAAAAATTAAAGGATTTTAATAATTTTAAAATAAGTACAAATTTAATGAAATTATGTCCAAGAGCTATATTCCTACATTGCTTGCCGAGAGGAACAGAAGTTGATGAAAAAGTTTTTAAAAGCAAACAATCAAAAGTTTGGCAACAAGCTTTAAATAGAGTTTATGTTCAAAAATCAATATTACTATATTGTTTTGGAAAATTACGGTAGTGGTAACGGATTATCAGAATTTTGATTCAAATATAAAATTACAGAGGCTCTATCTTTTTCTTTTCTCAGACCAGCAAATGCCATTTTTGTACCTTTAATCCATTTAGCTGGTTTTATTAAATAACCGTTTAATTCCTCAAAAGTCCATTCTTTTCCATATTCTGAAAGTGCTTTAGAATATTTGTAATCACTCACTGAACCAACTTTTCTTGAAACAACATTGTAGAGCGCCGGTCCTATCGCATTTTTACCTCCTTTAGAAATAGAATGACAAGCCGCACATTTTTTAAAAACTTTTTCTCCAGTTGAAAGGTCTCCCATTGCCATTAAAGCAGCTATATCAATTTTTTCCACAGTAGTTTCAGGAGTTGATTGTGAATTTGTGGCTACCGCTTGTTCTACTTCAATAGCGTATCCAGGTATTTTAGGTTTTTCAACATGGAATATTACATCTGAAAGCTTTCCAATACCTATTATTAGAAGAGCAACCATTAAAATTGCTGCTACTATTTTATTAATCTCAAAAGAATCCATTTTATTAAAAATTATTTTGAACGTATAACACTATAAACAAAAAATTGCTTATATATTTTATTGTACAATTTTGCCTCTGTTTATATTGTGATGTTTATAAAAAAGATCAATGAAAACATTAGTTATAATTCCCTCTAGATTATCTGCTACAAGATTACCTGGTAAGCCATTATTAAAAATTAATGGTATATCAGTGATTTCTCATGTTTTTAAGAAAGCAGAAAAAGCGAATATAGGAGAGGTAATAGTAGCAACTGGGGATCAAGAGATAATTGATGATGTAAAAAAAAATGGTGGCCAAGCGATTTTAACCAAAAAACAACATAAAACTGGAACAGATAGAATTTATGAAGCTTTACAAAAATTTGATAATAAAAATATTGATTTGGTTATGAATCTTCAAGGTGATGAACCGTTAATGAATATACAAGATATAAGAAATTTAAATTTTCAAATGATAAAAAATCAATCTCAATTAGGAACATTAGCATCGAATATTAAAGATAAGGTAATCTATGAAAATAAAAATATTGTTAAAGTTATAACAAAAGAAAAGTTAGATGATTTAAATTTTCCCAAAGCATTAAATTTTATGAGAAAAATTTCAAAACAAAGTGAAAATATTTACCATCATTTAGGAATATATTGTTTTCAAAAGAAAACTCTAAAAAATTTTGTCTCTTTTAATCAATCCTCCAATGAGATTAAGAACAAATTGGAACAACTTAGAGCATTAGATAACAAAATAAATATTAATGTTGCACTCGCTATATCATCACCAATAGGTATTGATACTCAAGAGGATTTTGTGGCTATTAAAAAAATTATGGAATATAAATCCTAATGAATAAAATTTATTTTCAAGGAACTTTTGGAGCTTATTCACATCTTGCTGCCAAATCAATAGACCCAAAAGCTGAGATCATACCTTGTAAAACTTTTGATGAATGTTTTTCTAAAGCTTCAAAAGACTCAAGTTCTAAAATAATTATACCAGAGTCTAATAGAATAACCGGGAATATTGGTATAGAATATTTGATATTTAAGTATAGACTTAATATTTATTCTGAATATTTTCAAAAAATTGAACATAATTTACTTGCTATTCCTGGAGCAAAGATTTCAGAAATTAAGAACGTTTATTCTCATTCACAAGCTTTATCTCAATGTTCTAATTTTATTAAATCTAATAATTTTATTGAACATGTAAGAGCAGATACAGCAGGTTCTGCCGAAATGGTTTCCAAAAATAATGATAAAGGAGATGCTGCAATAGCATCAACTTTAAGTGCTGAAACTTATGGATTAGAGGTAATTAAAAGAAATATTGAAAATGAAAAAGGAAATCTCACAAGGTTTTTGATTATGGGAAAAAATATTTTACAACCAGAATATGGTAACAAAAAATATATTACATCTTTTTTATTTAAACTAAAAAGTAAACCTGCTGCCCTTTATCAATCTTTAGGTGGCTTTGCAATTAATGGAGTAAACTTGACTAAGCTACAAAGTTATCCAGAAAAAAATTCATTTGACTCTTATTTTTTTCTATGCGACCTAGATGGACACATTGATGACCATAAAGTTCAAAAGTCTTTAGAGGAATTAGGATTACATTGTGAAGATTTTCACGTCCTAGGTGTTTTTGAAGCTGACAAAATAAGAGAAAAATAAATCTTAATCTTTTATTGTGGATTAGAAATTATTACTGCTATAATAGTTTTGGAGGCTAGGGCGTTTACTGCATGAACCCGACCAGATCCTAACGGAAGCAATCGTAATGACAGCTTGACGGGTCTAGTCTCCTAAGGAAAACAAATGAATAAAAATACAAAAGTTTTAGCACTAAAGTATAGACCTCAAAACTTTGAAGATTTAATTGGTCAAGATATAACATCTCAAACAATTATAAATTCAATTAAAGCAAACAAAATTCCAAATGCTTATCTTTTTACTGGAATACGTGGAGTTGGTAAAACAACATTAGCAAGAATTGTGGCTAAATCTTTAAATTGTAAAAACGGAATAGAAAACATATGTAAAAGTAATTATTGTGATAATTGTTTGGCCATAATGAACTCAAGTCATATTGATGTTTTAGAAATGGATGCTGCTAGTAAGACGGGAGTTGAAGATGTAAGAGAATTAATTGAATTTTCAAGATATGGGCCAACTTCTTCAAAGTATAAAATATTTATAATTGACGAAGTTCATATGTTAAGCAAGCAAGCATTTAATGCTTTATTGAAAACTTTAGAGGAGCCACCAGAGTATTTAAAATTTATTTTTGCAACAACAGAATTAAAAAAAATTCCCGTTACAGTAATATCTAGATGTCAAAGATTTGATTTATCTAGAATTAAATCATTAGAATTATTGAATTTTATCAAAAAAATAAAAGATAAAGAAAAAGGAAATGTTTCAGAAGATGCCCTTAAGTTGATTGTAAAGATATCTGAGGGCTCAGTTAGAGATGCTTTATCATTGCTGGATAGAGGTTTGTTGACACTGGGTGAAAAAAAAGAGCTTGATTTAAAAGAAGCGCAAAAGGTTTTTGGATATTTTGATAAATCACAATTGATAGATATTTTTGATTTAATTTTACAAGGAGAAGAGAAAAAAGTTATTGAAATTTATAGAAATATTTACGATCAAGGTATTGAACCAAAAGTTTTTATAAATGATTTTTTAGAATTAATTTATTATTTTAAAAATATTGATTTTTTAACAAGTGAAAGCACAAATTTTTCTCTTAATGATGAGGAATTTTCAAAGATTAAAGAAATTTCAAACAAAGTAGAAAGTCAAGTATTTATTCTTTTTTGGCAATTTACAGTAAAAACTATTGCTGAATTGGATACTGTTTCAAATCAAAATTTATCAGTTGAAATGTTTTTAATGAGACTAATGTATCTTACGTCATTAAAAAAAAAAAAAGAAAATAATGATCTTCAAGAATCAGTCAAAAATGATTTAGAGGAAAAAGATTTAAAAACTTCTTCAAAAAATCAGACAATAAATCAAATAAAAAACATTTCTCAAAATAAAAATATAAAACCTGAAGCTAAAAAAGAGTTTAAAGCTGAAAGTATGATTTTTATAAATTCGTTTGATCATCTTTTAAAGATTTGTAATGAAAAAAGAGAAATGAAATTAAAGTATGAGCTTGAAAAAAATGTTAATCTTGTTAATTTTGCAAATAATAGGATTGAAATATCTTTTAATGACAATCTTGATAAAAGTTTTGTTAAAGATTTGTCTTCAAAACTTTTTGATTGGACTGGTGAAAGATGGATCATTACATTCAGCAAATTGAAAGGTGATGAAACATTTAAAAAAAAAGAACAAAATAAAAAAAAAGACTCAATTGAGAATATAAGAAACTCAGAATTGTACAAAAAAGTTTTGGAAAAGTTTCCTGACGCAAATTTGATTGATGTGAAGAAAAAAAAAGAATAGTGATAAAATGACAGATTTTTCAAAAATTTTAGATAAGGCAAAAGAACTTGAGAACAAAATGAGAGAAAGCCAAGAAAAAATAAAAAGAATAAAAGCTGAAGGTTTTTCGGGATCAAATTCTGTAAAGGTAATCTTAAATGGCGATGGTGAAATGGAAAAGATTGAGATTCAAAATGAAATTTTGAAAGAAGACAAATTGATTATCGAAGATCTAATAGTTGCAGCTCACAACAATGCAAGAGCTCAATTAAAGACCAAAACCTCAGAGGAGATTTCAAAAACAACTGGTGGATTTGGTATTCCAGGATTTAAATGGCCGCTTTGAAATAATGCAAAATATCAATGAAATTGAAGATTTAATAAAATTAATTTCTAAATTTCCAGGGCTTGGACCAAAATCAGCTAAGCGCATCGTTCTTAAACTAATTAATAATAAAGATGAACTTGTAAAACCATTAGTTAATACTCTTGCACAAGTTTATAAAAATATTATTAGATGCAATTCTTGTGGTTCTTTAAAATCTAATTCTGAAGGATGCATAAACTGTGAAAATATAAAAGAAAAATTTTATAAGATTTGCGTAGTCGAAGACATTGCAGATCAATGGTCTATCGAAAATTCAAATATATTTAAAGGTTATTTTCATATTTTAGGAGGAACGATATCTTCAGTGGGTCAAAGAAAAGAAGATTTGTTGATAGGTTCTTTAATTGAAAGAGTGAATAAAGAGAAAATCGAGGAAGTAATTTTAGCAACTAGTGCTACAGTTGAGGGTCAAACAACCGCCTATTATATTCAAGACAGTTTGAAAAATTGTAAAGTAAAAGTAACTAAATTAGCCCAAGGTTTGCCTGTTGGTGGTGAAATAGAAAGTTTAGATGATGGAACTTTATTTTCAGCATTTAAAAATAGATCAAAATTAAATTCAAATTTAACTTAATTTTTTTTCTAGTCTATTTAGATGTAAAAGAGGTTCAGTATAACCAGATGGTTGCTCTTTCCCTTTTAGAATAAGATCACAGGCAGTTTTAAAAGCTATAGACTTTTCAAAATTATCACTCATTCTAATATAATTTTTATCATTTTTGTTTTGGTCGTCTACGACTCTTGCCATCTCTTTCATTATTTCAATAACTTGAATTTTTGTTGTTATACCGTGATGTATCCAGTTAGCTATATGTTGAGATGATATCCTCAAAGTCGCCCTATCCTCCATAAGTCCAACATTGTTTATATCTGGAACTTTAGAACAACCTATTCCTTGATCAATCCATCTAACCACATAACCTAATAAAGTTTGTGCAGAATTTGATATTTCTGAATTAATTTCGTCTACAGACCAATTAGGTCTATTGGCTATTGGTATCGTTAGAAGATCATCTAATTTTGCTGGAGCCCTAGAGGCTAACTTTTTTTGTACATCAAATACATTAACTTTATGATAATGCAAAGCATGTAATGATGCTGCTGTTGGGGACGGAACCCAGGCACAGTTAGCTCCAGCATTAAGGTGTCCTATTTTTTCATCTAACATTTTTTTCATTTCATCTGGGGCTGCCCACATTCCTTTTCCTATTTGAGCTTTACCAGAGAAACCACATTTTAATCCTAAATCTACATTGTTATTTTCGTAAGCTTGTATCCATTTAGAAGATTTCATTTCACCTTTTTTGATCATAGGTCCAGCTTCCATTGAGGTGTGCATCTCATCACCTGTACGATCTAGAAAACCAGTATTTTGGAAAACTATACGTTTAGATAAAGCTCTTATACATTCTTTAAGATTAGCGGATGTTCTTCTTTCCTCATCCATTAAACCTACTTTAATTGTGTTTGGTTTTAATTCTAAAATTTCTTCAACTTTAGTAAAAATTAAATCAGTGAAAGCACATTCATCAGGTCCATGCATTTTAGGTTTTACAATATAAATTGAGCCAGTTCTTGAGTTCTTTTTTCTTTTTAAATCATGAAGTGCAGCAGCAGAAGTAATGAATGCATCCATAATCCCTTCAGGTACTTCACTACCATCTTTTAAAAGAATAGAGGGGCTTGTCATGAGATGACCAACATTTCTAATAAGTAATAAACTTCTTCCATGTAATTTTAAACCTTTTCCATCTTTTGAGATGTAACTTCTGTCTGGGTTTAATTTCCTTTCTAAATTTTTACCATTTTTTTCAAATTGAATTTTTAAATTTCCTTTCATTAATCCTAACCAATTTCTATAGCAAACAACTTTATCTTCAGCATCAACTGCGGCCACACTATCTTCGTTATCACAGATAGTTGAAACTGCGGACTCAGCTATTACATCACTAATTCCAGCTATATCATGAGCAGCACTAAATGCTTTTGGGTTAATGATTATTTCAAAATGTAAATTATTGTTCTTTAATATTATAGCCTCTGGTTTATTTGCATCACCTCTATGACCTATGAATTTATTCTTATCTTTGAGTTTATATTCGTAATCGTCTTTCAAGATTATAAGATCTTTATTTATTACTTTTAAACCAGCTATATTTTTCCAACTAGTTCCATCTATCTCAATATATTTATCAAAAAATTCTCTTACGAATTTAATTACTTCCTGACCACGATTTGGATCATATCTCTCACTACCCCCCTCTTCTGACTCAATGATATTAGTTCCATAAAGGCTGTCGTATAAACTTACCCACCTAGCATTAGCTGCATTCAACGCATATCTTGCGTTCATTATTGGAACTACTAATTGTGGACCAGCAATTTTAGATATTTCATCGTCAACATCTGAAGTTTTAATTTTAAAATCAGGCCCTTCATCTTTCAGATAACCAATATGTTTCAAAAATTCTTTGTATTCATCAATTTTGATTTCATTACTTTTGTTCTTTTTATGCCATTCATCAATCTTTGTCTGGAGATCTTCACGTATTTTTATCAATTCTTTATTTTTGGGGGTTAATTCATGAACAGATTTATCAAAACCAGACCAGAATTTTTTAGGTGTAATACCAGTATCTTCTAATAATTCGTTATTAACGAATTTTAACAATTCATTCGATACTTTAAGGTTTTCGATTTCTAAATAATTTTTATTCATACTAAATTTTTAAAACTACAGTAAAATTAAGTCAAATACTTAATAGAAGCATTGACATTTTGTTGTCATTTTTCATAATTAAAAAGAATAACTTTAAATGAAAAACTATCTTAATTTTGAAACTGAAATAAAAAATTTAGAGTCTGAACTCGAACAACTAAAGGATCCTTTTAATCAAAACGGTCTATCAGAGGTAAACACTCAAAAAATTTCAAAATTACAGTTTCAAATTGATGAAAAATTGAAATCAGTTTATTCAAATTTAGATCCATGGCAGACGACGATGGTTGCAAGACATGATGACAGACCAAAGTCAAAATTTTTTATTGATAATTTGTTTGAGGATTTTACCCCTTTATCAGGGGACAGATTTTATGGTGAAGATCAATCGGTTTTAGCTGGTTTTGCAAAATTTAATGGAGAGTCAGTATTAGTTATTGGTCAGGAAAAAGGTGATGATCTAAATAGTAGAATAAAAAGAAATTTTGGGATGATGAGACCAGAAGGCTATCGAAAGACAATCAGATTAATGGAACTTGCAGATAGATTTAATATTCCCATAATCACTTTTATCGACACACCAGGCGCATATCCAGGAGTTGGCGCAGAAGAAAGAGGTCAGGCAGAAGCAATTGCAAAATCAATAGAGTGCTGCATGAAATTAAAAGTTCCAACTTTAGGAATAATAATTGGAGAAGGTGGTTCTGGAGGTGCTATCGCACTAGCTTCTTCTAGTAAAGTTGTAATGTTAGAGAATGCAATTTACTCTGTAATTTCACCAGAAGGATGTGCAACAATATTATGGCGAGACCCAAAAAAAATGCTTGATGCTGCAAAAGCCATGAAGTTGTCAGCAAAAGATTTATTAGAGTTAGAAATTATTGATGAAATCATTTCTGAGCCGGTTGGAGGGGCTCATAGAGATCGAGATTTAATTTTAAATAATATTAAGAACTCAATTAAAAAAAATTTGAATTATTTTAAATCAATGACATCAGATGAGATTTATAATGAAAGGAAGAATAAATTTCTAAAAATTGGAAGAGGAAAAGGGTTCATGAGCGATGTAGAACAATTAAGTTCATTAAAAGTTAAAGAAAATAATTTAAAAAATTTTTTTATTTCAAATAAAAATCTTATTATTTCTATAGGGGTATTTTTAGCTGTTTTAATTTCTTTAATGTTTTTTTTATAAAGACGCACCACAACAATGTTTGTATTTTTTTCCTGAACCACAAAAACAAGGCTCATTTCTCCTCATTTTTTTTCCAATATATTTTGGATCTATCTTTGTTTCTTTAATTTCCTCATTAGGTTTTTCGACTATCTTTAAATTCATTAAGATAGTTACGTAGTCTAATTTTAACTTATTTAATAAATTTTCAAAAAGTTCAAAAGCTTCTTTTTTGTATTCAATTAAAGGATCTCTTTGGCCATAAGATCTCAATCCAATTACCTGTCTTAATTGTTCTAAATATTGTATGTGGGATTTCCAATTTAAATCAATAGATTGTAAAAAAATTCTTTTTTCTATTTCTTTAGCTTGGGTCTCACCTAGTAATTTAATTCTATCATTTCTTGTTTCTTTGAATTTATCAATTATTTTTTCTTTTAATATTTTATCACTATCAGAAAGAAGGATTTTAAATTCTGACTCTTCAAAGTTTTTACCTAGAATAGATTTCAATTTATTATCAAAATCTTTATTTTTAGGATTAGATAGTTTTTCGATCTTTAATTTAATTAGGTTATCTAATATTTCCTCCAAAAAATCTTCTGAATATTCAAATATTTTATCACTATTCATCGCCTCGTCTCTTTGAGAAAAAATTACATGTCTTTGATCATTTAAAACATTGTCAAATTTTATTAATGTTTTTCTAATATCAAAGTTTCTAGCTTCTACTTTTTGTTGTGCTCTTTCCAGTGCTTTATTTATCCATGGATGATCAATACTTTCACCATCTTTTAAACCTAATTTTTCAAGAATATTATTCATGGACTCTGATCCAAATATTCTCATCAAGTCATCTTCAAGGCTTACATAAAAAATTGAACTACCTTCATCACCTTGACGCCCGGATCTTCCTCTAGCTTGATTATCAACTCTTCTAGACTCCATTCTTTCGGTACCGATAACAAATAATCCTCCCATAGATTTAATTTGATCTTTGTTATTCTTTAATTGTTCTTCGGGAATAGATCCTTTCTTCCCACCTAATTGAATATCTACTCCTCTACCCGAAATACTTGTAGTAATTATTACCGAGTCTTTCTTACCTGCATTAGCAATTATTTCCGCTTCATTTTCATGATTTTTTGCGTTTAAAACAACATGATTTATTTTTTCTTTTTTTAAAAAATCTGAATATATTTCTGATTTGTTTACACTTGATGTAAAAACTAATAGTGGTTGACCTTTTTTATGACAATCAGTAATTTTTTTTATGATTGCAATATTCTTTTCTTTTTCAGTTCTAAAAATTTGATCATTTAAATCATTTCTTATCATTTTTTTATTCGTAGGAATTATAATGACTGGTAATTTGTAGATTTCAAAAAATTCTTCAGCCTCAGTAGCAGCCGTTCCGGTACATCCAGAAATTTTCTTATAAAGTTTAAAATAATTTTGGTAGGTAATTGATGCTAGAGTTTGATTCTCTGCTTGTATTTCAATTTTTTCTTTTGCTTCAAGTGCCTGATGCAATCCATCTCCAAATCTTCTGCCCTCAAGAATTCTGCCAGTGAGTTCATCTATTATCTTTAGGCTGTTTTCTTGTACTATATAATCCTTACCTTTTTTAAATAAATGGTTAGCTCGCAAAGCCTGATTTACATGATGTACTAAATTTAGATTTTCTGGATCATAAAAGTTTTCATTTTTTAAAATTCCAGCTTTGCTTAAAAATTTTTCAATATTGTTTATACCCTCATTGGTTAAAAGAACATTTTTGTCTTTTTCATCAACCTCATAGTCATTATCATTTAAATTTTTTATAAATTTATCAATTACAATATATTGATTTGTTTTATCCTCTGCTGCCCCAGATATTACTAGAGGTGTACGAGCCTCATCGATTAAACAAGAATCTATTTCGTCTACTATTGAAAAAAAATGTCCTCTTTGAACTTTTTCATCTATAGAATATTTCATGTTGTCTCTGAGATAATCAAATCCAAGTTCACTATTAGTCGCGTAAGTGATATCACAATTATAATTTTTCTTTCTATCAAAATCATTTTGATCATTGTTTATAAATCCCGAACTCAAGCCTAGAAAATTATATATTTGACCCATTTCTTGAGAATCTCTTTTTGCTAAATAGTCATTTACAGTTACAATGTGCACACCTTTTTCTTGTAAGGCATTCAAATAAGCAGCAAGAGTAATAGTTAGTGTTTTACCTTCACCTGTTCTCATTTCTGCAATTTTTGACTCATGTAATGTGACGCCCCCAATTAATTGCACATCGAAATGACGTTCATTTCTTGTTCTTTTTGCAGCTTCTCTTACTAAAGCAAAAGCCTCAGGCAACAATTCATCAAGTGAAGAACCTTTTTTGATTTTTTCCTTAAATTCCAATGTTTTTTTTGGAAAATCATCATCTTTTAAATCTTTTACTTTTTCCTCATTTAAGTTAATTTTTTTAACTATTTTTCCTATTCTATCTAGCTCTCTCTGATTATTAGATTTGATGAATTTTGTAAGAAAGTTAATAGGATTTAACATTAGTTTTTGATTTATTATTTACTTATAACCTTTAATATAATTATAAAATAAATATTTTAAATACTATGGGTATAAATTTAACAAATTTCCTGTCTTCTAAATCAAAAAACAAGAGAATGGCGGAGTTTCAAGACCTAGATCATATTGATGGTGTTTCAATTTCAACAGTGAGTGCAGATTTATACGACAATCCAAGAGATGATTTAGTAATGTTTTATTTTAGAGAGGGCGCGAATTATGCCTCTGTATATACGCAATCAAAATTAATTTCAGAGAATATCAAATGGAATTTGAATCAAAAAGTACAGAAAATTTTTGCTTTAATGGTTAACACCAGAAATGCTAATTGTTTTACTGGGAAGCTAGGGTATAAAAGCTTGCAAAAAATTGCTGAAGATATTTCAAGCAAATTATCAGAAAAACAAAAAGAGGACGAAAGTAATCCAATTAAAATAAGACCCAAAGAAATAATTTTTGGATGTACTGGTACTATAGGTGAAATTTTTCCAGAGGAAAAGATAAGGAATAAAATCAACGAATTAATTGATAAAATTAAATATACGCAAAATAAGTATATTTGGATGAAAGCTGCGCTAGGTATAATGACTACAGATACACAGCCAAAAATGGCTATGGAAGAATGCCATATTGGAAATAGTAGAATTAAAATATTTGGTATCGCAAAAGGCTCAGGAATGATTCAACCTAATATGGCAACGACATTGGGTTATATTTTCACTGATGCTGATATTCCTAATAATATTTTAAAAAAACTTCTTCAAAAAAATGTATTAACGACATTTAATGCGATTACATGTGATAGTGATACAAGCACAAATGATATGGTTTCAATTTTTTCAACTGCAAAAATTAAGCATGCAAAGTTAAATAATATATATGATGAGAAGTTAAACGAATTTGATCTTGCTTTAAATAAGGTTTTATTAAATTTAGCTAAAAGAGTTGTGGCTGATGGCGAAGGTGCTTCAAAGTTTATAACTATAAATGTAAGAAATTGTAAAACTGAAGGTGATGCCAAAAAAATTGCATTCTCTATTGCTAATTCTCCATTAGTAAAAACTGCAATAGCAGGTGAGGATCCTAACTGGGGACGAATTATCATGGCTATAGGAAAGGCAGGAGTTACAATTGATATTGAAAAATTTTCCGTAAAATTTGGTGACTCAATGATTATTGCAAATGGAAAATTGGATAATAATTATAATGAGGATCAAGTGTCGGAATATATGAAAGGTGGCAATATTAATATATCTATTGATATTTCTAGTGGCTCAAAAAGTTTTACAGCCTACACAATGGATTTAACAAAAAAATATATAGAAATTAATGCAGATTATAGAAGCTGAATATATTGAATTTTTTAAAAGTTTTATTAAATAGAAACTAATGATTAAATATAGATTAATTTGCAAAAACTGTAATTTATCCTTTGATAGTTGGTTTGCTTCATCTTTCGAGTATGAAAAGCTAAAAACAAAAAAGTTTTTAAGTTGCCATTACTGTGATTCAAAAAAAATTGAAAAAACTTTAATGGCACCAAAAATATTAAGTAAAACAAAAAAAGTTAACGAAAAAAAATTGAAATTAAATCAAATTAATGAAAAAATTAAAGAATATCAAAAATTTATTAAAGATAATTTTGAATATGTTGGTGATAACTTTACTTACGAGGCAAGATCTATTCACTATAATAAAAAAAAAAAAGAAAAAAATATTTACGGTACGGCTTCAAATGAGGAAATAAAAGAGCTTAAAGAAGAAGGTATTGAAACAGAGGTAATACCTTGGATAGAGAATAAAAATAATTAATTTTTTATAAATTTACCTATATAATTAATTGACTGATCATTGCTAATTTTCCATTCATCTTTAATTAAATTAAATTTCATGCCTACTAAATTTTCTAGTTTAAGATTATTTTTATCCTGTATTCTGATCAACTCATCTGGTGGTACAAATTTTTCCCAGTCATGAGTACCGATAGGTAGCCATCTTAAAATATATTCGGCACCTATTATTGCAAATAAATAAGATTTTAATGTTCTATTTATTGTTGCAACAAACATAATACCATTTTTCTTTAAAAGTTTTGAGCATGACTCTAAAAAAAAATTTATATCTTCGACATGCTCAACAATTTCCATATTGAGTATTACATCAAATTTAGTTTCAGTTTTAAAATTTTCAGGAGATGCACATTTATAATCAATATTAAGATTATTTTTTTTTGCATGTAATTTGGCAATACTAATATTTCTTTCTGAGGCATCAATACCAAATACTTGAGCTCCTAATCTACACATTGGTTCTGATAATAGCCCACCTCCACAACCAATATCCAATATCCTAACATTATCTAAAGGTTTATTAATATTATTTAACTTAAAAGAATTAATAATGTTCTCTTTTATGTATGAAATCCTTATAGGATTAAATTTATGTAATGGTTTAAATTTACCTTCAGGATTCCACCATTCTTCAGCAATTTTGGAAAATTTTTCTATTTCTTTTTTATTTATTGTGTTATTTTTCATTAGTAAGTTGACTTTATATTCAACATGTATTTATTCAATATTTTTTAATTTTTTGAGATAATCTATCATGAAAATTGTAGTTTTAAAATTCGGAGGCACTTCAGTAGGCACAATTGAAAAAATAAAGAAAGTTGCCGAAATAATTACAGACTATAAAAAGAAAAGCTATAGAGTAATTGTTGTTTCATCAGCGATGAGTGGTGTGACAAATCAGTTAATAAAAAAATCTTTACAAATTAGTAATAATTTTTCTAGTTCAGAGCATGATGTTTTGGTTTCTTCTGGAGAACAAGTGGCTTGTTCTTTAATAGCTGGAAGGTTAATACACAAGGGTTACAAATCCAGATCTTGGTTGTCTTGGCAGATCCCTATTTTTACTAAGGGAGTTCATAAAAATTCTAGAATTAATCAAATTAATAAAAACAAAATAATCAAATATTTAAAAGAGGGTGGCATACCAATTATAACAGGGTTTCAGGGAATTAACGATGAAAGTAGAATTACTACTATTGGGCGAGGTGGATCTGATGCAAGTGCAATAATGATTGCAAAATTTTTTGATGCTAAAAGATGCATTATTTATACGGATGTTGAAGGAATTTACACTACTGATCCAAATAAATTGAAGAAAGCAAAAAAAATTAAAGTAATTTCATACGAGGAAATGTTAGAAATGGCTTCCCTGGGAGCGAAAGTAATGCAGCCGGTTTCTATTCAGGATGCAAGATTAAATAGAATTGATGTTGAGGTAAAATCATCATTTATCAAGAAGCCGGGAACTTTAATTACTAAAAGATCTAATATTATTAAAAATAAGATTGTAACGGGCATTACATCTACTCAAAATGACTCGAAAGTTTCTTTAATAGGAGTGAAAGATAAGCCTGGTGTTGCTGCATCAATTTTTAAACCACTCTCAAAAAATTTAATAAATGTTGATATGGTTGTTCAAAATATTTCTGCTAATGGTAAAGAGACAGACTTAACATTTACAATTAAGACAGAGGATCTGAATAAAACAAAAAAAATAATTAAAGCTAATAAAAATATAAAATTTAGAAAATTATTGTTGAAAAAAGATGTCTCTAAAATTTCAGTAATCGGTGTTGGGATGATAACGACACCAGGTGTAACTTTTAGAATGTTTCAATCACTTGCTAATAAAAGAATCAATATTCAAGTAATTTCAACATCTGAAATCAAAATATCAGTTTTAATTGACAAAAAAAATACTAAAAAAGCATTGATAGCTTTACATAAAGAATTTCAATTAGATAATAAAAAATGAGCATTAGACCATTCAGAGATATTAAAAGAAGAAAAACTAAAGAAATTAATGTTGGAAAAGTGAAAGTAGGAGGAAACAATCCTATTTCAGTTCAATCGATGACAAATACTCTCACCACAAACATAAAAGCTACAATTAAACAGATAAATGAAATTCATAGTGAAGGAGCCGATATAGTTAGAGTTTCTTGTCCTGATGAAGAATCTTCGAGAGCTTTAAAAGAAATTATTAAGCATGTTGACGTTCCGATAGTAGCAGATATTCATTTTCATTATAAAAGAGCAATTGAAGCTGCAGAAAATGGTGCAAGTTGTTTAAGAATTAATCCAGGAAATATTGGTGATGTAAACAAAATAAAAGAAGTTGTAAAAGCCGCAAAGGACAACAATTGTTCAATAAGAGTGGGTGTTAATGCCGGATCTTTGGAAAAAGATATATTGGAAAAATTTAAAGAACCTTGCCCAGAAGCATTAGTTGAAAGCGCTTTAAGGAACATTAAAATTTTAGAGAATGAAAATTTTAATGATTTAAAAATAAGCGTCAAATCATCTGATATTTTTTTAACAATAGAAGCTTATCGTAAACTATCAAAGACTACAGATTATCCTCTTCATTTAGGAATAACAGAAGCGGGTAGCTTCATTCCAGGTAGCATAAGATCTTCAATTGGATTAGGAACCTTACTTCTTGAGGGAATAGGTGATACGATTAGAATTTCTTTGTCAGATGATCCAGTAAAAGAAGTTAAAATTGGTAATGAAATTTTAAAAACACTTAATTTAAAGGAGAAAGGTGTTAGAATTATCTCATGTCCTTCATGTGCAAGACAAGGATTTCAAGTAATAGAAACTGTAAAAGTTTTAGAAGAAAAACTCTCACATATTAAAACACCAATTACATTATCTGTTATAGGGTGCGTAGTAAATGGTCCAGGAGAAGCTGCTATGACAGATGTGGGAATTACAGGAGGTAAAAGGGGAAACAATATGCTTTATCTGTCAGGTGTTCAGTCTGAAAAAGTTTTAACCAGCGAAATGATTGAGAGAATTGTAAGTGAAGTTGAAAAAAAAGCCTCTGAATTAGAAAATAGTTGAGATGATACCACTTAATACAATTCAAGATTTAATTAACAAACATTCTTCATTGGAAAAAGATTTATCATCTGGAAAAATTGATAAAAAAGCTTTTGCTGAAAAATCAAAAGAATATTCAGATTTAAATGAAATCATAAATGATGCAAAAAAATATCTCTCATTTGAGAAAGATAAGTTTGAATTAGAAAAAATTTTGACAGATCAGAATAGTGATGAAGAATTAATTAAAATGGCAGATAAAGAATTAGAGGATTTAAAATTACAGCATGAAAAGAGTGAAAAAAAATTAAAATTATTTTTACTTCCAAAAGATGAAGCAGATAAAAAAAATGCTATTATAGAAATTAGAGCTGGAACAGGTGGACTCGAAGCAAGTTTATTTGCTGCCGATCTTTTTAAGATGTATGAAAAAGTAAGTCACAAAAAAAAATGGTCTTTAGAATTAATTTCTATCTCAAAAAGTGATGCTGGTGGTTTAAAGGAAGTGATTGCCTCTATTAAAGGTGCAAACATTTATTCAACACTAAAATATGAAAGTGGAGTACATCGAGTTCAAAGAGTTCCTGATACTGAGACACAAGGAAGAGTACATACATCAGCTGCAACAGTAGCAGTACTACCTGAAGCTGAGGAAATTGATCTTAAAATAAATGAAACAGATTTAAGAATTGATGTTTTTAGAGCAGGAGGACCAGGAGGTCAGTCGGTGAACACTACTGACAGTGCAGTAAGAATAACTCATATACCTTCAGGTATTTCTGTATCACAGCAAGATGAAAAATCTCAGCACAAAAATAAATCTAAAGGTATGAAAATTTTAAGAGCAAGGTTGTATGAATTAGAAAGATCTAGAATTGATCAAGAAAGATCTAAAGATAGAAAAAGTAAAATAGGAACTGGAGATAGGTCAGAAAGAATTAGAACGTATAATTTTCCTCAGGGTAGGGTGACCGATCATAGAATAAATTTGACATTGCATAAATTAGAGGAATTTCTCGAAGGAGAAGTTTTTGATGAAATGATCGAGTCTTTAACATTACAAGCGCAAGAAGAAAGTTTAAATTATTTAAAATAATATGAATATTAATGATGCAATTTATAAAGGAAAATGTGTTTTAGAAAAAAATTTTATTAAAAACTCACAACTAGATAGTGAAATTTTAATGTCAAAAGTTTTTAATAAAGATAGAAAATTTGTAATCTTAAATTCTAAAAATAAATTAGATAAAGAAAAAATTAATTTCTTTAATGTTTTAATTTCTCAGAGATCTAAAGGAAAACCAATAGCTTATATATTAAACAAAAAAGATTTTTGGAAATATGAATTTAAAGTTGAGAAAGATGTTTTAATCCCTAGACCAGATACAGAAATATTAGTGGAACAAGCATTAAAATTTACAAAAAATAAAATAAATTTAAGGGTTTTGGATATTGGAACTGGATCTGGGTGTATTTTATTATCAATCTTAAAAGAAAAAAAAAATTTTTATGGTGTAGGTGTGGATATCAGTAAAAAATGTATAAATTTAAGTAAAACTAACGCTTTCAAACTAGGAATAAAAAATAGATTAAAGTTATTTAATTCTAGTATTGACAATTTCAGATATGGCAAATATGATTTAATTATATCTAATCCTCCTTATATAAATAAATTAGATTTTAAATATTTAAATAAAGATGTGGTTAATTTTGAGCCAAAATCGGCTCTTTACGGTGGATTGGACGGAACATCAGAAATCAGAAAAGTAATTAAAAGATCATCTGAGCTGATAAAAAAAAATGGTAAGTTAATATTAGAAATTGGTTTTGACCAAAAAAAAAAAGTAACAAAACTATTAAATCATAATGGATTTTATATTAATAAAATTTTTAAGGACTTAGCAAAAAACGATAGATGTATAGTAAGCACAAAAATATAAGAAGAGTTAAATTATGGTAACATTCAGAAATAATAATAGAAGAAATAACTTTAGAAGAAACGATAGAAACTTTAAGTCTAATGGTGACCGTTCTAAGTTTGGGTCAAGTTTTTCAAATAATGAAAATTTTCAGAGAAAATCGCCTGGCAGAAATAATCATAATGCTCAAAAACTAATCGAAAAGTATAGTAATCTTGCAAGAGAGGCATTATCTAGTGGGGATAAAATTCTTTCAGAAAATTATTTTCAGCATGCAGATCATTTTACTAGAATTTTAAATGACCAAGAGAATTTTAAAAAATCAAAATATTCAGAAAACGTATCAACTAAGTCTGATCAGTCTACAGAGAATAATAAAGAGGTTGAAAATTTCTCTGAAAAAGAAAAAGATAATCCAGAAAAGCTTCAGACTGAGGCAAATTAATTTAATCCAATAATTTTTTCTGATTTAAGTACGTCTAACTTAATTTTTTTTGTCTCAAATATTTCTCTTTGTTTGCCTTTAAGTATTTTACCAGATGGTAATTTCAATTTTTGAGAGTTAATTCTTTTACCATTTACTATAACTTCGTAGTGCAAATGAGGACCAGTAGATTTACCTGTAGATCCAACATACCCAATAGTTTGTCCTTGTTTTACTCTTACACCAGAACCAATTCCTTTTGCAAACTTTGACATATGAGCATAAACAGTTTGATAAGTTGAATTATGTTTAATTACTACACAGTTACCACCGCCTCCACACCAACCTGCTTTTTTAACCACACCATCACCAGACGCCATTATTGGAGTTCCCATTGGCGCTGCAAAATCAGTTCCTCTATGCATCTTATTAAAACCATCTATTGGATGTTTTCTCATTCCAAAAGGGGACGAAAGTCTAGCACCATTAATTGGTGTTTTCATTAAAGCTTTTTTAACACTTTTTCCACTTTTGTCATAATGACCTTCACTTCCACCATAATCAAAGTAGTATAAAGAGTTATCCTGACCGCTAAGTTTTAAATTTGCATAAAGAATATTGCCTGTTTCAATTATTTTTCCATTATCATTTTTAAATACTTCGTACATAATTTGAAAACTATCTTTTCTTCTAATATCTCTTTGAAAATCAACTTGAAAACCATAAATTCTTGCAAATTCTATAATTAAATTTGCAGGAATTTTTTTTTCAGTAGCAGATTTATACAAGCTATTCATTATAATGTTTTCTTTATATGAAATATTTTTCCTTAACTTTGTAACAAGTGTTTTTGGTGGAGGATAGCGGGATCGAACCGCTGACCTCCTGAATGCAAATCAGGCGCTCTCCCAGCTGAGCTAATCCCCCCTTAATCTTATTTGGTGGGCCGAGAAAGACTCGAACTTTCGACCCCACCCTTATCAAGGGTGTGCTCTAACCAACTGAGCTACCGGCCCCCATGCAAGAGAAACACTAAACTTTTAAGAAGAGAAATGAGGACGGTCAACATTAACCGTGTAAATTATTTAGAATGAAAAGTAATTTTTCATTCATCCTTAGAAAGGAGGTAATCCAGCCGCAGGTTCCCCTACGGCTACCTTGTTACGACTTCACCCCAGTCGCTGACTATACCGTAGTCAAGGGTTTTAAACCTTGCCTTAAGGTAGAACCAACTCCCATGGTGTGACGGGCGGTGTGTACAAGACCCGGGAACGCATTCACCGTGGCACGCTGATCCACGATTACTAGTAATTCCAGCTTCATGCACTCGAGTTGCAGAGTGCAATCCGAACTGAGGTATTTTTTAAGGATTTGCTTAACGTCGCCGTTTTGCTTCCTGTTGTAAATACCATTGTAGCACGTGTGTAGCCCAACACGTAAGGGCCATGAGGACTTGACGTCATCCCCACCTTCCTCCAGCTTATCACTGGCAGTTCTTTCAGAGTGCCCAACTAAATGATGGCAACTAAAAGTGAGGGTTGCGCTCGTTGCGGGACTTAACCCAACATCTCACGACACGAGCTGACGACAGCCATGCAGCACCTGTGTTTCGTCCGGCCGAACCGAAAACTTTAATCTCTTAAAGTCGCGACGAACATGTCAAGTGTTGGTAAGGTTCTGCGCGTATCTTCGAATTAAACCACATGCTCCACTACTTGTGCGGGTCCCCGTCAATTCATTTGAGTTTTAACCTTGCGGTCGTACTCCCCAGGCGGTGTGTTTATCGCTTTCGCTGCGACACTGAAAATAAATTTCCAACGTCTAACACACATCGTTTACGGCATGGACTACGAGGGTATCTAATCCTCTTCGCTACCCATGCTTTCGTTCCTCAGTGTCAGTAATGATCCAGAAAGCTGCCTTCGCAATTGGTATTCTTTCTAATATCTACGAATTTCACCTCTACACTAGAAATTCTGCTTTCCTCTATCAAACTCTAGCTGAAAAGTTTTGATGGCAGTTCCAGAGTTAAGCTCTGGGATTTCACCACCAACTATTTCAACCACCTACGAACTCTTTAAGCCCAGTAATTCCGAACTACGCTAGGTCCCTTCGTATTACCGCGGCTGCTGGCACGAAGTTAGCCGGACCTTCTTATTCGGGTACAGTCATTTTCTTCCCCGACGAAAGAGCTTTACAACCCAAAGGCCTTCTTCACTCACGCGGCATCGCTGCATCAGAGTTTCCTCCATTGTGCAAGATTCCCCACTGCTGCCTCCCGTAGGAGTTTGGGCCGTGTCTCAGTCCCAATGTGGCTGATCATCCTCTCAAATCAGCTATTGATCACAGTCTTGGTAGGCCATTACCCTACCAACAAACTAATCAAGTGCAGGCTCATCCAATGGTGCATAAAGCTTTCTCCGTAAAGACTTATCCAGTATTAGCACAAGTTTCCTCGTGTTATTCCAGGCCAAAGGGTAGATACCTACATGTTACTCACCCGTCTGCCACTAAGTATTGCTACTTCGTTCGACTTGCATGTGTTAGGCGTGCCGCCAGCGTACGTTCTGAGCCATGATCAAACTCTCAAGTTTAAAAACGGCGCACACTAGCTTCTATATAAATTCTAAGAATAAAATTTATATAATGTTGAAGTGTGTACGACAAATTTTGGTAACCTTAACCGTCCACACTTCTCTTCTTAAATATTTACTTTTTAAATAACTAATTGAGCCTAATAGGCTCAATAATCCTCACAAATTTTGCATAAACAATATTTTCTTGAGAAAGTTCGATGCTTATAGG
>CACOXL010000007.1 GCA_902631135.1 uncultured Pelagibacteraceae bacterium
CCCCCTTTCGTATAAATCCCTGTCTTGTAAAAACTTGTTCCAAGTTTTTTTTTCAATTGATTTGCATTTAAGATTTGATTTTCAAAATTTAATTCATCTAGTATTTTTTTAAATTTATATAATTTATTAATATCTTTACTCAATGAAGAGGCAAAATATTTACCTGTTTCATTCCAATCGCAATCGACTTGATAATCTCTAATAAATTTTTTTACTACTTTAATACCGAGGTCATATATATTTATTTTTTTTTTATAAGCATTAATATCTCGTCTAAAATTGTAACTATCATTTAAAGTAGTATCTACTAAATAACCAGAATTTCTCCCACTTGCTCCCTCGCCTGCTAACTGAGCATCAATAATGATAATCTTATAATTCGAATTAATTTTTGATAATTGTCTTGCTGCAGATAGACCTGTGTAACCGCCACCAACTATTAAAAAATCACAATTTTCATTTTTACTAATTTTATTTGTATTTTCTCTTTTAGGTAAATCATTTATCCATCCACAGTTAGTGTCATTTTTTAAATTCATTTGAATAAAATATTTTACAAAAATTTATACAATCTATCTTAGTTTTTAAAAAACAAACTTTTTCTTTTTGTAAAAAAAAATATAATTTCAATTAGAGATGAAAATATAAATGTTGATATTAAACTATAAGCAAAAAAAGGAATTGCCATAGTATAACAAAGAACAAGTCCTTCAAAAGTAAATCCGTACATTCCGTTTGTCCAAACACCAAAATTAGTGACAATAAAGAAAATAAAAGCACCTAAGAGTGCTCCTGATAATCTTTTTGTGATCCCATTCAAAAAAAAAGTAGAAAAAAGACCAATTAATAAAACACTGCCCCATGTAAAAACTGTAGTGCTATGAAATCCTATGATTAAGTCGGTTAAAGCGAAACTAACAAGTAAAGAAGGAATAAATCTTTTACCCAAAAGTGCAGGAACATAAAAACTTAATGCCAAAAGACTTGTAAAATTTGGTGGATGAGGAACAAACCTACTAGCAGCTAGTGCTACAAATATACCTATAGAGATTTTTAAATAGCCCATAATCATTCATTCTATATTTTTTTAATAAGATTTAAACTATTTAAAAATTATTTTTTTATTTTCTTATTATCTAAAATAAGCTTTTAAATCCTATTCTAATTTGTCTTCCATCTTGATAATAAGTTGCTGGTTTCTCATATCTCTCATTGAAAATATTAGTTAATTTTAAAAAATAAATATTACCAGATATATTTTTTGATAAAGATAAGTCTAATATATCCGTACTTTTTTGTTTTGAATTTGCAGATCCGTCCCAATCAATAAATTTACCTGTGTGTTTATAATTTAAATTAACATTAATGTTGCCGATTGGACTTGATAGTTCTGTAATTGAATAATTTAGTCCATAGGAAAAATCTGGCCTACGAGACTGAGCTTGACCATTTGTTTTTCTGCTCTTAGAAAATATATTATAAAAAGATAAAGTTTCATTATTTCGATTAAAAGAAATTTCATTTTCTAATCCTTCTTGATTAATATCAATTAATTTGTTTTCATGTTTACTATATGCAGAATTAGTTTCAATTTGATCATAAACCTGAGCTCTATAAGCGGTTGATCTTAAACTTAAGTTTTCAAAAATTTTATAATTTACTGTAAATTCATTTGTCTTACTTTTTTCTGGATTTAAGCCTGTATTGCCTCCAATCCCATAATTATCAGAGCCATACAATTCATATAATGTAGGATTTCTCAAGCCAGTTGAATGAGTTAAACTATATTCAAAATTATTAATAAATTTTGTAAAATTAATTTTATAAGTTTGATTCCCACCAGTCGTATTATGATCATCTGATCTTCCATAAACTGAGAAAATTGAACTTTCATTCAACTTATATCCAAAATTTCCAAAGACACCTAAATTACTCATGTGACCTTTAGTGGATGCTGTATAGCTACCTCTATTTTCGAATGATCCCCAATCATATTTGTATTCACTTCCGTAGCCAAAAGAAATATTTTTTGAAAATTTATTCTTGCTTTCACCTCTTACAACAAAGGACTCACTATAATACTCATCAAGAGCACCTGAATTTTCATATTGCCTATCATAGTTGTGATAATGAAATGTTAATTCTTTCTCATTTGACTTTGAAACATGTTCAAAACCAGATTGAATTGTATACATCTTATTATCTGCAACATATCCTGTTTCATCGGTAGCACTATTATCATAATCAGCGACTGTTTTTCTAGAATAAATAGTTGATTTAAATTTTAAATTATCATTTATCCATTTTTCGCCATTCAAATTTAATTGAAAATTTTCAGCACCATCGTATTCAGATCCTCCAGCAATCGCACTTCCTGTTTCACTTAAAGTTGCTGAACTTTTAAAATTTAAGTGCCATCCATTATCTGTAATTTTGGTATAATTAGCTGATGATGAATTGTTTTTTCCACTAAACCCGTTTACTGAATAACTGTTGGTATAATCTATTGCAGTTATAAAATTTATAGCACCTGCAATTGCACTTGGACCAAAATGTGCTCCATTAGATCCTTTATATATTTCTATAACGTCAATACTTTGAATAAAGTCTTGACCAAAATCATGAAGTCCATCAGTTACAGACTGGTCATTAATAGCAATACCATTGATCATTACAAGAGTGTGATTTGACTCTGATCCTCTAGTAAATAATGAAGTAGTCTGTCCTTTTGTACCTGATTGAAAAATATCTAATCCAGAAATATTTTTAAGAATATCGTTAACATCAACAGCACCGAGATTATCAATTTCTTTTTTTGAAATGACTATTTTGTTAATTCCTATTTCAGAAATTTCCGAAGTATTTGGAGTTTTGCTTATAACAATACAAGGAACACCTTTTCTATTATCCCACTGACAATTTTTTAAATTCTCTGCATACAAATTGGATATTGATAAAATAAAAAATATTAAGATCCTAACTAGCATAAACATTTTTTTTTCTCTCCTTTTAAGAGAGTTTATTTAATTAATGCCGATGCTAATTTTTCATTGTAGAACTAGACTTTTCCTGGCCATTGTTCAACAGCGGACTTAACTGGGTGGCGCTCCGACTTTACGGTTGCAGGTACAGCCAATGAATTTCACACTGATTTCCCACCATGCATTTCAGTTTTAAAAGAATATATTAGATTAATATAAAATTAAAAATAAAAAATTATTGCATTTTAGCTATTTTATCTAAAATTTTTTCTTCCTCATTAAATTGAGTTGCTAAAATTGCACTATTTTCTTTTACTATTGATCTTAATGAATTTTCTATTGGTCTTTTTGATTTTAAATACCTTTCATTGGTAAACTTAAGATCATTTCTAATTGATTTTGGTTCAATAAAAAAATTATATCTTTGCCTTCCATTTTTTACTCTAAATCGCTCAAGATTTTTATATTTAATATCAGAAATTTTTTTTAAAAAATAAAGCAAAACTTTTTTTGGTAAAAAAGGAGTAAAAAAAGCAATCAAAAATTTTGTAAATACAGAAATAGTTTGTTGAAGATTTTGTTTGAAAGAATACTTTTTATCTACTCTTCTTACAAAATCTGCTTTTAAAGTTCTATATGATTCTTTAAAACATTCTTTATAAATTTCTTTTATAATTTTAATAATTGACTTATTATTTTTAATTATTTCATTCACATAAGCTTTTTTCCCGATATATCTATAAATATAAACCCAGAAATTAAGTTCTTTTCTATCTGCATCTGTTTTATTCAAGTAATTTAAAATACCCTCACCTTCCATATCATCTGCTAACCTAATTAAATAATCCTCCTCTTCCTCAATTGAGGTACCAATTACTCCAATTTGTTGACAATATTCATATAATGGTGTTCCTGGAATTGCTGCTGCCCAAACAGGGTAACTTGTGTTCCAATCATTACCAACTAAGTATCTTAATGAAGCTGCGTATTCAGCAGTCTCAATAACAGTATCTCTTGTTTCACCAGGCATTCCTATCATCATTACCTCTACAGCCGTATTGATGTTAAGATCTTTACAGTTCTTTATCGCGTTATAAACTTTTTCTTTTGTTGTTTTTTTTTCCATTACTTCTAACATTTTGGCGCTACCTGTTTCGATTCCAAATCTTACAGCCATCATGTTATTTTCTTTATAAAATTTTAAACTTTCATAAGTTACAGTTGAAGCTCTAGCTCCCTCGGCATTCCAGAAAATTCCATGTTTCTTAAATATTTTGGCACATTCGTAACTTTTTTTTTGATCACTTCCAAAGTTTTCATCATCAACACTCAAAACTCCAATATCATATTTTTTTTTGAGTTCGATAACTCTTTCCTCTAAAGTTTCGGATCCAAATGATCTATATCCATGTGTAGCCCTTTGACAAAAAGTGCACTTTGCAACACAGCCTTTTGAAGTTTGTATTCTTCCAATTCTTTTACCTTTATATTTCTGAAAAAGTTTTTGAAATTCCTCAGTTTGATGTGATCTTTCTTCTGCTAAACTAACTAATTCTCCGATAGAGTTAACCTTATTAAATACTTCATAAATTAGATTTCTATCACCTCCAAACTTTTCTAGGCCATCTTCCCAAATATCATAACTCGGGAAATTCATTTTATGAGCTGGAAGTTGTTCAGCAAAACCCGTAAAGCATATTTTACCTTCATCTAGAAATACTAATCCAGGAATATTCTTAATTTGATCTAATTTTTCTAAATCTCTTTTTAAATTATCTTCAAAAAATTTTAATAATTTTAAAAAAGGTATTTCACCATCACCAACGACCGCAATATCAGTCTCTGTTTTTTTTAAGAGAATATGTGCTGAACCAGTCACATTTCCTCCTACAATTATCCAGATATCTGGAAAATGTTTTCTTACCAGCTTTGAAATATGTTTAATGAATGGATAACAATGAGATAATGGACCGCTTAATCCAATTACATCTGGGTTAACTTTTTTTATGTTTTTAATTAGTTCATCATCAGTTGGTCTTAAATTATTAATATCATATATTTCACCAGTATATCCATGCTCCTGTGCAGAGGATAATACCCTTAAAATACCTAGTGGGAAAATTGGCCTCATGCTTGGAGAGGCCGTGTGAGGACCTCTCGGAATAATTGGCACTGTTTGTCTCAAAGCACCATCCGGTACAGAACATAATAAAATTTTCATAACTTTAACATTTGAACATTAAATTATTTATATAAATTTTCAATAAACTATTTGATTAGTCTAATTCAAATTTTTTTGAATAATCTTTTCTTAAATTAGAGTCTTGTTTAGATTTTTCAAGCATATAATCTCCTATAACAAGGTAATCGAGCTCTGTTCCCATAAAACAATTAAAAGCATCCTTTGGTGTATTAACAATTGGTTCACCTCTAACATTAAATGAAGTATTTACTATTATTGGGCAACCTGTTTTTTCTTTAAATTTTGAAATCAAATCATAATAACGTTTATTAGTTTTTTTATTCACTGTTTGTATCCTAGCTGAGTAATCAACATGTGTAACAGCTGGGATCTCTGATCTTTTTATATTGAGCTTATCTATACCAAAAAGTTTTTTTTGTTCTTCGTTCATTTCAATTTTTTTATCTGAATTAATATTTGCTACTAATAGCATGTAGGGGCTGTCGACATTCATATCAAACCATGAGGATAAATCTTCTTTTAAAATTGAAGGCGCGAAAGGTCGAAAGCTTTCTCTATATTTCACTTTCAAATTAAGATTTTTTTGCATCTTATCAGATCTTGGATCTCCTAAAATAGATCTACCACCTAAAGCTCTTGGACCAAACTCCATTCTACCTTGAAACCAACCAATTGCTTTTTCATTGGAAAGAAGTTCTGAAGTTTTGTTAATCAGTTCTTCATAATCTAATTTATCAAACTTTGCTCCAATTGATTTGAGTTCTTTTTCAATTTCTTCATGCGTAAACTCAGCTCCTAAATATGAACCATTCATATCATCATCCAAATTTACTTCTCTGGGCTTATCTTGTTCTATATGCCAAAGAGCTAACGCTGCTCCCAAAGATCCTCCGGCATCTCCCGCGGCAGGCTGTATCCAAATATTATCAAATATTTTCTCTTTTAGAATTTTACCGTTAGCTACACAATTTAATGCTACTCCACCTGCTAGACATAAATTTTTAATATTATATTCTTTACGAACAGCTTTAGCTAACTTGATCATTATCTCTTCTGTTACTTTTTGAATAGATGAAGCTATATCCATATGAAATTGGGTAATTTTTTCATTTTGAGGATCACGAGGTTTTTGACCAAATAAATAACTAAATTTTTTATTCGTCATTGTAAGCCCAGTTGCATAATCAAAATATTTTTGATCTAGTCTAAAGGTTCCATCTTCTTTTAAATCGATTAATTTTTTTATTTTATCCTCATAAATAGGATTTCCATAAGGGGCTAAACCCATTAATTTATATTCACCGCTATTTACTTTAAAACCTGTATAATATGTAAATGCTGAATATAATAATCCAAGTGAATGAGGGAAATGAATTTCTTTTTTAATTTCCAGATGATTATCTTTTCCAACTGCAACTGTAGTTGTTGCCCACTCTCCGACACCGTCTGCTGTTAACACAACAGCTTCATCAAAAGGAGACGGAAAAAAAGCACTTGCAGCATGACTTAAATGATGTTCTGAAAAAAAAATATTTTTATCAGATTTGAAATTTGGATCATGTTTTTTAAGATTATTGTATAATAAATTTTTTTGAAAAAGTTTTTCCTTAATCCACAATGGCATTGCTTTTGCAAAAGAAATAAAACCTTTAGGGGCAAAGGCTACGTAGGTTTCTAACAACCTTTCAAATTTTAAAAATGGTTTTTCAAAAAAAACTATTTGGTTAACTTCACTTAATTGTAAATTTGCATATCTTAAAACAAATTCAATAGCATTATGTGGGTAACTTGGATCGTGTTTTATTCGAGTAAATCTTTCTTCTTGAGCTGCGGCAACAATTTTTCCATCTTTCAAAATACATGCTGCACTATCATGATAAAATGCTGAAATACCTAAAATAGAACTCACTTTAAAAAATTGTATAAATAAATGGAGCTACTGCTGAACCTTGAGTTAAAACTATTAAGCCACCAAATAAAGCTAAAACGATTATAATTGGTAAAAGCCAATATTTTTTTCTTACCTTTAAAAATTCCCAAAATTCTATAATAAAATTCATATTAAAATTGATTTTTCATTTTACTTTTTGGACCATTTTTTTCAATCCAATAGGTCTTATTTTTATTATATTTCAAGTTTAATAAGTCTTTTCCTAACAATCTCATTATTAAACCTATTGGTGTTACAACTAAAAAAAATATTAATCCCATTATAATCGGAGATACTACCTTTCCTAAAAGAATTCCAAATTTGAACCATAGTTTATTAAAAGGGGTAAGTATTCTAGAATTAATCAATCCTAGAATTAGAAAAATTAAAGATATTATAAGAGACCATATTCTTATCTCTTCGTTATGGATTAAGGGGTATAAAGCTATTAAGAAAAATACTACAAAAAAAACAATTCCAAAACTTCTATTAGAATTTATCTTTATATCATCCATTCAAAGATTTTTGAGGTTTCATGTCCTTTTTATCTATACCAGCAACTCTAACAGGCTTTTTCATTGCATCTCTTCTGAATGGTTCACCAAGTTCCTGGTTTAAGATAACTTCAATAAATGTTGTAATTCCTTTTTTTTGATCTTCACAGGATTTTTTGATTGCGGTTGTGGTTTCTTCCATAGTTCTTACTGTTACACCTTTTAATCCACAAGCATCAGCAACTTTCGCATAACTTAGTTCAGGATCTAATTCTGTACCTATAAAGTTATTATCAAACCAAAGTGTTGTGTTTCTTTTTTCTGCACCCCATTGGTAATTTCTAAAAATAACCATTGTAATTGCTGGCCACTCTTCTCTAGCACATGAACTCATTTCATTCATACTAATTCCAAATGCTCCATCACCAGCAAAGCCAATTACTGGTGTTTCAGGACAGCCAATTTTTGCTCCTAATATAGACGGAAAACCATAACCACATGGACCAAACAATCCAGGTGCTAAATACTTTCTAGGTTTTTCAAAAGTTGGGTACGCATTTCCAATTGCACAATTATTTCCAATATCGCTAGAAATAATTACATCTTCTGGCATACCTGCTTGAATAGCTCTCCAAGCTTGTCTAGGAGACATTCTGTCTGAGTCTCTTTCTCTTGCTTCTTTATTCCAAACTGTTCCTTCATCATCATCCTCATGATCTAAACTAGATAATTTTTGTAACCACGCAGATTTAGTTTGATGAATTAAATCTTTTCTTTTTTGTCTGTCTGTATCACCAGCATTCGAAGATAATTTTTCTAAAATTTGTTGAGCTACTAATTTTGCATCACCACTAATTCCAACAGTAACTTTTTTTGTTAAACCTATTCTATCAGGATTGATATCTACTTGAATAATGTTTGCATTCTTTGGCCAATAATCAATTCCGTATCCTGGAAGAGTTGAGAAAGGATTTAACCTAGTTCCTAAAGCTAAAACAACATCTGCTTTTGAAATTAATTCCATAGCAGCTTTTGATCCATTATATCCTAACGGTCCAACTGCTAAAGGGTGACTGCCTGGAAAACTATCGTTGTGCTGATAACCTGAACAAACTGGTGAGTCTAATTTTTCAGCAAGTTTTTTTGTCTCTTCAATTGCTCCACCAATTACTACACCAGCACCAGATAAAATTACTGGAAATTTTGCCTTTGACAAAATATCCGCTGCTTTTGAAATTGCATCAGCTCCCCCACCTTGTCTTTCTAATCTTACAATCGGTGGAAGGTCAATATCAATAACTTGACACCAATAATCTCTTGGCACATTAATTTGAGCAGGTGCAGAACCTCTAATAGCTTTTTCAATTACTCTATTTAATACTTCTGCCATTCTTGATGGGTCTCTAACTTCTTCTTGATAGCAAACCATATCTTTAAATAAATTCATTTGTTCAACTTCTTGGAAACCACCCTGTCCCATTGTTTTGTTTGCAGCTTGTGGTGTTACTAATAATAATGGCGTGTGATTCCAATATGCAGTTTTAATGGGTGTAACTAAACCAGTTATACCAGGTCCATTTTGTGCAATGACCATTGACATTTTTCCTGTAGCTCTAGTGTAACCATCAGCAATTAAACCACCATTAGTTTCATGAGCAACATCCCAAAAAGTAATTCCAGCATCTGGAAAAATATCAGATATAGGCATGAACGCTGATCCTATAATTCCAAAAGCATGTTCAATACCATGCATTTGTAGAACTTTAACAAAAGCTTCTTCAGTTGTCATTTTTGTCATTACTAGAACCTTTCTAAATTAGAACGAATTTTTAAAATTTAATTGTTAATTTTTGCGATTAATATATAAGTTTTTACGAAATTCAAATAAACATTTCGACACTATATATATGGCTACAGACATTATTATTCACGACCAAAAGGACAATGTTGGTGTTATTGTTGTTGAAAAAATCACTCCAAAACAAGATTGCTCTTGCTGGGTTATGGAAAACGACAGTACAGTCAATATTCAATCAATAGATGAAATCCCATTAGGTCATAAAATTGCAATGACAGACTTAAAAGAGGGAGACACAATTTTGAAATATGGTCATGATATTGGTAAAGTAGTTAAATCAATTAAAAAAGGTGAACATGTTCATGTTCACAATGTCAAAACAAAGAAATGGTAAGATTATGGAAATTCCAAAAAGCTTTTTAGGTTATAAAAGAGAAAATGGAAGAGCAGGAACTAGAAACCATGTAATAATACTTCCAGTAGATGATATTTCTAATGCTTGTGCGGAAGCAGTGGCTAATAACATCAAAGGGACTATTGCCTTGCCACACTCATATGGAAGACTTCAATTTGGTGCTGATTTAGAATTACATTTTAGAACGATGATTGGAACAGGAAGCAATCCAAATGTAGCTGCTGTTATTGTAATAGGAATTGAACCTAAATGGACAAAAAAAATTGTAGACGGTATTGCAAAAACTGGAAAACCTGTTGAGGGTTTTCATATAGAAAGAACAGGAGATATTGGTACTGTAATGAAGGCCTCAAAAAAAGCACAAGAGTTCGTGATGTGGGCATCAGAAAAACAAAGAGAAGAATGTCCAATAAGTGATCTTTGGATATCTGTCAAATGTGGTGAGTCTGATACTACTTCTGGATTAGCAGCAAATCCAACTGTTGGAAATTTAATGGATAAACTTGAGCCATTAGGAGTTCATTTGTGTTTTGGTGAAACATCTGAATTAACTGGAGCTGAAAAAGTTTGTGCTACTAGAGGAGCAACTAAAGAAGCATCAGATAAATTTATGAAAACATGGAGCTCATATAATGATTTTATTCTTAAAGAAGCAACAGATGATCTTTCCGAAAGTCAACCAACCGCAGGAAATATTGCAGGTGGTTTAACTACTATTGAAGAAAAAGCTTTCGGAAATTTTCAAAAAATTGGAAACTGCAAATTTGTTGATGTTCTAGAGCCAGCTGAAGAACCAAAAAAGGGAAAAGGTTTATATTTTATGGATACTTCGTCAGCAGCAGCAGAATGTGTAACGCTTCAAGCGGCAGCAGGTTTCAATATTCATTTATTTCCAACAGGACAAGGAAATATTGTAGGCAATCCGATTGAACCAGTAGTAAAATTAACTGCTAACCCATTAACAGTAAAAGGTATGGGAGAACATATTGATTGTGATGTATCAAAAATTCTTTCAAGAGAAATGAATATGTCACAAGCAGGTGATAAACTCATTGAAACTACTCTAAAAGTTGCAAATGGAAGATTAACTTGTGCAGAAGCCTTAGGTCATAGAGAATTTGTGATGACTAAACTTTATAGAAGCGCTTAAAACTATTTTGCAGGTTTTGCAAAATATTTTTTTCTCAAACTAGATAAAAACCTCCTAATGAATGCAGCAGCAATCCCAAGAATAACTGCAAATAAAATTGAGAATAAACCATAAAAGAATGGCATATCTTTTGAAAAATCTTTGATAAATCTTGAAAAGAAATTCAAATCCTTGTTTGCTATTATAACTACTTCTTTTTGAATTTTGTCAGCAAAAAAAGTATCATAGGCAATAGCTATACCAACAATTAATAACAAGATTGCTAATAATGCTTTTAATCCAGAACTATCTATTTGTTCTCCTAGTTTTTGTCCAACCTGAACACCAACAATAGATCCAATTACTAATAATAAAACTAACATTAAATCTATTGAGCCGTAATTAAACGAATGCAAAAAAGTAACTATTACACTTACAAAAATAGTTACAAATAAAGAAGTTCCTGGAACTAATCTTGTTGGCATTTTAATAATATAAATCATTGCTGGAACTAAAATAAAAGCACCCCCTATTCCCATTATAGCAGCTATAAAACCAACTAATAATCCGATTATTATGGGTGTAAATATACTCTCATACAATTTAGATTTTGGAAATCTCATTCTGAAAGGAAGACCATGTATCCAATAATGAACATGTAATTTTTTTCTTTCTACAACATTTTTTTTGGCTTTATCAATTTCACCTAAACTCTCAACTAGCATTAAAGTTCCAATTATTGCAAGTATGTACATGTAAGCTAAAGATATAACTGTATCTATTTTTCCAATCCCTTTAAAATAACTAAAAGTATAGATACCTAAAGCTGTTCCTATAGAACCTCCAATTACAATCATAAAACCCATTTTATAATCCAAAGTATTTTTTAACCAATGAGTAGTAGATCCAGAGACTGATGTTGCTAAAATATTATTAGCTTCATTCGCAACTGCATATGCTGGAGGAACACCTAAAAAAATCAAAAACGGAGTCATTAAAAAACCACCACCAACACCAAACAAACCTGAAAGAATCCCGACCAGTGCACTTAATAAAAGAATTTCTATTGGACTAACAAAAACTTGAGCTATGGGTAAAAAAACTTCCATTTAATAAAAAAAACTTGAAATAATACTTATTTAAAAGTTATAAAAGTTCCAAGTAAGATTACTCCCCAACATGCAGCTATAGCTGAAAAAATCCCAGTTTTAATAAAAGTTGTCTTTTTATTTAAAATTTTTTGAGGGATTTTTATATTTGAAAAGTGCATCTATACATTCTCAATACACCTAGTAAAAAAATTGTCAAACTATAATTGAATAAAATAATTTTTTTTTGAACTAATAAATTGTTGCTCCGAAGACCTTGATCTCACCATCCTCAACTCCAAGAACCAGTCTTCCTAAAAACTCTCCAGGGATTTTCTTATTTGTTTGTTTTATAAGAATTGTGATGTGTTCACCTCGCCTTAAAGTCCCAAATGGCTCGTAGGTCTCACTCAAATTGGTTATAAGATCATTGTTAGCCCACTGCTTTCCTAACTCTACTTCATTTGCTCCAAATAACATCTGGGTTGAAAAATCTCTCGTAAAACTACCATAATCTTTCATATTAGAAGATCTTACTAAATTTTCCCAAAAAGGTTTTCCAATAGCAAATATTTCCTCATCCGATTTAGATAATATATCCATGGGTGTTTATACTTAATAATTTATTATGAGGCCTTTTTTTTCTCATTTTCGTCTACAATATGATAGACAGGAACTTTTTCCATCGAGAATTTTCCAGTTTTAGGGTCTCTTCTTGAAACTGTTAGACAATGCCAATTTTCATCATCTAATTTCATATGGTCACCTCTGTAATAATATCCAGGCCAACGTGTTTCTTCTCTAAATAAAGTATGTTCCGTTACACATTGAGAAGTCAATGTTCTATGTTTAAGCTCCCACGCTCTCATCAATTGATGATAGTCCTCTGCTCCAACCTTTTCTAAATCCTCTTGAAGCCAATCTAAAAGTTCCAAAGCTCTTTTTAACATATTTCCATTAGTCATATAATTTGATGTAATTCCACCAACGTACTCATCCATAATCTTTTGTAATCTTTGTAGACCTTGAATAGGAGAAATATAACTTGGAGAAACAGTTCCACCTGTAATTTCATTTTGAGCAACAGTGAAAGTTTCTAAAGGCTTGTAAACAGCTTTTTTAAAATCTTCACATTGTTTATCTGATACATTAATTCCGTCTGCTTTTTGATCTTGAATATATTTTACAGCTGCTTTTGCTGCTAGTCTTCCTTCGGTAAATGAGCCAGATGAAAATTTATGAGCACTTCCACCTACAGTGTCCCCTGCTCCAAAAAGTCCATCTATAGTCAACATTCTATTATATCCCCAGAAATATTCAGGTGGAGACAAATCTTCAGGACCACTTACCCATGCACCAGAACATGTAGCATGTGAACCCATTACATATGGCTCTGAAGTTGTTAATTCTGGATTAGTGTATTTAGGATCTATATTTTGAGAAGCCCAAACTACAGCTTGACCCACTGTCATACCTAAAAAGTTTTCCCAACCTACTGTCTCTAAATGTGGATCTTGAAAAGCTTCTTTAGTTACCATGTGGATTGGTCCACCACCTGCAGCTACCTCTTGAATAAATGCGTGATTTCTTAAACATGTTGGAGTTGGATGGTGATCAATATATTCTCCAACTAGTTCTTTAGTTTGGTCGTACCATTTCTTTTCATAATTTTCACCATTAGCATTTTGTGTATAAGTTTTTAAATGTAAAAAATAAGCTCCGACAGGTCCATAACCATCTTTAAATCTACATAAAACAATTCTGTTTTCCATTTGAGTCATTTTTGCACCAGCTGCAATAGGTAATGCGTATGCTGAACCATTACTCCATGGTGCATACCAGGTTCTTCCCATTCCTTCTCCAACTGCTCTCGGTTTAAAAATATGAGAAGCTCCACCTGCAGCAACGATTACTGTTTTTGCTCTAAATACATGAAAGTCACCTGTTCTCATGTTGAAACCAACAGCTCCACCAATTCTATTCTTTTTAGCTTCATCCATTAAAAGATGAGTAACCATTATTCTATTATAAATTTTATCTGCAGATTTTTTAGCAGCCTCAGCAACGATTGGTTTATAACTTTCACCGTGGATCATTATTTGCCATTTACCTTCTCTTAAATATCTCCCAGTCTTTTCATTTTTCATCATTGGAAGACCCCATTCATCAAACATATGAACTGTAGAATCTACATGTCGTGCCATGTCATAACCTAAATCTTCTCTAACCATTCCCATTAAATCATTTCGTGCATATCTTACATGATCCTCTGGTTGATTTTCATCCCATTGCATACCCATGTAACAGTTAATTGCGTATAAACCCTGAGCGACAGCACCACTTCTATCTATGTTAGCTTTTTCTACACAAACAATTTTTAAATCTCTTCCCCAATGTCTTGCTTCAAAGGTCGCTCCTGTTCCAGCCATTCCACCACCGACTACTAAAATATCGCAATCCTCAAAATGAGTTTTGTGTTTTGCCATTAGTAGTAAACTCCTTTTTTAAATGATTCTTTTGGCACTGCAGGTAATTCTTTATTTGTATTTAACCCTTCAGGTTCACTATATAGTCTTTGTGAATTAATTTCTCCTTGATTAGGTGTATCACCCTCTGCAAGTTTAGGAATAAATTTCCCCCAAGGTTTTGTTGTAATTGGTGAAACAAAGTTTTTTTCTGTACCATTTCTAAATTTTATTTTCCAAGAGATTGTTCCCTTTTCCTCTTCTCTTCTTACTCTTACACTATGTCCCATTGGAGCAAAATCAGCATAACCTCTTACATCAATTGCATGATTTGGACATGCCTTGACACAAGAATAACACTCCCAACAAAAGTTTGGTTCAATATTTTTTGCTCTTCTTATGTTTTCATCAATGTGCATAATATCTGATGGACATATATCTACGCAATGACCGCAGCCATCACATCTAGTCATGTATACAAAAGTTGACATATTTTTAATTTTCTCCCTTTTTAGTTATCATATTAATAATGTTTTGGCTCTTCTCTTTTTATACCCAGGCCAAATTGCTCAGGCGCATCAGCTGGGGGAGGAAGATTATCTCTAGATCCATCAGCTTCAGCTAAATTTTTTTGTATTGCTGCTCCAGGTTTATAAAACATATGAGCAAATTTTGACCAATAAACTCCACCGAATAAAATTAAGTTTGAAGCTACAAATAAAGTCAAAAATAAATAAGATAATCCTACTTGACCATTAAATTGTGTAAATGACCAAGCTAATCCAAAAGTAGAACAAGCTAACAATGCTAGCACAAATAAATCTGCTTTAATAATTCTATACCAAGGATGAGCTTCTGCAGATACGTCTACTCTTAAAAAAAACCAAAACCAAAATCCACCTAGACAAGTCAAAATAGCTCCAACATGCCAAAGCATTGACCAAGTTTCAGAGCTTGGTTTACCTACACCTGTGTAACAAAAAACTAAAATAGCTGAAGATACCCAAAATAATATTGTACCATACATGCCAAGCACATGAGCTAATCTTCTTTTTCCAAAACCTAATTCCGATGTTGTGCCAATATCTACAACGGTTGTTTTTGCAACAATTGCTGTTTTTTCTCCAATTCCTAATTTTTTTGTTGCCGATAATTTTGCTTTTTTTGCGTTTTCAAAAAAGTATTTAAGATTTTTGTGATGAATCATTTGAATAATAGTCCCTACAGCAATTAATAACACCATAGCTATAATAAAGAATTGCATTGCTAGTGGTGATACTGTTTCTGCCAAGATAGAAAAAGGATTATTATTTAACATTTCCGCCTTTGGTTAAATTTTTAGAATTATTTTTAAAGTTTTATATATAGTTGAACTAATAGTTCAACCTCAAACTCAAGTCAATTTGTCTTTAATAACAGCCTATTTCTGTCTCTTATAATATTGTTTGTTTGGTATGACAGATCTTACTCCACCCTGAGGATTCTCAACATCTCCAGCTCTTCTTGGAATTAAATGAATGTGACAATGAAAAATCGACTGACCTGAAGCTTTTCCAATATTTGTTCCAATGTTAAAACCTTTTACTGATTGATCTTTATTAACTATTTCATTTTTGACGATTTTAATAAGTTCATCACATGCTATCAATTCATTTTGAGATAAATCAAAATAATCTTTAATATGTCGCTTAGGAATAATAAGACAATGATCCTTAGAAACAGGATAAGAGTCATAACTAGCATAAGCCAAATCATTCTCGTGAGCAACTGTACTTTTATTAATATTACAAAATAAACATGGATTATTTGGATCTCTCATATATTTAGAACTTATAATGATTACATTTTTTCACAGCTGATCTGTAATATTTAGAAAATTCTTTAAATTTATTTAAACTTTTTCTTTTCCAGCTAATTTTTTTAATTGATTTTACTGAGGTAACTCCCTTACCCGAACCAATTAATATTATCTCCTCAAAGTCATTTAATTCTTTTATCAAGATATCTTTTTTTATAATTTTTTTTATTTTAGATTTAAAAAACCTATACGTATTTCCCTCATAATAATCTTTAATTGGACTAAATATTTTTTGTTTTTTTACAAACAAAAGATTTGAGGTTCCTGTTTCTAAAATTTTATTATTTACCACAAGGCCAATATCTGATCTAGAATTATCTAATTTTACAAGGTGAGATAAAATTTTTTTATATTTTAGATTCTTATATTGTGGTTTTTCTCTTCTTAAATTTACTAATTTTAAATTAAAATCTTTTTTAGGTTTTACCCTTTTTCTTAAAGATATTGATATAATTTGTTTGTTTAAAGCAATTCTCAAAAGGTGATCGTATTTTTTACTTTTTGATAAATTGATATTCAAAATTTTTATAATATCTTTTTTAAGAGTTTTCTTTGTTATTCCATAACTTTTAAGTGATTTAATCAAATTTTTTAAATGATTTTCAAAAAATAAAATTTTTGCAGGTTTTCCAAAAATCCACATTGTGGTAAACACACCATGATCACCCCATAGATCTTTAAAATTTATTTCTCTTAAATCTTTAAGCTGATAGGATTTTTTTAATGAGTAAGTTGCCATTGATTGTTAAAAAAGACTCAGGGTGAAATTGAAATCCATATATTTTCTCTTTATTATTTTCAAAAGACATTGCAACTTTTGATTTTAAACACCTCATAGTTATATCAAAATTAACAATTTTAAAAGGTTCTTTTAATTTAAGTGAGTGATACCTGCCTACTTTAAATGTTTCTCCTTTTTTAAATAAAGATTTGTTACTTACAACTTTTATATCTGATTGAAATCCATGATATATTTTTTTTTGTTCAACAATTTTAGCTCCCTCACAAAATAATATTTGTTGAAAACCTAAACAGATTCCAATCATCTTTTTTTTTCCTTTAAATTGTTTGTAAATTTTTGAAGTTGTTGGGTAATTTCTTGGATTACCTGGCCCAGGGGAAAAAACTATAACACTAGCTTTTTGAAGTTTTTTTTTATTAATTTCATTATAGTTATCACACTCTACTTGATCAAATAATGAAAATTGATGAACCACATTATGAGTAAAAGAGTCATTATGGTCTATTACGTAAATCATTTAAATAAATCTATTAATGCTTTTGCTTTAATATAATTCTCATTAAATTCGTGTTGAGCATTACTATCTACAACTACTCCTGAGGCAACTGATATTTCAGAAATATTCTTAAAATTTAAAATTGATCTAATAATAATATTAAATCTCATATCTCCATTAAATTTAATATATCCAAAACTACCTGTGTAAATATTTCTATTCTCTTTTTCTTGTTTATTTAAAAGTCTTAAAGTGCTTATTTTAGGGCAACCAATAACTGAACCTCCTGGCATCATGGCTTTAATAATATCTATATTTTTTATATCCTTTTTTAATTTACCTTTAATTAGACTTACATAATGGAAAAGATCCTTATACTCCTCTACAGTTTTTTGTTTAGATAATTTTACAGAGCCAGGTTTACATATTCTTGATAAATCATTTCTTTCCATGTCAACAATCATATTGTGTTCTTTTGTTTCTTTAATATTTTTTCTAAAATATTTTAGTGCCTTTATCTTATTTAAGGATTTGGTTTTTTTAACTGTTCCAGCTATAGGCTTTGTAAATATGTTGAGACCTTTTTTAGTTATTAAGTTTTCTGGTGAACAGCTTATAATTGAATAATTCCTATCTCTAATCATAAATGCCTCTGGAGCTAAATTAGTTTTTGATAATTCCGAAAAAAAGCTTAAAGGATCTATTTTTGATTTTGTTTTATATTTAGTACAAATCTTAATTTGATATGTCTCTCCACTTTTAATTTTTTTTTTGAATTTTTTAAAGATTTTAGTGTAAGTGTTTTTATTTATATTTATCTTAAAAGCACTATTTTTGTGTTTATCTTTATTTTTATATTTTAAATTGTTGCTTAAACTGATTTTCTTTTCAGGTTTATAGAAAATCCCCTTTGGAAATTTAATACTTTTTTGTTTTGAAATTTTTACACCGATTAGATTATTTAGTATTTCATAACCAAAGAAACCTATATATAAATCGGTATTTCCAGATACGCTGGTATGTTTTTTACCTAAAAAACTACCAATATTATTATTGTTAATAATAATTTTTTTAGAAAAATTTGTATATAAATCAAATCCTTTTTTTGATTTATAAATTATGTAAGATTTTCCTGAATTGTGTATATCCGATAGTTGATCTTTTTTATTCAATTTATTCTGTTTTTAATCTTAAAACTGGTTCTTCCTTAATTGGCAAATGTATTATTGCTGCGAAAACAGATAAAGCAATTGCTAAATACCACGCATAATCATAAGAGCCATATAAATCATGGAATAAGCCTCCAAGATATGCGCCAAAAAAAGATCCTATTTGATGACTTAAAAAAACAATTCCGTAAAGCATTCCTAAATATTTTGTTCCAAATAAATGTGCAACTATTCCACTTGTTGCCGGAACTGTTGAAAGCCACAAGAAGCCAAAACTTGCTCCAAATAGGAAAGCACTTATGTTACTCGCTGGTGTAAATATGAAAAGAATTATTGAAATTCCTCTTAAAAAATAAATTCCACTGAGAATAATTTTCTTACTCATTTTTGCTGAAAGATAACCACTTAATAACGAACCAAAAATATTAAATAATCCTATCAATGACAAAATTGCAGCTGCAGTCCAGTCCTCTAAACCTCTGTCAATAACATACTTAGGAACATGAGTTCCAACCAAAGTAATGTGAAAACCACAAACAAAAAATCCTGATACAAGTAAAATATAACTTTTAGTCTTAAAAGCTTCTGTTAGAGCTTCTTTAAATGATTGATCTGAAGTTTTCTCAACACTTTCGGATTCAGATGGAGATCTTACAAAATAAGCTGCAACTAATCCCGTTATTAGAACTAAAGAAAAGATGAATAAAGTATGGTTCCAACCATATTCTTTTAAAGAATAATTTGTAAAAATTGGTGAGAGAAAGTAACCAAAAGATCCAAGGGCAGTAACAATACTCATTGCAATTGTTCTTGTGGATAATGGAAAATGCTTACCAACAACTGACATTGGAATACTTATGGCTGTGCCGCCCAAACCAATACCTATCAATAAACCCATATGAATTTGAAAAAAAATTCCAGTATTTGGACCTGTATATAAAAAGTAAATACCAAGAGTATAAAATATAAATGCAGAAATTATTGCTACATGTCCACCATAACGATCTGCGACTGCTCCAAAAATTGGACCAGTTATTCCCCACATTAACATTTGTATTCCAATAGCAAAACCAAATGCAGTATTACTTATATTTAAACTCTCATTAAAATCGATAAAGAATAAACCAAAAACTTGTCTTACACCTAAAGAAATCAATACAACAAAACATGCAGCAAACAGAGTTATGATTGCTGTTTTAGATTTAAAAAAATTTTCTGATATCATTTTAAATGTCTTAATGCTTGTTTAATATCTGCAATTAAGTCATTTGGATCTTCAAGACCAATATGTAATCTTACAAGGTGTTCATCTTTAGCCAAGTGTAAAAATTTTCTATTTCCTGTCTCTCTAAATTCTTGATGAAGAGCTAAACTTTCAAAACCACCCCAACTATATCCATAACCAAAAAGTTTAAGAGAATTTACAAATTTTCTTACAGAATTAATATTTTTAGATTTTATTTTTAAACCCATGAGACCTGAAGCTCCTGAATAATATTTTTTCCACATTCTAAAATTAATAGAATCTTTTTTATATGGATATAATAATTTGAACTTCTTATTTTTTGATAAAAAAGCAGCAACTTTTTTTGCATTTTCTCTATGACGATCCAATCTAACATCTAGAGTTCGTAAACCACGAGTTATTAAATAAGCATCATCTGGACCTAACCTTAAACCAGTAATTCTTTCTGCATTATAAACTTTTGAAAAAACTTTTTTATTAACTGCTAAACTCCCACCCATAACATCTGAATGTCCAGAGTAATATTTAGTTGCAGATACAATAGACATATCAAAGCCAAGTTTAATTGGTTTTAAAAAATAAGGAGTTCCCCATGTATTATCAATTGCTGTTAAAATTTTATTTTTTTTCGCAATTGAAAGAATTTTTCCAAGATCTTGAAAATCAAATGTATTACTTCCAGGATTTTCAACAAATATCAATTTTGTTTTTTTAGTAATATTGTTTTCTAATGTTTTTAAATTGTTCGGATTATAAAAAATTGTTTTTATATTAAAATCTTTTAAAAACTTTTCTGTTAACAATCTTGTAGGGCTATATACGGGATCTGCTACTATAATTTCATCCCCAGGACGTGTAACACTGAATATTGCTAAAAAGACAGCTCCAAAGCCAGTAGGTGTTGTAAAAACATGATAACTTTCTTCAAGTTTAGTTAAAATTTTTTGAAGTATATAAGTTGTAGAAGTTCCTTGTCTGCCATAATCATAGTGACCACCAGTTGGATTTTTTTTAGCTTTTACCTGAGTCTTTCTTATATGCTTCATCGACTTGAATATTATTGTTGAAGCCCTAACTACTGGTGGATTAACAGACTGATTATGAAAGTCTTTTGCTGTATGTTTTAGAAAAGTTTTGAAAGATTTAGACATAAAAAAATTGATAACTTATAAAGACAATGCTATATCCCAGACATAATTTCAATTAAATTATAACTAAAGGATAGTATGGGTTACCCAAAAAAACATAGAGGCCGTAGAAAAATGGGGTCTAAAAAAAGAAGAGCTAGAAAAAAAAATAAAAAGAAGTAATTAATCTCCTCAATGGATAAAATTATCAAAGCCAAATCTATAAGTATTTGGATATTTTTAGTACCTTTTGTTGCTGTCAATACTTGTTTAATTTTAATTACTCAATTTCATGAATTGTTTCCAAATAAAGAAGACATAATTCATAATACAATTCCATATTTTGATGGTGGAGCATCTATAAGTAGAACTGCAAGACCTTACCCATCTTGGTTAATATTCAAACCTGCAATGTTTTTTACGTCATTTCTTTTAATTAGGTATTGGCTATACAATAAATCAATTATCGAATTTTTTAATAATTCTCATAAACACAAAACAAAAATAATTTTTTTTGGAATAGCTTCAGCAATCGCTCTTACATTGCACTCTATATTTTTAGGAATAAAAATTGATCATGATCTTTATAAACTTTTTAGAAGACTTATTATGTTATCATTTATAATTTTTGAAATTGTTGCTCAAGCATATCTTGTGATAACGTTCTATTCAATTAAAGAGAGATTATCACAGTATATTAACCCATTATTTCTTTATCTAAAAATTTTTTTAGTTTCAATACTAATTATTGTTGCTCTGATAAGCATCCCTATCATCAGTTTACCAGGTGATTATTTCTTGGGCTTTCATTTAAAATTTTTCAAACACGGCTTAGAATGGAATTATTTTTTAGGTGTAATTTTATTCTATTTTTTAACTTTCTTAATGTGGAAAAAAAACTAATTAATCAAACCTGAATTTTCCAACAGATTAAATGATTGTAGATATTTAGAATATTTCTTTGTTCTTATATCAAAATTATTTTTGAAAATAAAATCTCTAAAAAAAGATTCATCTGATGGTGAAAATTTAAATTCTAATATAGTTTCATTTAAATCAAATATTCGAGATAAGTTATTAATAGGACACGTTTTTATATTAGTGTCGATCGTAGCTCGTATTTTTTTATTGCCAGATATCCAATATGATCTGAGATATCTAGTTTTTAAAATAAATTTATAGTTAAATGAGTTATATCTTTTATTTTCTTTAAAAAAATAATCTTTTAAATTTCCAAGAATTTTTTTTTCTGAATCTATTAAAGGTATTTTTTTTACGTTTTTTTTTACAAGAAAATTTTGTTTATTTTTTTCCTCTAAAAAAATATTTGAATAATCTTCATTATACCATCTAAATCTTATTTTTTTTCTTTTACTAACACCATTTATATTATCTTTAGCAAAATCAAAATTCAAAGTATCTAAATAAATTGAATTAATCTTTCTAGATGGAAATGTTTTTGAAAATCCATTTAATAATAAAATTCTTTCTAAATTATCTTCTTTAAATTTTCCAAATACAAATTTTTTCTCTATTCTGTTTTCATTCATTTAATAAAATAAATTGTTTATTATTTTGTTTTCAACTTTTTTACTCAGAGTATTATTATTTACAACCATCTCATTATTTAATCCAATTAAGTAATTAAACTGATCCTTATTGATTGTCTCATCTATAAAAAGATAAGCTGCTTCATACTCCTTTTTTTTATTAAATACAGCTGCATCAAAATTATTATTTTTGTATTCATAATTAGTTAATTTTAAATTTGAACCATCTTTTACAGCTACTCCTAAATTGGAGTTTTGAAAATTTAAATTTGATATTTCTCCTTTGGAATTCTCTCCAAAACTTAATCCTTTATCCTTAATATTTAAGCCACTTATAGAACTACCAAATACCATTGCACCTGATACATCTAAGCAATCATTATTTATATTTATACAGGAAATATTTTTAAAATCTAAAGTTCCAAAATCAATATCAATAGCATCTGCTTGAATATTTTTTACCTCTAAATTTTCAATCTTACTATTAGATGAAATAATATTAATTGCATCTTCACTTTTTGAAGAAATAATTTTTGTATCAAAAATTTCTACCTCTGAATTAATTATATTCACACCACCATGTAAAATTTTATCAACTTCTTTAGGATATGATAAATTCTTAAAAATAACGTTATTAAACTTGAAATTATTATTAGCCAATATCAATGAACCTTTATTTCCATCACTATAAATTAAAATTGGTTGTTCTTTTGTGCCATTAAAAAAAATTGAACCCTCAGAAAAAATTGAAACATCTTTTGCAAAAAATATTTTAACTCCTTTTTGAATATATAAATTCTTATTTTCTGCTAAAAACAGATTTTCATCTATTACGATGTCACTTTGCAAAATATATTTGTTTTCTAGACTTTTAATTTCCTTCTTATTTAAGAGGTTTTTTTTATCAAAATTATTATCATTAATATTATTTTTTACTGTTAATTTTTTTTCTATATCAATAATTCTATTCTGAATATAAGCAGACCTTTCAAAAAGATAATTTTGATCAAAAATATAAAGTCCAAGTCCTTTGTAATGAACTCTATCTTTCTTTGATGTTTCGCTTAAAAATTGACGATTATAAAAATTTATTTTTTCTAAATTTATTTCATAAAAATCTTGGATTAATTTTTTTGAAGAAATTTCTTTTAATTTTTGAACATAAATATTTTTAAATTTACTGTTATTTAAAAATTTTAAATACCATTCTCTATCTATACAAATATAACTACAACCAGTATTTTCTTTATCTATAAAATCTAAAATTAAAAAATTCTGAAATAAATAAGGATTATAATGACCATCGAATCCTATGGGTTCAAACTTAGCAGTTACTGGGTTATAATAAAGTTTTACACTTTTGGGTATCGAGCCATGAAGATTTCCAGTTAAATCAATAATTGCAAAGTATGTTGCCCATTTTTCTAAATCAAAAATCTTATCTATATCTACATTGTCTTTTTTTATTTTATCAAGTTTAGCATAAGCATTATTAATTAGTTCAGGGTGATTAGATAACCAATAATTTTGAGAATATAAATCATATACAGTATTTGGATAACCGAAAGCATAGATTGATTCTTCGACTCCAAAAATAGGTCCATTTCTTTTTTTATTTCTTTCTATCAATTCTTTAGAAAAACCTTCTTCAACTGCATAAATGCCCTGGTTGTTGTCATTTACAGATAAATTTATAAAAAAATATTTTAATGCAATTAAATTATTTTTTTCTAAAAGTTTATGAAAAATATATTCATAAATATAATTTCTAGTAATAGGTTTTTGAACTGAAAATTCCTCTAATCCCCAAATTCTATTTTCTCCTCTCAAATCTATTCTATAAGAAGTTCGATCTTTGTCATACCAGTGAAGTACTCTATCTCCTTTTACTCTTAGTTTTATTTTGTAGTCATTTTGATTATAACTTAATGTAGCTCTTGAAAATTTTTTTACTTTTTCCGATAATCTATCTATTTTATTTTTTCTTTGTAATTCAAGATTATATAAATTTTTTTGATTAATTTTGAGTGTTATATTTTCTAATTCATTCTTAAATATAATATATTTTAATGATTTAAAATTCTGGTAAGTATAATCATCTAATTCGAATAAACTAAAACCAAGATACTTATTAAAAATTACTTTATCTATTTTCTTTAAAGCTTCTAAAGGTTTATATCTTGCATACAAGCCACTATTAAAATAATAAATTGTTAATAAAATAACTATTAACAAGGAAATAGAGCCAATTACTTGTATAAATCTATTTAAAATCTTTAAAACTATATTTAAAAATGAAAATTGGTTTATTTTTTTTTTTAATATCACTTTTTTTTTTTAAGTGTTTTATTCAAAGGCTCCAGATTTTGAATATATAGATATACTAACATTCTCATCACTCAATTTTGAAACTTTTTTAAGTAAGTCTTCTAAATTTTCATTATCAGCCTCATACCAAAAAACATAATTACTTGATATTTTTTCAATGTTAGCTGATTTTAATTTTAAATATTTAAAATTAGATTTAAGTTTTTTAATAATTTCGTCAACATTTACTGAGTCATTTTTTGAAATACTAATATTTAAAATATTCGAGTCAGAAATAAAGTTTCCATTGTTATTTTTTTTATTTTTGTAAATATTTCTTATAAATAAAAAAGCTAAAATAATTAATGTTGCAATGATAGATAACAAAAATTGATTTGCACCATTTGCTAAGCCAATGGAAATAATAAAAAATAAATAAACTAACTCCTCAGGTTCTTTAATTGCTGCTCTAAATCTTACAATAGATAAAGCTCCAACAAGTCCAAGAGAAAGAGCTAAAGAAAATTTAATTACTGTAATTACTAAAGTAGTAATAATAGCTAAAGGAATAAAAGTTTCTGAAAAATAATCTTTATCATTAAGTGCCCTACCAACTTTAATGTAAGTAATTTTTACTAGATAGGCCAGAACCAATGAAAGTAATATTGCTATGAAAAAATTTCCAAAATCGATTTGAATATTTGAGTTTAAAAAAAAATTTTCTAAACTTTTATCTAATAATTGATTGTCCATTATTAAATAATAAACTAAAGTTTATAATAGTCAAAGAAAGATCAACTAGATATCCAACCACCACCCAAAACTTTATAGCCCATATTATCTTTATCATAGAAAACACAAGCTTGACCAGGGGAAATACCATCCTCTGGTAAATGAAGTTTTACTTCAGCTGTTCTATTGCTTTTTAATTCAATTTTAGCTTTTAACAATTTTCCAGTTGACCTAACTTTAACATAAATATCATTATGAAATTCACCCTCATCAGTAAGAAGATTGGTATTTTTTAAAAAAATATTTTTCTTGCCTAGTTTTTCTTTTGGACCAACAGTGATTTCATTTTTATTAGAATCTATATTAAGTACATATAGAGCTTCTTTATCTGAAACTTTAATTCCTTTTCTTTGACCAATGGTAAAATTAATTATACCATCATGAACTCCTATTATTTTCCCTTCTAAATTTTTTATATTTCCTTTTTTAAATGAGTCAGGTCTAAATTTTTGAATAACTGATGTATAATCTCCGTTAGGAACAAAACATATATCTTGGCTGTCAGGTTTGTCGGCTACATTTAAGTTTAACTTTTTCGCAATTTCTCTAGTTTCATCTTTCAAAAGTCCACCTAATGGAAATCTAAGATAATTTAATTGTTCTCTTGTTGTATTGAATAAAAAATAACTTTGATCTCTATTCTCATCAATAGCTCTATACATATTTGTTTGATTTCCAGAGGTAATACTTTTCACATAATGGCCTGTTATTAAAGCATCTGCTTTTAGATCTTTTGAAACTTCCAATAAGTCTTTAAATTTAACTGTCTGATTGCATTGAACACACGGAATAGGCGTCTCACCTTTTAAATAACTTTCGACAAAATTATTTATTACTCCTTGTTTAAATTTATTTTGATAATATAGAATTTTGTGTTCAATATCTAATTTGTTAGCCACTCTTTTTGCATCCATGATGTCTTGACCTGAGCAACACTGCTTAGATGCTGCAACTTCTTTACCATCATCATAAAGCTTAAGTGTTATTCCAATAACCTTAAAACCCTCTTTTTTCATCATTCCAGCGACAGTTGATGAGTCTACTCCGCCCGACATTGCAACAACTACTTTGGTATCAGAGGCTTTTTTATTAATTCCAATTGAATTTAATTCTTTATTCATTTGATGGTATTTATACTGATTTCTAATATAAGTTAAATTAAATGATTATAGATTTTGAACCAGGTGACAAAGTTTTTAATCCAAATAACGAGGAATGGGGAATTGGACAAGTTCAATCAATAATAAAAGATAAAATTACTGTAAATTTTGAAAATGTTGGCAAAAAAGTAATTAATGCGAATAATATAGAATTAAAAAAAGTTTATGAATAGCGAAGACATTAAAAAAATCGTTGAAGGTTTGATAGATACTTTTTTAGATGCTGGGAAAATTTCATTAGATTTAAGAAAACAGGGACTAACAAAAAAAATTAAATTGGATGGTACGCCTGTTAGTAATGGCGATATAGAGGTTAATAAAATAATATCTAATAAAATTAAAGAAATTACTGCTAACATTCCAATTATTTCGGAAGAAACTTCTGAAAATAAAAATCTCAAAAATTTAAATAATTTTTGGTTAATTGATCCAATTGATGGAACATATGATTATATCAATAATTTAGATGAATTTACAATTAATGCAGGTTTAATTATTGATAAAAAACCTGTCGCTGGATTAATTTTTGCTCCAGCAAAAAATAGAATGTTTTATTCTTATGGAAATAATTTTGCATTTGAAATGAAAAATAAAAGACCCGTAAAACTTCCTTGTTTTAAAAATTTTAAAAAAGATGTGATTAAATTTGTTTCCTATTCTCACAAAATAAAACCAGAAATCGAAAAAATTCATAAAAAATTAAATGTTAAACAATTTGTAAGAATGAAAAGTTCATTAAAATTTTGTGTAATAGCTTCAGGAGAATATGACGGATATGTTGCTGAACCTAGGGCTTGTGAATGGGATATAGCAGCTGGACATGCAATTTTATCACATTCCGGAGGAAGTGTAACAGATTTTGAAGATAATGAAATTTTATATGGTAAAAAGGATTTCAAAAATCCAAGTATAATTTTAAGAGGCAAAAACTTAATTTAATGGATGAACAAATAAGAATAATATTAATAATTATAATCTCTGTATCTATTTTTGGATTATTAGTTTTTGTTTTTGTTAAAAACTATTTAAAAAATAAAATTAGTTATTTATTGGAAGAAGAAAAAAAAAGAAAATCAAAGTAATTTAATTATTTTTAAATAATCTTCCTTTTTAATATCCATTACTTTTTTAGACGTTTCGAAATCGAACCCATTTCGAGCTAATAAAGATATATCTTTTTTATAAAATAAGGGTCTATTATCATCTGTTCTTGCTGGCCCTATTCTTTTCTTTTTGCAAATTTTTATCGCAGAAAAAAAATCCTGATCAACATTTTCATCTTTTATCTTATCCACTGTATCTTTTATAAATTCATCTTTTATACCTTTTGCTATTAAATAATTTCTTATTTTATTTATTGAATTTCCTCTTTGTATCATGCTTTTAGCCTTACTCTCGGAATAAAACTTATCATTTATAAATCTATTTTTTTCTAAGTCCGACAAAACAACATCGATTAGATTTTTTATATCCTCTTTTCTCAAATTTGATGCTGATGTTTTTAAATATTTCTTTAATAAATAGGTTTTGAGCTGTTGTTTTGATGGCGCATATTTTTCCACATAAGAGAATGCAAATTTTCTCATTCCATCAACAGTTACTTGTAAAGTTTTTTTTTTATTTCTTATAGGAATCATTAATAGATTTAATATAATATATTTTCAAATGATCGAACAAATTTATAATTACTTTACAATTGAAACACTCTACTACTGGGTGAATTTAGGAGTACTTCCCTTTTGGCTAATATTAATTTTTTTTTCTAATACTAAATTTTGTAGAATTTTTGTAACATCAATTTTTCCGTTTTTAATTCTAAGTGGTGCCTACATATTTATACTTTATAAATCTTATCTCAATTCTTATGATTTTATCTCAAATTTTAATCTTTATGTTGGCTTAGGTAATTTAAAAAGCTTGTTTTCTGATGATTTCTTTATAACAATGTTTTGGATCCATTTTATATCCATCAATCTTTTTACAGGTGGTTGGATTGTAAAAGACTCACAAAGATTTGCAATCAATAAACTTTTTATAATTCTGCCACTTGTTATTACATATCTAGTTGGTCCAATCGGCTTATTAATTTATTGGTTAATAAGAATTTTTTATGCAAAAAACGTAAATATATATGACTAAATCATTTGATTTTTATTTTGATTTTATTAGTCCATACTCTTACATCGCCTTTAAAAAATTTAAATCTTTTAAACAAAGTGAATTAATGAATATTAATTACAAACCTATTCTATTAGGAGGTCTCCATAAATTAGGTGGTATAACTGCTCCAGCTTTTAACGAACGCAAAATGAAAAATATGAAAAATGATTGTCTGTTGGTTGCAAAAAAAAATAATATAAATTTTATATGGAATAAAAAATTTCCAATTAATACGTTAAATTTAATGAGAGGCTATCTTTCAATAGCTGATGTCTATAAAGAAAAATATTTTGAGACTTGTTTCGATGCATACTGGAAAGATGACTTGGATGTTTCATCTGATGAAATATTAATTAAAATTTTAGAAAAATGTAAAATTGATAAAAATAAATTTTATAAAGATATCAAAAATGAGGAAATTAAAAAAAAATTAAAAGATTTAACAAAGGATGCTTTCCAAAAAGATATTTTTGGAGCTCCTACATTTGTTGTTAATAAAAAAATTTTTTGGGGACAAGATAGACTTGATTATGCCTTAGATGAATATAACTCTTAAATAACTTTGAATTTGCTTTCTCTTAATGCTCCAAATCCTCCATCAATATGTGATACTTTTTCAAATCCCATATCTTTTAATGTTTTGGCTGCCAAAGCAGACCTCAATCCGCCAGCACAGAATAAAACCATTTCTTTATTCAAATCAAGTTTTCCTTCTCTAAAGTAGATGCTCCCTGGGTCTAACCAAAATTCTAACATTCCTCTTGGAATATGATTTGCCCCTTCTATTTGACCTTCTTTTTCAAGTTCTCTAACATCCCGAATATCAATCAAATTGCATTTTTTTTCTTTAACTAAATTGAATGCTTCTTCTTTATCAATGGTCTTAATTTCATTTAAAGCTTCTTTTACCAATATGGATGAACTTTTTATCTTCATATAATCAATTATTACAATATTTTATTTAATATAAAACTTTAAAATAAAATTATATTAATCTAAATTAATCAATAATGAATTGGGGAATTATCGGCTTAGGTTACATGGGAAAAAAGTTTGCCAATTCTTTATATGAATTAGATAAAAATCAATTAATAGGAGTATCAAGTAATTCTTTTTTTAGATTAATTAAGTTTGGCTTTAGACATAAAATAAAATTCAAATATCAATTTAAAGATTATGAGGATATTTTGTCATGTAAAGATATAGATAATATTTATATAGCCACTATCAATAATACTCATCACGACTTAATAATAAAATGTTTAGAAGCAAAAAAGAATGTTTTGTGTGAAAAACCATTTGTCATTGATTATGAACAAGCAAAAAATATAAAAAACAAGGTTGAAGAATCAAAAATGCTTTTTTTAGAAGCATTGGCATACAGAAGTCATCCACAAATAAAAAAAGTTATAAGCTTAATAAATGCCAATTCGATTGGAAAAATTTTGAAAATCAATTCATCTTATGGAATAAACAAAGGAAAACCAAAAAAAAATACTAGGTTATTTGATAAAAAACTTGGAGGAGGATCAATTTTAGATTTAGGATCCTATCCAGTCTCAATCTCCAACTTAATAGCAAATATCTCAAACAGTCAAAAGGATACTATCCCTGAAGTCAAAAATGTAATCGGCAAAATTTATGACTCTGAAATTGATATAAATGCTCAGGCAGAGTTGTTTTATAAAAATGGAATTACTTCACAAATAAAGGTTTCAATTAGTGAAAATTTAGAAAATATGACTACAATATTAGGAACTGATGGAAAAATAGTCATTTGTGATCCTTGGGTGCCTAATAAAGATAGTTTTTTAGAATTACACAAAGATCATAAAATAAAAAAAATAGAAAATAATAGTAATTTAAATATTTTTGCATCACAAATATATGAATTTAGCAAAAATATTGAAAAAAAAAACTTAGAATGTGAATATCCTTTAATGACCATAGACAATAGCGTTGATTGTATGCAAGTTATGACTGAATGGAAAAAAAAAGTTTTCGAATATGAAAATAAAAAAAAATATTAAAAAAAAAAGTTTTTTAATTAAAACTTTAATTAAATTTATAAGAAAATTTGGCTATGAAATAATAGATCAAACAAATTTAGAAATTCCAAACAAAAACTTAAGCGCAAATGAAATTTTAAGCAAAAATGGAGAAAAAAGTATCACTATTCCTCTTGGTGAAACAAAAATTAGTAGAAAGATAAATAGCCTAACAATTATAATTCGTTCTTATACTTTTGGAGATGCTAATGATAAAATGGTAATGCTCGATCAAAGTAAAAAGAGAATTTTTGACTCTCCAAAAATTGAATATACTTTAAGAACTATTAAATCGATTATAAAATCTTGTGAAATAGCAAAAACTTATTTTAAAAATTTAAAATTTAAAATAATAATCACTGATGATAAATCGAGTAGCACTAACCTCGAGAGAATTAACAACTTGCTAAAAACAACTCAAATTGA